>JAHFDZ010000241.1 GCA_023248745.1 Myxococcales bacterium | reverse complement strand
TTCGGAAGCCTTTGCATCAGTCTGAACCTTCCGCCCGCGTGCAAGGGCTGCGACGAGCCGGCGACACGTGGAGCAGCCATCCAGGTGTGCAATGACGCTCGTCCGCGTGTCTTCGCTTGCTCGCGCGGTTGCGAACGCAACGAGAATGTTTTCGTCGGGGCAGGACACCCGTACCATCGTAACGCATGCCGAGCCTTCCATTGCTCTCGCGATATATTGCGCACCTTGATGCAGAGGCGGCGGCTGCATTTGCCGCGAGTCCCAGCGCGGCTCATGTCGTTGAAGAAGTTACGAGGGAAGTCACCTCGGCATATCCAGTATTGGTCAATAAAGTTGACTCATTCTTTGCCCACCTCGCCGCGCAAGCGCCTGACGTCGAAAGTTTACAATCGTGTCGCGTTCGCGAGGTCGCCCTGGCTTTTTTGTGCGCGGCCGCTGACCCATCTGCGCTCGGAGAATTTGAACGAGACTATTTGCAACCTGCATTGAGCACATTGGTTCAGATGCGTCTTGGCGCGGGTGCGGATGACGTGCTTCAAGAAGTACGCGCGCGTTTGCTGATGGGCACAAACGATCGCGAGCCCAAAGTGTTGCAGTTTTCGGGACGTGGTCCACTCGGGGGCTGGGTGCGTGTCGCCGCAACGCGCACGGCCTTGAGCGTCTTGCGAGCGACCGGCGCCGAAATTCACGATACCGACGAGGCGCTCTCAGACCTTGCCGCTGCGGGTCAGAGCCCAGAGCTTGCGCACCTAAAACGTACGCACTCGGCGCTTTTCAAAGAGGCGTTTGAACACGCGTTCGGTGCGCTTGCGCCAGAGGACCGATCGCTCTTGCGCATGCACCTGCTCGATGGTCTCTCGATCGATGAGCTAGGCCCCGTGTTCGGCGTTCATCGGGCGACGGCAGCGCGGCGGATCGTCAAGGCAAAAGAACTCATCTGGGAGAAGACGCGCGACGAGCTCTCTGCCCGTTTGCGGCTTGGAGAAGGTGAGTTCGAGAGCCTGATGGGCGTCTTGCTTTCACAGCTCGATCTCAGCATCGCGCGCGTACTCGACACGGGCGACGACAAGCGAAAATAGTGCGGCCTCTTTTTGTACCTTTTGCAATGAGAAAGGCACGATTGACCCATTCGCGCATTACGCGATAGATGTCGCGCCAATGGAGGCCATCATGAAAAGGGTATTGAGCTTCGCAGCGGTTCTCGGGGCGGTTTTCGCGTCGACGGACGCAATGGCGAACTCTGAGACGTTCGGCAACCAAGGCAACCTCGTGATTCGAACGGACACGAACATTGGCGGCGGCATGGCGCCGGCGGCCGCCACCAACATTGGTTTCGGGACGACGTTTGATTTTGGGACGACGATCTTCCTAGCCCCTGCGGCTGATTACTTCGTCATCAAGAATCTGTCCGTTGGTGCTGCTGTCCCGTTCAGCGTGACGATCGCCAACAACGCGAACACCGTTAACTTCGGCATGCTCGCGCGTGTGGGTTACAACGTGTCGTTCACCGACAAGATGGGCATTTGGCCGCAGGCGGGGCTCGGCTTCCGCTACTTGAGCGTTCCTGGCGGCAACGACACCGCTGCGCAGTTGAAGCTCGCGGTGCCGTTCATGTTGCACCCGGCGGACCACTTCTTTCTCGGTCTTGGTCCTGACTTTACGTCGGGATTCAAGACGGGTTACAACAACTTCGGATTCAACTTCATCATCGGCGGCTACTTCTAACCCTCACGCTTTCGTAACGGCCAACAGATACCCGCGCATGGCGCTATGGACGAAGAGCGTTCCAAACGCGCGCGCAAACGGAATGACGAGCGCAGATCGCAGCTCAACCCATGCGGTCCACATTGCGATGCAGCCATCGGGTGATCGTTCAACCTCGTAGCGCCCGATGGCTCCTCGCGCGAACCACGATATCGGCGGAGGAAATCCGCCGATGACGCGGTATTGCATTGAGCACGCGTTCGGCCCCTGTTCGAGCGCTTCGATGACTTCGGTGTATCCGCCTCCGATCGCAAAATGAAGGTGCCGACGAGAGCCCACACGAAGTGGAGCGTTCGGGTGTACGTCAACTTTCTTGACCGGTGGAATGACGCCGTGCCACTTCGTAAATTTTGGCAAACTCGTCTGATCGAGAATCGCTTCAAAGACTGAGTCGAAAAGCCGCGACGACCTGACCGATTGACGGACTGTCAGCGTGTGAGCACGCGGAAGCTCTTGCAGTGCCTGCGTACTCTCGTCGTCGCTCATCGCACTGGAAATGCCTGCTTGAAGTCTCGAAGCGTATCGACCTCGTTGTGCTGTGCGACGAAGTTCGTCGCGTCATTGAACGCTTTGGGATCAACGATGACAGGGTACTTGATGTGTTCGACGGCCCCCTTGGGTAGGGTAGGGAGTCCAAACCGACCGACCATCGCTTCAAACGCAATCTCGGGCAGCATGATCCGCTTGCGTTCCGTTTGCTTGATGATCACCGAAAGCGGAAGCGCCGGTGCTCCCGCAACGTTGAATACCCCACGAGGACGCGCTTTGATCGTCGCGCCGATTGCGTTCGCAACATCGCTCTCGTGCATGAACTGAAAGAGCGGATCGAACCCTAGAACGGTCGGAACGTAGCGTCCGCGCAAGTAGCCAGCGAGCGTGCCATGACCGCGTGGCCCGAGCGTGTAGCAAACGCGCAGCACCGTCGTGCAGAGTTCCGGATATCTCCATATCTCAGAGCCCGCGAAGAGGTCAGCAGCGACGAGGTCAGCGAGTTCGGGAAACGAAGCAATGCCCATCGGCGGTTCGTCTTCGCGATGGAAAAGTGGAAGGTCGGAGCTTGCGCCATAGAACGTGTGTCGACCCACAAAGACGACGTGCTTGGCGCCGTGCGATCGTGCGAACTCGAAAACGGCGCGCGTTCCGCCCAAGTTGATGCGATCGCGCTCGTCGCCACTTGCAACGAACGCGGTGACCGTTGCCATGTGAATCACGGCTTCGGGCCGAAAGTGACGAAACACGTCTTCTGCCGCACGCTTGCGCAAGTCGACGCGATGAAGCGACACGGTTTTCGGAGCGTCCCGCCACGGACGCACATCCATGCCAATCACCTCGTGGCCTGCGGCATCGAGCGTCAGCGCTACCTCGCGACCGAGAGCGCCTGAAACCCCCGTGATGAGAACTTTCATGTGATCACCTCACGACCCAAATGGATGAGGGCACGTATCTTCTCCTTGACGCCTTCGACCATGCCTTGAACTTGCGCATCGTCCTCGTTGCCAGTGCCCTCGAAGTGCATCGGCGCGCCGTAGAAGAGGCCCACCTTAACCGGCAGGGGTATCGGCAGGATGTACGGCGTCACGGGAAGGTAAGGAACACCCAACCACTTCCCGACGCGGTAGAGATTCGCGACCGTCGGAATCGCATCGCCGCCGCCCACAAACGCGAACGGAACGATCGGTGTTCTCATTTTCATGGCCAAGCGCATGAAGCCAGTGCCGAATTCGACCAAGCTGTCGCCCTGCTTGCGAAGCTTTGCTGTGCCGCGGGCGCCTTCGGGGAAGACAAGCAACGCGCGCTCTGCGGCGAGCAGCTGTTCGGCGTGCTCGGGTAACCCCGTAAGTTGCCCTGTGCGGCACGCCCACGAGGACATGAACGGGGTCTTGTTGATGAACTTCTCGGCCATGCCCTGCGCGAGGCGTGGCGGTTCCCGATCGAAGAACAACGAGGCAAGGACCATGGCGCCGTCAAGCGCAACACCGCCCGAATGATTGCCGATCAGCATCACCCTGCCACGTGGCGGAATATGCTGCATGCCCTCCCGGGTGACCCTCAGGTAGTGGCGATAGAACATGCCCAACGTCGTGAAAAACTGAGCAAGATGGCGTTTCGACACGCCGAAGTGATCGACTCCATACGGGCCAAACTGCAGCTCTAGACGTTCAACGCGTTCGCGGGCTTCTCGGGAAAGTGATCGCAACACAAACACCATTGTGAACGAACGCGCGCGCGAACTCTCCCCGAATCGTGCAGGTTCCGCTATCTTGTTGGGCTCCCTATGTTTTTTCGAGATAGCGATAAGCAAGCCGCCGCCAAGAAAAGCTCCATTCCCCTTTTGCCACTGCGCGACATCATCGTGTTCCCGCACATGGTGAGTCAGCTATTCGTCGGCCGAGAGCGATCGATTAACGCGCTCGACGCGGCTATGGTGCGCGAGAAAGAAATTTTCTTAGCCGCTCAAAAGAGTGCACGCACGAACGAGCCTACCGCCGAAGATATTTTTACGGTTGGGACCATCGGGCTTGTGACTCAGCTGCTGCGGCTCCCTGATGGGACCGTCAAGGTTCTTGTCGAAGGTCGTCGTCGCGCGCAAATCAAGCGCTACGTTCAGAGCGACGAGTTTTTCGTCGTCGAAGCTGAAGACATCATCGAGCAAGACGTCGGCGGCGTCGAAGTCGAAGCGCTCATGCGCAGCGTACTCAGCACGTTCGAGATGTACGTGAAGCTGAACAAGAAGGTTCAGCCCGAAGTGCTGATGAGCGTTCAAAGCATCGACAAAGCCGGACACCTTGCCGACGCGATCGTCGCCAATCTTCCGACCGTCAAGTTAACTGACCGTCAACAGCTTCTCGAAACCGCAGAGGTAACCAAGCGGCTCGAGCGTCTTCACGAACTGATGCAGGCCGAGATTGAGATCCTGCAGGTCGAAAAGAAGATTCGTTCTCGCGTCAAGAAGCAGATGGAGAAGACGCAGAAGGAATACTATTTGAACGAGCAAATGCAGGCCATCCAGAAGGAACTGGGTGGCGGCGAGCGCGATGAGTTGCGCTCCGAACTGCAAGAGATCGAAGACGCTCTCAAGAACAAGAAGCTCTCGGTCGAGGCGCAAACCAAGATCAAGAAAGAGCTCAAGAAGCTCAAAATGATGCACCCGACCAGCGCCGAAGCGACGGTTGTGCGCAACTACATCGACTGGATCGTGTCGCTCCCGTGGGACGAAAAAACTGACGAACAGTACGATTTGAAGCTCGCGGATTCGATCCTCGACGAAGACCACTACGGTCTGCGCAAAATCAAAGAGCGCATCATCGAGTACCTGGCGGTTCAAGCGCTCACCAAGAAGTTGCGCGGTCCGGTCCTCTGTTTTGTTGGGCCGCCTGGTGTCGGTAAGACAAGTCTCGCAAAGAGCGTTGCTCGCGCAACGGGTCGTAAATTTGCTCGTCTGGCGCTCGGTGGTGTGCGCGACGAAGCTGAAATCCGCGGGCATCGGCGTACCTACATTGGCGCGATGCCAGGCAAGTTGATTCAGTCGCTCAAGAAGGTCGGCAGCAACAATCCCGTCTTCCTGCTCGACGAAGTCGACAAAATGTCGAGCGACTTCAGAGGCGATCCTGCGGCCGCCTTGCTCGAAGTTTTGGATCCCGAGCAAAATCACTCATTCAATGATCACTATTTGGATCTCGACTACGACTTGAGCGACGTGATGTTCATCACGACGGCGAACACGCTGTCAGACATTCCCGTGCCGCTCCAAGATCGCATGGAGATCATTCAGCTCAGTGGCTACACGGAGTTCGAGAAGCTGAATATCGCGGTGAAGTACCTCATTCCGCGAAACATCAAAGAGTGTGGGCTCGAAGAGGCCAAGCTCACCATTACAGACGGCGCCATCCGCACCGTGATCCACCACTACACGCGCGAAGCTGGTGTGCGTTCGCTCGATCGCGAGATTTCGGGCATTACGCGCAAGGTGGCGCGCCAAGTGGTTGAGCGGACGCCTGAGCAAGCAAATGAGCCCATTGAAGTGCAGGCTAAAGATGTGCCGAAGTATCTAGGCGTCCCCAAGTTTCACGTCGATCGCAAACTCGAGCACGACGAAGTCGGCGTGACGATGGGCCTATCCGTCATTGGTAACATTGGTGGTGACATTTTGTTCTGCGAGGTTTCGACCTTGCCTGGCAAAGGCGCCGTTGTTGTCACCGGCATGCTCGAAAAGATGATGGAAGAGAGCGCCAAAGCCGCTGTGAGTTACGTGCGTTCACGTGCCCACGTTCTTGGGCTCGATCCGTTGTTTCACGAAAAGATCGATATCCACGTGCACTTTCCCGACGGCGTTCGCAAAGATGGCAACAGCGCCGGTGTGACCATCGCAACAACGGTTGCGAGTGCACTCACGGGCATCGCAGTACGTCGCGATCTGGCCATGACTGGCGAGGTTACTTTGCGAGGTCGCGTGCAAGAAATTGGCGGCCTCAAAGAGAAGTTACTCGCGGCACACCGTGCGGGCGTGAGCACGGTTCTCGTGCCTCGGGTCAATCGGCGCGACCTGCGCGAAGTGCCGAGGCGTGTGCTCAAATCGATGCGCATCGTCCTCGTTGAGCACATGGACGAAGTGCTGCGCGAAGCGTTGTGCTTCAAGGATCCCGATGCCGTATTTGGCGCACCGCGCGAGCGCTGGGAGTATCGCGATGGCGAGCTCGTCGTGATTCCTTCCGCCGTAAACGATCGGGTCCCTGCATCACACGATCCCTCCCCTGCAGGGCTCTGACCGACATCACAACACAGACTATCTCTGGGTGGCTTACCGTTCAGGTGGGACACAATTCGTTTGACAGACTGACTCGGAATTCGTATCAGTTCGGTCCCCAACTGTGGCCAATTCGGGTAACCGAGGAGGACACCGGGCGGGTAGCTCAGTGGTAGAGCGCTGGCCTTACAAGCCGGACGTCGCAGGTTCAAGCCCTGTCCCGCCCACGAAGTCCGTGGGAGTTTCAGAGAAGGAAGCTGCAACATCCACAAAATTGGCTGGGCTGTGTGACAGCATGGTCCACCAAGTTGACAATTGGGGCGGTAGTTAAGTCGGTTATAACGCCGGCCTGTCACGCCGGAGGCCGCGGGTTCGAGTCCCGTCCGCCCCGCAGAATTGAGTCGGCACCCGCGTTACGCGTGGGTGTGTCGGACTTTAAGCAGCAGAACACCACGTTTGAGTCGGCACCGACATTGTTGAGTTGGTGCCGGCGTTGCGCGTGGGTGTGTCGGACTTTAATTGAGTCGGTGCCCGCGTTACGCGTGGGTGAGTTGGACTTTATGCAGTGGAGCACCGCGTTTGAGTTGGCGCCGCGTTCGCGTGGGTGAGTTGGACTTTGAGCGCGTGGAGTGTTGTGCGGAGCGGCATCCTGTGTCTGGCCTGCGGGGGAGCTTAGAAAGGGCTGGGATCGTCCGTATTTGGGAGCGACGACGAAACGGGAGGGGGGCGCATGCGTGCGAGCTGGGGATTGTCTATCGCGTTGCTGTGCACCTTGCAGATGAGCGCAAGCCACGTTGCGGACGCCGCGACTTGCACCTGCAAGAATCCGGGGAAGACTCGCGTTGTCACTCCAAAGCGTGTGCGAAGCGGGCTCAAAGGTGCAGACGACCCTGCGTTTGGAACGTACTTCGATAGCGTTCCATCCGACGAAAAGCGCAGCATGTACGTCTCAGACATTAGTCCTTCTGGGACCGTCGAGAATATCGTGGCGACCTTCGGCGGACAGCAAGGCATCGATTTGGTGCCTGGGGCAGCCGCAAGTGCTGCGACGGGGCAAGTGGCGTCGTATAAGCCAAAACTCGGCAATCCGAAGCCGACGCCGCTCAGTGCGTGCGCGTTTTTCGCGAGGCTGATGCACGAGGGAAAACGTTTCCTTCCGGCAAAATCAACACACGCGACGTTCGTCTTCGACGCTGCATTTTACTACGCCGATAGCAAAGAAACCCGTACCTCGATCGTCAAGGCGTTTACCGATTACGTTCTCAGCAAGGGATCGCCCAAGGCGGTTCGCAACATCGTACTTGCAGGCGGAAGTCGCGGCGCAGCGCTCGCGTATTTGATCGCGAAAGAAATCCGCGATCGACGCGAGTGGGATCACGTGAACGTATTTGCGAGTCTGTTCGAAGGCGTTCTAAACGAAGAAGCGGGCGAGGGCGGTTCGTCGAAGATCGAGATCGACAATCCTCTCGTTGCTGACGACTCCGTCACCAAGCTGCACGGGCGCTACTATGCTTGGAAGACCGACGTGAATGCCTTCTTCCCAAATAAGGCGCGTCTCAACGTATTTCAAATTGTTGCCGGACAGCCGGTGGGATTCATTCCCGGCGCCGGGCTTACGTCGCTTGTGCCCGGTGCTGGCATCCCTCATGGGTTTGCGTACAACGACAAGAAAATTGACGGTTTGAACGGCTTTTACTGGCAACACTGGATTGTCGCGTCACACCTCGAAATCTGCCGATCCTGCGAGGAACCGCCAACGGTCGATCTTCAGCTCGAGTGGGTTCTCAAGCGCCTAGCGGCAACAAACGCGAGCACCGCAGACGCCTCAGAAAAGCGCTAACGATCGGGCATCACTCTGTGTGCGAGCATCTCAAGCGCCGCGCGATCGCCAGCGAATACATTGAGATCCACAATACCGTCAATTCCCTTGACCGTGCCTCTCGCATCGTATTGCCAAAGTAGCCAAGGTGGCTTTGGCTCTCCGATCAAGCTTCGCATCCACAACGGATTTTTCACCGAAGAGCCCACGAGAAAATCTTTGTGTGCTTCGGCAGTTACATAAACCACCGGTACTTTGCCGAGTGCGGCTTCGACCGCGTCTAGCCACACCACCAGTTCATGACGAACGACATCGGGCGGAGGGACCTCGTGGCAGTTGCCCGCGTATTCAATGTCGATCGCTGGCGGAAGGGCATCCGGATCGCGCGGCGCTATTGCGAGGAAGTGTTCGGCTTGATCGATCGCCGGTCGGCAAAAGGTAAAGAAGTGGTACGATCCAACAAGCAGTCCCGCGCGTTTGGCTTCGTGCCAGTTGTCGGCGAATCGAGGGTCGGTCCAGTCGCCTCCCTCGGTTGCCTTGATGTATGCGAAGGCGATGCCGCTGCTCGCAACAGCGGGCCAGCGGATGTCACCTTGATGCCGTGAGACATCCACGCCGCGAACCGAGAAACGTTGCGCTTTTGGTTGGTTGACGTGCCCCCAACCACGGAGAAGGCCGAAAAGACCAAGCGCGGTCGCTCCCACCGCGAGGAGTGCGAACGCAGTGCGCACCTGCGCCAGGGTGCGCTTTGGGGGTAAACTCGAGCGTGTAATGGATCCGTGCCTACAACGGTGCGTCTGACGACGTCAAAGTTACGTAAGAGCACATAGTTAACCTGCGAGACCGTTCGGTGACACACTTTGCGTGCCCTGCATATTCAGGTCCCACGCAGCGCGACCGTTCGAATAACCATGCGAAAGAGTTTGATCAGTGCGGCTGTCGTCACGCTTGTTGCGTGCAGCAGTGATCCG
>JAHFDZ010000027.1:1081-35681 GCA_023248745.1 Myxococcales bacterium | reverse complement strand
GAAGAAGTGCGGGTAGTCCCGAGTGAAAGCGATTTCTTGGATCCACTTTGCGTGATCGCGCATCTGCTTCTTTGAGCCAAACAGACGCTGCGAAATCGGCCATCCCGCGAGATGGAAAGGAAAGATTGCCCACGACTGCGCCTATGCGTGCATCGCTACGCGATCGTTTCGCCTGACTCAGTGCCTCTCGCGCCGTGTGCAAGACCCAATGAAACACGGGATCAAGCGTTGCAAGCTCGGCTTGGGGCACGCCGAACCCAGACGCGTCAAACGTTCGTTCGAACCCTTCGACGTAGCCACCACGATCGGACCAAGCGCGATCCGGCCGCGGGCTATTCGGATCGCACATCGCTGCTTCAGGCGCTATGCCCCAACGACCTGGCGGTACGGCGCGGACGAGATCGCGACGTTCTGACACGAGCGTCGCGAGCGCTTCAGGCGTGAGGGCGCCGGGCAATACGCAAGCACGACCGACGATCGCAATGGGCTCCTTCATTGGGCTTCGAGCGGAGCTGAGTTGGCTTGCGCTTGTGGACGCAAATGGGTTTCGACGCCCGACAGCACGGCGAGCACGCGTCCGCCAGCGTCGCGGAACGTGAGGTCACACTCGCTGCGCTGCTCGGTTGCGCGCGCGGCACTCAGTACGCAGTGGATGGGACCATGGAGAGGTGGTCCTGACAGATCGACAGCTCGAATGCTCGTGGGAAGTGACGCCGCTCCAAGCACCTCTTTGCACCACAGCACAGCGAGTTGCAGGCCACCGTCAAATGCGAGTGCATCCGTTACGAATTCCTCGCCCCAGTTGGCATCCGCAATGCCTGTCATGCACGCAGCCGCACTCGTTGCGGAAACACCCTCTACGTGTGCGATTGCGCGAAACGCGGGGCCGTGAAAGAGCGCGTGCCCATCGTAGACGACGCGCTCTCCCCATGCGCCCAGTGCGAGATCACGTCGCCCAGCGCCACTCGAGAGGATCATGCGTCGCTCGTATGAGAGCTCGGCTTTGGCGCGATAGAACGCGATTCCGCGCTCGTCGGTCAGCTCAAGCGCCAACGTTAAGTCGCTTCCGTTCACAACATGACGGCATTGAACACGAAGCAACTTTGGCTGCGTTTGGAAATCACGTAGGACGATGCCACGCAGAACTTGAACGTTCGTCAGGCGCGCAAGATGCATCGTTGGCGCAAACGCACGCGCCGCGCGACTGAACCATTCGATCGCCATAACGATAGGCACAACCACGTTGCCATCAATCGCGTGATCGAAGAGGTACCCGTGGCGTGACGCTTCGATCCGGACGTCGAAGCTCAGTGCGCGCGAAGGCGGAACAGAAATGCCACCTTCCGTTGGCGCACCCCCTAGAACAAGCTCGACGCCCGCCTGCGAACGACCCCGGAGCTCATCGAGCAACATGCGTGTTCCCACGTTTAGCGGAATGAGCGCGACACCCATCCGTTCAAAGTGGGTCCTGAGGTCCGGACTCACCATGCCGCCTTCCCAAGGCCCCCAACCGAGCGCGCGCACCAAACACCCGTCGCCACGGCGTCGCGCTTCGCATTGGGCAACTTTGTTGAGCACCTCGTTCGCCATCGCATAGTCGGTCTGTCCCACGTTGCCGACACGCGCGGCGACCGATGAGAAGAGGATCAGCGCCTTGAGCGAATCGTTTGCCGTCGCATCGAGCAACGCGCGCAGCCCTTGCACTTTCGTGTCGAATACGCGATCGAATTGCTCGTCGGTTTTCTCCACTACCAACTTGTCGGCAAGCACTCCTGCACCGTGCACTACCGCAGCGATAGGTCCGAAGCTTGCGCGCACACCTTCGAGCGCCGTCGAAAGGGCAATCGCATTTGATACATCTACAGTTACATATTGTGCCTTCGAGCCTGCCTCTTCGATCGCTGACAACGTCGCGCGAATCTCGCGAAGCGCTCGAATACGATTCACTTCGGCGCCAATAGCGGCTGGCGTCGTTGCGCGACCGTGGACCTTGGCATCCTTGAGGAGCGCACTCTTAAGGTCCGCGTCACCGACGATGCCAGCACAAGAGACAGGTTCATCGTTGAGTGCGCTTCGACCCAACAGTACGAACGACAAGGGCATCTCGCGCGCGAGGCCGATGAGCGTGGCTGCGGTAACGCCACGAGCACCACCCGAGGCCACAACAACGTCGCCGGGGCTAAGAGGCAGTGGAGCGTCGGTCTTCACCGCAACTTCGGCGCTTTCGAGAACGAGTCTTCGTCCGCCAGCAGGAAGTCCGACGTCGATGTCGGCACCACCTTCGAGCAATTCGTTCACGATCTTGACCGCAAGTTCGTCCACGCTCATTTGTCCGCGTTCGAGATCGATTGCCTTCGCTGCCACATCGCTCCACTCGCGGGCAACGCTTCGTGCCAGCCCCGCACAGCCAGCGAGCCACGCTCGATTCGGATCGAGAGTGCCACTTGTCGCGAAGGTGCCACCCGTATCTTGCACCGTGGCGAATGCGCCAACGTCAGTTCCACTCGCTGCGAATGAACGCGCGGCGCGGAATGCTTCGCGATTCACTTCGATGGCTTCGGCCACGTCACGAATGTTGCGAAGCCCGCCAAGGAAGACGACGCCGCGCACATCGCTTGTCGGCACTTCGTCGACTGCATGCGCTTGAACGCCGCGCAATTGCAGTGCGTCCACAACGACTTGCGTGAGAGCGGTGCCTTCGTTTGTGACGACAACGCGGCCCGCAAACCATCCGGTGCGGGTGATGCGTGGGGATGAGCGGGGGACGGTGCGGAGGATGTAGCGGCAAAGTTGGGGAGCGCGAGCGGCAGCGGCAGCCGGAGCAGGAGCGCGAGCGGCAGCGGGAGCGGTAGCGTTGGAGATGGCGGGGGTGCCGGTGAGGAGGTCGTTCATGTAGTTGACGATCTGGCCGAGCGTTTGGAGTTTCGCCATGATGGCGAGATCGACTTTGGGTAGCGATGGCACCCTTTCCTGCATTGAGCTGAGGATCTCGACGCGCTTGATCGAATCGATTCCGAGGTCACCTTCGAGCGACATCTCAGTGGAGAGCATGTCGGTTGGGTAGCCGGTTTTGTCGGCGACGACTTCGAGCATCGTCTTGTGGAGGTCGACGCTTGAGATGGCGCTCGGCGTAGAGACATCCGTGTTTGGAGCGCCTAGTAACTCGTTCATATAGTTGACTATCTGGCCGAGCGTTTGGAGCTTGGCCATCACTGCCGTATCGACTTTGGGTAGCGACGGCACGCGGTCTTGTATTCCGCTGAGAATTTCGACGCGTTTGATCGAATCGATTCCGAGATCGCCTTCGAGCGTCATCTCGGTGGACAACATATCGACCGGATAGCCAGTGCGATCGGAGACGATCTCAAGCATCAATTTGTGGAGGTCAACGTTTGAGGCCGGCGTGCTCTTCGCGACCGGTGGAGCGTCACGCGCGATCGCTGCGACCTGTGCGTGAGCACTTGCTGTCCTTGTTTGCACCGGAGGAATGGATGGCGCTTCAACGTGGGCCGCCGTCGGCTTTAAGAGTCGCGTCGCGCTTGCTGCGATAGGCACGCTTTGCGGGACCTCATTGCTCACGTTCGTTGCAATGGGTGCGCCTGCCAAGGCAAGAAAGCTGTGCTCGATCGTGTTGAGAAAGGCCGCGTGACTCTGCGCCATGGCCTGCAGGTAGTGGGTATGGGCGTCAGCCGTTTGCCTTTGCACCTCTTGATACGCGCGCGCCCAATCACCCGATGCTGGAGCGGCAATTCGTGTTGTCGAACCGTTGTCAGTTGCTTTCGTCATCGCCGCTCTCTCGTTTGAAACAGGTTTATTCGTAACTGCTGATGTACTCATTGGCGCAGTTGCGGACATACTCACCGCCGGAGCGTCGACCTTGTGCTTCGTTGCGGGGTTGGGCGGCGGCAACTTCGCCGTACCGCCAACCGGTGGATAGGGCTTGCCGTAGTTGCTGCCGTCGATAGGAATGGTCAGCTTCGGCTTGATGCGAGCGGTGCAATTTTCAGGCGCTGCGTAGCCATCCCACAACGCCAAAAGGCGCATCGAATGTCCGGCCGCACACAATTGACCGAGCCCCGACAGGAATGCCCGCAGTCCCGTCTTGCCCTTTCGATCGAGACGTACCGCAAGATGGGATGTTCCCTCCAAGATGCGCCCTACGAGTCCGCTAAGCACTGATCCCGGACCCAGCTCAACGAACGTGTGCACGCCGGACGAAGCCATCGCCTGCACCATTTCGACAAAACGAACGGGCTCCGCAAGCTGGTTGGCAAGGAGCGATCGCACCGCGTTCTCGTCAGTGGGATAGGCTACCGCCTTCGTGTTTCCAAAGACCGACGCCGCTTGAGCCTTGAACGCAACGCTTTGCAAATAGTCAAGAAACTTACCGCTTGCAGGCGCCACGACTTCGGAATGAAAAGCCGTTCCAACCGCCAAAGGCGTTGCCTCAATTCCGAGCGCGCTCAATTTGTTCACGACCGCATCGATCGCGTCAACCCGCCCGCTGAGCACAACTTGCGTTGGCGTGTTCTCATTTGCGATGACAACCGCCTCACCAAAGCCCACGAGCAATTCGCGCATGCGCGACGCCGACTCAGGCACGGCCACCATCTTTCCAGGATGTTCGGCAGCTTCAGCCATCAACTCGCCCCGACGGCGCGCAACGTTCACGAAATCTGAAGCCGAGAGAACGCCCGCGGCATGCAGCGCTGTCACTTCACCAAAACTATGCCCCGCACACACGTCCGGGACGATCCCGAGCGCGGCGAGCATTGCCAGCATCGATTGGCTTGTGCACGCTATCGCGGGCTGCGCCCACTCTGTCGCGTTGAGCTGCGCGCTCTGTCTCTCGGTTTCGTCGGCACCAAATGCAGTGCGCGGGAACACGACGTCTTGAAGGCGCTTGCTCCACTTGAGATCGGCAGCGGCATCCCACACGGCTAGCGCAGGTGCAAAGTGTTGCGCGAGCGACGAGCCCATGTCGACGTACTGACTTCCCTGCCCCGGAAACATGAAGGCGAGCTTGCCTTGCCGCGTACCCGTGCCGAAGTGCATGCCACTGGGCGTTGAGAACTGTTTCACGTCAGGCGACGTCAGCATCTGCTTTGCAAGTGTGAGCTGGCTCTTGAGGTCGGCAACGTCATTCGCCACAATCGAAAGGCGAGCTTGAGCGTCAGCCGAAAATGTCAACGCAGACGCATGCGCGATCCACGGCAAGCTCTGCGTGTCACACTCACGCACCACACGATCAACTTCATTGACTATACTGCTCGCGTTTGCGCCAGTTAGGACGACGAGTTCAGCATCAAGAGCACGCAATCGGGGAGCCGCAATTGCTCTCGCACGTTCTGTCGGAAGATACTCTTCGAGCGCGACGTGAAAGTTCGAGCCACCAAAGCCAAATGAACTTACTGAACCACGACGCGGATGGTCACTTGCGCGTACCCATGGCCTTGCACGCGTCGTCAGATGAAACGGCGAAGACTCAATGTTGAGCGCAGGATTCGGACGCTCCACTTTGATCGTGGGCGGCAACACTTTGTGATGAAGCGCCATGACCATCTTGAACAGCCCGGCTGCGCCAGCGGCTGACTTCGTATGACCGATCTGCGACTTGACTGAACCGAGCTGACACCATTGACGATCCGAACGACCGCTCTCTTCGAACGTAAGGCTCAGGCCGGCGAATTCGGCTGCGTCACCAGCCTTCGTTCCGGTGCCGTGCGCCTCAACTAATTCGACCGTGTCGGGTCCAAATCCCGCTTGCGCGTATGCACGCCTGAGGCACAACGCCTGACCTTCAGGGACGGGCGCATACACGCTCTTTGCGCGGCCATCAGATGACGCTCCAACGCCGTGAATTACTGCGTAAACGCGATCGCCATCTCGCTCTGCATCCGCGAGTCGCTTGAGGGCGAGCATGCCCAAACCTTCACCGAGCATTGTGCCATCGGCTTGATCAGAGAACGGCCGGCAGTCACCGGTGAGCGACAACGCAGGTGTTTTGCTGAAACACACGTACATGAAAATGTCGTTCATCGTGTCGACGCCACCGACGATTGCAGAATCGGATTCGCCGAGTCGCAACTCGGAAACGCCCATTGCGAGTGCCGCCAACGTCGACGCACAGGCGGCATCGGTCACGCAGTTCGTTCCACCGAGATTTAGGCGATTGGCGATGCGGCCTGCGACAACGTTTCCAAGTAGTCCAGGAAATGTACTTTCCTTCCACGGTGAGTAGTGACCCGCGATGCGATCACAAATGGCTTCGACTTCGCCCTCAGCGATGCCCGATTCGCGAAGCGCCTTCACCCAAACGGGTCGTTGAAGACGACTCACCATCGAGCCCATCAACTCTTGACCTGACGTCACACCCAAGATGACCGACATGCGACTGCGATCGAGCGTGTCAGGCGCTCCTGCGGATGCGTCCTCAAGAACTTTTTGTGCGACGATCAATGCGAGCAGTTGCGAGGTGTCGGTCTCCGGAACGATGCTCGGTGGTACGCCCCATCCCATGGCGTCGAAATCCACGGCGCCAATGAATCCGCCGCGCTTGGCGTACGTTTTGTCCGGCTTGGTGGGATCGGGATCGTAATAGTCCGAAATGAGCCAGTGCGATGGCGGTACGTCCGTAATGCGATCGGCGCCACTCAGAATGTCGCGCCAAAACCCAGTCGCGTCGATCGATCCCGGAAAGAGAGCGCTCGCACCCACGACAGCAATCGGACAGTTCGCGCTCACGGATTCCTCCCTTGGTGTTCGCCGGATCCGACGGCCAATCGCCGCGGACGAAAATCGAAAGCCTCCGGCGGCATCGGCACGCCGAAGCTACGTAGCTGTTGTGCGCGACTCACGACCGCCGCACCTTCGAGCAAATTGAGCGCAACTTGAACGACTTCGCGCGCCGATGGTTCGGCCAAGAAGCTGCCCGCTGTCCACGCGTTGAATGCCCCCATCGCTGGCCCACACCAGATCTGATAGTCGGCACGCCTGTCGGTTTGCCCATTGATGGCCCACTTGCTGCTGAGCCCCAAATACGCGCGACAGATGAGCGCCAACTTGTGCTTCGGATCCGCGTCGGCCCGCGTCACTTCTCGTGGATCGCGATCGATCCAAAACGCACGCGTCGACGCCCACGCATCGGCGAACGAAGCGCGCAAAATCGTCGCTTCAATTTTTTCTCTCTCGTCGTTGGGGATCGACTCGACGCTGTCGTGTGCGCGATACAGCTCGTACAACTTGCGTGCTCGCATCGCGAACATCGTTCCGCGCGCGAGTACCTGCACGCTCACGCCAAGCTCGAACATGTCGGCCGCGGGAGCCATCACAACGTCAGCGACACCCGCTTGCGCGAGCATCGCTTTGCCATCGGCGTGGAGGCCCGATTCGATCGCAGCTTGATTCACCGAACCCGTGACGACAAACGACGCCCCGAGCGAAAATGCAGCGGCGATGGCGGCGGGCGTTCCAAGGCCACCGGCAGCCCCAACGTGAAGGGGCCTTACGTAACTATGTTTGCGCACAATCTCATCACGCAATGCGAGCATCAACGGTAAGAGCGCAACGAGCGGCCGATTGTCGGTATGGCCTCCGGAGTCCGATTCAACGGACAGCGTTTCGGCAACGGGCAAGCGCGCAGCGAGTGACGCCTCATCTTGGGTGAGCGCACCAGAAGCGGCGAGTTCGCGAAGCATCGCTTCTGGAGGCGGCTCTAGAAATCGGCGCGCGACTTCAGGCCGAGACACGGTTGCGAACACATGATTCTTACGGTGTACGCGCCCAGAATCGTCGCGCGAAATCCCGCTCATGGCGTACCTCACGACCGCGGGTGTGAGCCCCATGTACGCCGCCGCTGACACATGACGAACGCCACGACGGATGTACAAATCGGCCACCGCATCTTCGATCGCCGGCTCGTTCGGTGAGTGGATCAGGTTAGCTCCCCAACTTGGCGCTCCCTCGTCTTCGCGTCCAACCGCCGATTCGATCTCGTCAATTGCCTTACCCACACGCTCTGGAACAAGCCCAGCGGCCCCGAAGAACGAGAGAAGTCCCGCGCGGGCCATCGCAATGACGAGCCGCGTGCTTGCGATGCCATTGGCCATCGCGCCGGCAACGTATGGAAAACGCAGCCGATGCAACTCTGTGAACGAGCGATCGCCGAGCCATTCCGGATAGGTCGGCGGCAATGTTCCGATGAGCGGAAAGCTTGGCCCCCCATTCGGCTGGCTTGAGACCACGCCCTCGTATGCGACGCCAACGCCGCCGGTCTTAGGATCAAGCACCACGTGAACAAGGTCACGCAGGCTGTTCGCTGCCGCGATCAAATCGATCTTTGAGAACGCTGGGGTAGCCCCGTGACTGTTCCAAATTCCAATCGTCTGCACGCTTCCCTCGCAGTTGATCCACGTATGAGAGCGCATTTATTTCAGCGCACATACGTTCGCCGAATGAACTCTCTAGAATCAGCGGGGCGTTATCACATGCGAACTCTCGCAGCCGTCGTCATGATTGCTTCACATTCCAAAGTTAACGGTTACGGCGCACATTTGTTCGCTCAATATGGCGCGTTCCGCTCTACTTGGCAAGGTCGCTTGCGGGAAACTCGATCGGCGGCGAAGCCCCGCCCTCACACGCGCACGCAACGAACGCGTTGTGGCGTGGCTCTTTGGGATCCTTTGCGGTCGAGCCGCGAATGACACCCTTTGTGTAACCACGAGAGGCACATGAAGCGACGCACGCTTTGCTCCGGCTCGCGTCGCTCATCATCACGCCCGCGAAACTTGCCAATGCTCCAGCGACGAGAAGGAAGACGGCCAACCCGAGCACAGCGAGACGCCAGGCTCCGGCGCGCCCGGACGCCGCCTCCGCAATCGCTCCGAACTGACGCGATCTTGAAAGTGCATTCATCGAAACGAGAAGGCCGAAGAAAAGGACAAAGCCGATCGCCGCGAGGATGCCGCCAGGAAGTACGTAGAGGATCGCGCTCATCGATCGCAGAGCGTATCGCATGGGCCGTTGGTGGACACGCTTTCGCCTACGCAGGCGAGGTCGATCCGCTGCGCGTCGTCATCACGATGACTCTCATGAAGAATGGTGAATACAAAGCTCACTCAAGTGCTTCCGCACTGAGATTCGCTCCCTGTGTATTCTGCAGTTGCATGACCTCGCGCGCGCTCGAGAAAGCTCAAACACGACAAAAAATTCTCGACGCTGCATCTCGTCTTAGCGCCGAGCGAGGGTTCTCGAGCCTCAGTCTTCGCGCCGTTGCCGAAGAGGCCGGGATCGGCCCCAGCTCGTTCTACAGACACTTCACCGACCTCGATGATCTCGGACTCGCACTCGTCGATCAGGTCGGCATGAATCTGCGATTGCTCGTAAGGCGCGCACGACAGAGCGTCCTCGAGGACGGCGGTCGCAACGTCGTGCGCGCGCCTATCCGCATTTTCATGGAACTCGCGGCCACGAATCGTAACTTGTTTCGGTTGTTGCTTGGAGAAGGCTCAGGCAGCACGCCCGCGTTTCGCGAAGCGATCGCCAAAGAGATTCAACGCTTCACGGATGACTTGGTCGAAGATCTCAAACGCGGATCCGTCCTCACAGGAAGGCCACTCGCGCACGTCGAACACGCCGCCGAGGCCATGGTGACGGTAGCGTTCAATCTTGGCGCCGCATCCGTCGACAAGTCTGCCGCCGAGCGCGAAGAGACGACCGAGCGCATCATTCGCGAAGTTCGCATGATCATGCGCGGCGCTGAGGCGATGGCAGCGGGGTGGGAACCTTCAGGCAACTAAGGGCGTTACTTCGCGGGTAAACGCCGCGCCCTTACTCCCACAAACAACGAACCAGTCGCGAGTCGCGAATGCGTTCATCGGCAGTCACAAGCGATGCATCGTGTAGCTGCGCGGTCGCCACGATCATTCGATCAGAAGGATCGGCGTGTGACCAAGAGAGCTCTGCAGCACGAATGGATACGCGGGGTAAAAGATGGAGAAGCTCGATTCGCGAATCTGCCGATAGCGCTTCATCAATCCAGAGGTCATATGGCCGATCAAACTTGAGCTTTCCTGCCTCGGCCTTCATCGCAACTTCCCACGCACAAATCGCTGGCACACCGAGGCGAGTCGCCTTGTCGATCGAACGCGCCGCTTTCTTGCCGAGCTTGTTCGGCTTCGTGAGCCACCAAACCCACGCGTGCGTGTCGAGCACAATCATGACTCCCACTCAACATCGACCGGCTCTAACAGATCTTCTTCGTGCAATAAGCTTCCTTGAAGGGAGCCTGCGGTCGACGTTCGAGGAAGCGGCACGACACGCGCGACTGGACGCCCTCGTTTTGTAACGACGAAAGAGCGCCCTTGCGTTTCGACTTCATCGAATAGCGAAAGACACTTTGCTTTGAATTCTCCCGCCGCGACCGCTTTGTCCTTCACCTTCATGGTCATGAGTTTAGCACTCATGACCATGACGAACAAATGGGCGTTTGCTCGCGGTCTTGGAGGCCCGACCTGTCAGCTTATCGGAACGCAGATTGGCGCTGTGATCGACTCACAAGCGCCATTCGTCAAGGACCCTTACCAAGATCGGCGAAGCTGCTCGATGCTTGGCTCACGTAGCTCGACGTCGAGAACGTTCCGGTTCCGAGATAAGCGCCGCATGTCGTGCGACGGTAATCTTGCTCTGCCCAAAGATCGCCTGGGTCTTTGCCGAGCTCACCAAACGCGTCGACGATGCTGTTGTTGCGAAGCAGCGCGATGCGATCGTTGCCGTTGAATGCGAGCTTCACGTCGAGCTTGTCGCACGAGCCCGAGGAAGAAATGGAACTGTGGCAGAGTACAAAGGTCTCTCGGGGCTTGAGCATACCCGTGAGCGCAATCGTGTTGCCTGTTCCCGTACCGTTCTTGCAATACGAAGACGAGTTGAACTCAATGCACACGTCGACCGAGGTGAGATCAACGTTTGCCGTGCAAGCATTGTAGATCTCGAGGGCCTTGTCGTTGCTTGCGCCTTCGTAAACTTCGCTGATTAGCAAGCACGCGCCGTTGGGACACGTGAGGCCGGACGCACCGCCGTCGGTGCCGCTGTCAGTAATGGGGGCATCGACAACAGGTGCATCGGCGGGTGCGTCGATCATTGCGTCAACAGACGCGTCCGATCCAGCATCGACGCTCGAATCGGGTGGCGCGTCCACGACGACATCTTTCGCGGCATCCTTTGGCGGTGCGTCGGGGGCGCTATCTTTCGCGGCATCCACCACTACGGGAGCGTCATTGGCAGCATCCTTGGTGACCTGTGCGTCGCTCGCATCCGTAGAAGCGTCGTTCGCGTCTGCGGACGCATCACCTGGATTTGGGGTTGCGTCTAACCCAGCGTCGACGGTGTTGGTCGAGGAGTCTTTTGGCGCCGCAGCATCGCTCTTTGGCGCGTGCACATCCGCACCGCCATCGCCAGGCTTCAAATCGTCAACATCGGTCGCTTCGCCGAGGGCGCATGCGGAAAAAACGATGGAGCTCAGCAGTACCCAAACTTGGCTTCTTGCGACAGTCACGGCGCGAGTAGTGCACGCAACTTTGCCCAGCCGCAAGTGACCTGTTGGTTACCAACGTGCAGATGAGACGCTAAGTCAAAATAGGCGCAAAACACCAACGGATGGCCACTTTGCGCTTGCAGCTCATCCGTTTTTCGTTCTGCGCCGCACTAACACCCTGAGCACATAGTCGGTGCTCTCTGTCGGAAGCTAACCGCTCCCGCCGCGATCAAATCCCTCGCGGCACACGATCGAGATCAACCTGATCGAGCGCCGCGCGAATGAGCGCGCTTCGGCTCGCCTTGGTTACGCCTCGGGACTTCAGTTCGTCGACAAGCGAGTCGAGGCGTTCGAGGTCCTTCGTGTACATCGAGATGCAGATCACCTTGTAGTGAGTCGGCTTCTCTTTCACTTCTTCATCACGCGGGGCCGGTGGCCTGCGCGTGTCGGGAGCCTGTGTGTAGAATGCACCCGAAAGCACGCCCTCGACCTCGTCAGCGTCGAGTACGCGGGCGCCCGCCAACCCCATCTCTTCATCACGTCCTGGCATCAGTCGCCTCCTTTCAGGCCACACTCGCGTGGGCGTCATCATCCATTTCATCGGTCTGCATCGCCGCAACCGATGTGCCGTCAATCAACAAGTCAACAACCCGCATGTAGTCTTGCGCTGCGTACGACTCGGGCGCGTACTCAAAGATGGTACGACCTTGCGCGGGCGCTTCCTTGATTTTTGTTACCGCGCGAATTGGCGGCAAAACACGGTCTCCGAAGTGCTCCTTCATTGTTTCGACCGCATCGCGACAGATACGCGCGCGCTTCTCGTAGAAGGTCGGAAGGACACCGTGAATCTTCACCGGATGGTGAAGCAGCGAGTTTACATTCTTCACCGTCTTGACGACTTGCCTCACGCCGACGAGCGACAGGAAGTCACACGCAACAGGAACCACAATGCCGTCGGTCGCAACCAAGGCGTTTTGATTCATGAGCGAGAGCGAAGGGGAACAGTCAAGAACCATGACGTCGTAGCGTTCGGCCGCGCCCGCAAGACGATCGCGCAGAACGCGGTCACGATTTTGTCGCCCTGCGAGATACAATTCCGCCGCGGCGAGCGTTTCGTTCGAGATGATTACGTCGAGGTTCGGACGAACGTTGACGGCAGCGTCCTGAGGCTTCATCCCCATGACAAGCACATGGTAGAGCGACTTTTCGGCCTTGATGCCGAACGATACGCCGACGTTTCCTTGCGAGTCGGTGTCGACGAGAAGCACTCGTAGACCCCGTGCCGCAAGACCTGCAGCGATGCTTACGCTGGTCGTCGTTTTGCCGGTGCCGCCCTTGTGATTGAAGATCGCGAGCTTGCGCGGACAATCAATCTTACGCGGCGCCATCATGCTGACGAGTGGAGTGGGTGGCAGTGCGCTCGGAAGGGCTCCGGGAGCCATCGATAGAGGCGCACTTGCAATGCTTGTAGGTTGCACCGTTTCGACTTCGTGCGGCATCGGCGGCGCTTTTGCGGTCGGCGCGTCGGCGCCCAGAAACGCACTGAGCCTCGCCCCGCCCGCTTCCGCAAGAAGCTGACTTCGGCACGCATCGCCGCATGCGTATCGTCTTTGCCCCTTCGATCGCACAACTTGCGACACGAGCTCGAGCACAAAGTGCTTGTTGCATGCGTCACATGTCACGCCGCCCTCTTGAATGCCACGCAAACTCTTGTCGTGACATTGCTGAGAGCAATAGAACGCAAACCCGCCGTCCTTCTCCTCCATTTGGTAACGGAACTGCATCTCGAATCGCGTACCGCATACGCTGCAGCCTTCGGTCATCGCCGCCATCGGTGAGCCTCCACGCACACCAAAAAGTCATAGTGAGCGAGAGTTGGCCAAGTATTCAATTACGTAAGATGCGTGGAAGTAGGACAGATCGGTAACTTTGTGCGTGTTTTCAGCGTGGCAGCTCGAAGACGACGCGCGCTCCACCGTGCTCGCGATTTTCGGCAAACGCGCGACCGCCATGCGCAACGGCGATTCGACGAACAAGCGCGAGCCCAAGGCCCACCGATCCTTCGGTTCCAGCAGTCACAAACGGTTCGAATGCGCGCTCCTCTTCGCCTTTCGGAAAGCCACCACCCGTGTCGAGTACCTCGAAGCGAATGCGCTCAGACGTACACGTAATCGCCAACTGCTCAACGCCGCCACCGTGACGACGTGCGTTGAGAAGCAAGTTCAAAAGCGCGCGTCGAACGAGCGTGGGATCGCCGACTACCTCACGGTTATCGCCCTCGACGCTCAATTTTTCAGGCGGCTCCTCGATGCGTTCCAGCGCTGCGACTGCGATTTCGGTAACGTTGATTGTCGATCGCGAAGGCGCACCGAAATCGAGTCGGGAACCCGCGAGGAGCTCTCCCACGAGCTCGTCCATCTCGAGGACCTCGCGCTCGATGTCGTCAATTGTCTTTACCTCACTGCGCCCACGCAAGCGTTCGATGAAGAAGCGCATCCTCGCGAGAGGCGTGCGAATTTCGTGCGAAACACCAGCAAGTAAAGCGCGTTGATCAGTAAGTTGCTTGTCAATTCTCTCCGCCATTCGATTGAGGGCAGCCGCGACGTCGCGCACCTCTCCAACGCCATGCGGCAGTCGTGCCCTCGCACTCAGGTTTCCCTGTGCAAGCTCTTCTGCCACGCGTGCAACCTCGGCGAGTGGGCGCGTAATGTGGCGAGCGAGCTTGCCAGCGAGCATCCACAAAACCACGAGAACAACAACGCCAGCGCCAACGAATCGCATGCCCATCAAGTGCGGCGCGGGATAGCAAACGCGCACATCGCCCAACTTCTTGTCACCCGATAGAACCGGCGCATCCAACGTGTGCTTGCACTGTGGTCCAATGGTTTGCCTAGCCCCACGATCGTCAACAAGAACGACACCCAGCCCGAGGTGCTTATGCACCCTTTCTGCACGCGCAAGGCGCGCGGTCGGATCGCTCCAGTCGACCGCGAATTCTTGACCCACATAGGTGCGAAGACGAGCCTCTTGCTCACTCCACGCCCCCGTGGCCGACAGCTTCGCAAGAAGTGCGACAACCAAACCTGCTGCGAAAATTGCGAAGGCAAAACCGGCAAAGATCCGGCGATGCATGTGCGCGCCAACGTAACGGTAAAGACCGTTGCCTTCTCGGGTTTGGCAGTGAGATCGATGCATCTTACGTTCCGCTCGTCAGCACGTATCCGACGCCTCGCACTGTTTTGATTCGCTTGGGCGTGCGAGCTTCGTCGCCGAGTTTTTGGCGCAAATGCGAAATGTGCACATCGACCGTACGGTCGCTGACGTGCGTATCGGTGCGCCCCGCAAGTTCGAGCAGTACCTCGCGGGACACCACACGATTGGGCCGTTCGGCCAAGGCCACGAGGAGGTCAAATTCGATCCCTGTGAGTTCGATTTCGCGCCCAGCGAGAAGGACCCTGCGCGCACCGATCTCAACTTCGAGATCGGCTACGCGCAAACTTCTTCCAGCTTCGTTTGGCGTGGCACGACGAAGTACGGCGCGCAATCGAGCCAGCAATTCACGGGGTCCGAAGGGTTTGGCCAGATAGTCATCGGCACCGAGCTCAAGCCCCACGACCCGATCCGTCTCGTCGCCCTTCGCCGTGAGCATGACGATCGGGATCTGACTTTTGTCCCGAATACGACGACACACTTCGAGGCCATCCATACCCGGCATCATTACGTCGAGAAGGACGGCATCGAACGGCTCGCGGGCGAGTCTTTCGAGCCCTTCTCTTCCGTCGCGCGCGCTCGCGACGACGAAACCATTGTCTTCGAGATAGCTCTTGAGGAGTTCGTGAAGACGGGCGTCGTCGTCAACTAGAAGGACCCGAGAGGGCATTGGTTCACCTTACTCTGCCCGGTGGCTTAGGCGGTGTCTTTAGACTTAAGACACCGGACAGATTCACGCTGTTCATCAGTCACGATTCGTATCTTGCTTTGCGCGTAGCGCAGCGTCGGTGCAAATCGTAGCGACGTGGCGTTCGAAAGTGTCCTGCCTTTCACGGTGACAAGCAATTCCGCGACGTAGAGAATGAAATCCACATGCGAAGCCTGCAATGGTTCCGAGCGACAAGAGGGCGATGGCAATTTTTCGTTTCATGATCTTTCCTTGTTACAAATTGTCACCAACCACGTCGGCCTCGAAATAGACCGCCGTCCTCGAGCAGCTCTGCAAGTCGCTCGCGTTGACGCGCATCAAGCACTTGGTGAGCCTTCGCAAGCGACGTAAGCATCGATTTCTTGAACGCATCGGTCACTTCGTCGAAACGCGCGAGGCTTTCGCCAACAAGCGTTTCGTCAAACGAGTCCGTTCGCAACGCGCTCGCGACATCGTTCTTTACAACTTGCACCGACTTGCGCGCGGCGAATGCTGCGTCGATCCACTCTTCTTTGAGTCCGCGAAATGCTTTGGCTTGATCGCGGGTGAGACCGAGCTGTTCGAAGATGGACCACGGTCCTCCAAAGCCGCGAAATGACGGTCCGGGCGCCCCTTGGTGGCCACCGTACCCGCCATGACAACCACCCGCGTAGGCAAACCGACGGCGACCAAAGCCTCCTCGCGCAACCTTTACCAATCCGACCAGACACAGCGTTCCAACGATGAAACCAATCATTGCAAGTTCTCCTTTGGCGGCGAGACGATGACGCCGACAAGAGAACTATCGGTCCTGGTTGTTAAGACTCTTGCCGGATCAGTGTGAAGAAGTGTGAAGGGCGTCCGAAACGAAGAAGCGCAGCCGGTCGGGCGTTCTCACGCATATGCTTGAGCACAAGAGACCCATGAGAAAAACACGACTTTTCGTCTTCCTCAGCCTGTCAGCGTGTGCGCCGGACCCACAACTAGCGAGCAAGTTGACGCCGACCACGGCGCCTTCGCTGCCGACGAGCGGAAACAAGGCCACGTGCCAGGTCCCCTCGCCTCCACCAGCATCCGAACAGGAGCCGCCGCCGGAAGGAGCCGACAGACGTGCCGTACCTTGGGACGAAAAGAATCTATGCGAGATCGCCGACTCGAATCTCAGCCGCGTACAGGCCAGACTCCTCGCAAGCAAGAGCGACGAGCCCATTGTGCCGCGCAAGCCTTGGAACAAGAAGTCGAAGCCTCGCCATCTCGATCGCGTCGACCGAAGGCTGTCGCTGACGAAAGAGGAACGCGCGCTCCTCTCGAAGAACGGATTCGTTGTTTCGCCTCGTTGGTCGTTCTCGAACTACGCAGGCGCGTACCACGAAATCTATCAATCGCAGCTGCCGCTCTATGTCTCGGCCGATTCGATTTTGCATGCGATCTACGTCTCGAACGATCAACTCATCGCCGACATCGAGCGCCGTTCGCTCGAGCCAATGCTTCGCGTCACACTCGCCGCGATGCGGTGCAAGCTCGCCGAAGGAGGCTACGCAGGCGCCCTCGGTCGTGATCTCGATCTCTATCTCACCGTGGCGCAATCACTGCTCGCAGGTGAGCAACTACCAAGCGCGTTTGGCGTCGACACGAGCGCGTTACTCAAAGCCGCAAACGGTGCCAGCGGCATGGCCGAAGTCGACTTGTTCGGCCGGCCTCGCATCGTCGACTGGTCGCAGTACGAGCCCCGCGGTCACTATACAAAGGGTCTCGAGCGCTACTTCCGTGCGGCCATGTGGCTGTCGCGACTCGAGTTCAACTTGGTGTCGCGATCCTCTCGAAGCTCGCAACCTGGCGACGTTCCTGAGCCATTAGAAACACCTCGAGAAGCTGTCGTTGCGCTCGCGCTATCCGACTTAGCAGCACGCGCCGACATGGCGGACAACGTCAACAAGCTTGATGAAGCGTGGGGCCTCCTCGCGGGCAGGCGTGAAGACGTCACGATTTCTGATCTCGCGATGTTACGAAAAAAGGGCGGGATCGCAGAGCTGAGCGAAGCGGAATTTCCGAAGCTCAAAGCGGCGATTGGCAGCGATTTCCACCGCACTGCGCGCATTCACTATATGCCCGAAGGATCAGTCGAATTGCCCGCAATCGCGACGTTTCTTGGACCGCGCATTGTGCCCGATACTGCAGCGTTTCGCCCTCTTACCCATTCTGAAGTCAAGGGACGTCACATGATGGGCGCAGCCGACGTTGCGTTTGTGCTCGGCGTCGATCGCGCAAAAACCTACCTCGAACACGACCTACAAAAGTATCCGACGCTCGAGCCGCAACTCGGGATCAGTCGCAAAATTATCGAGCAGAAAGGCAACGATCTTTACAGTATCTGGCTCACCGCCGTTCGCAGCGCGGCAAAGAAGGCCGACGGAACAACACCTTCGTATATGGACACTGATGCCTACGCCGATGCACAGATGAACACCGTCGTCGCGGGGTACGCGCAGATGCGTCACAATTACGTTCTGATGGCAGGACAAGCGTACAGCGAAGGAGGCTGTGAAATTCCTGATGGGTACGTCGAACCCGCAATCGGAACTTACGATGCGCTCATCAAGTACGCAGAGCGTGGTGCAATCACGCTGAAGCATCTCGACCCGAAAGACGAGACGCATGCGTCTGTCTACTTTGGGAATCTCTCGCGCACACTTCGAACCTTGCGCGTCATTGGGCAGCACGAACTCGAAGGGCGAGCCCTAAGCAACGACGAGAAGATGTTTCTTTCAATGGTGGCGGAAATCACACCAGGCTCGTCGGACGGAGGACCCACGTACACGGGATGGTACTTCGACGCGTTTCGCACTCGTCAAGATGATGGACTAAAGGGTGCGAGCTTCATCGCGGACTATTTCACATCGGGTTTCGAAAAAAAAGTTGCCTACGTCGGAGCAGGCGCGCCACGTCTTGGCGTCTTCGTGATCGACACAGGTGGCGAGCCACGCGTGGCGGTGGGCCCCATTGCGGACGCCTACGAAACCGACGGTTCAGTAGAGAAGCGCCTCACCGACGAAACCGCGGCGGCGGCACCGGGCAAGCGATCGCCATGGGTCAACAGCTTTGTAGCGAGCAAGCCTGCAACGTTCGACGTCAAGGGAACGTTCTCGGCCGCAAAGGACAACGAGGCAAGAGGATCGCTGGCGATCGCGTTCCAAAAGTCACCCGGGCTCGTTACAATTGAGCTGCTCGATCATCACCGCGTGGTGATCGAACGGTTGCAACGCAATGTCACAGCGACAACGTTGACCGCAACAACGCGAACGCCCTACCCGTCGGTCGCGGGCTTTCGTGTGCGCGTTGGAAGCCAAGGCGTTGAAGCCTTTGCAGGCGTTGGCGACGTCATCGAAATGCAGTTTGGCGATTGGCCGCTTCCGCCCGAGGGGGAGTGACTGCTACGACTTTGAGTTCGACGCGCTCAACCCTGCGTGACGATACGCTCTTTGCGAGGCGCACAACCATCGGCTGCGGCGGCAACGTCATCGGGGCAAGAGCGTCGATAACTTGCACGAACACGCGACGTTGACGCGCTCGCCTCGCGCGGCCGTTCGCGATCGCTTTCGTGGATGCCTTCCTGACGGCGATCGTCGACCGCCACAAACGCTTGACCGACAAATTCAGCAACCGGAACGTTCGTTGGAACCCTGGTTGGCAGAGGCGCCGGTTGCGGCTGAAGGGGGAAATTTTGCGCAGGAGGAGCATCGCGCGCGCCTCTCGGTGCGGGTTGCGCGTCCGGCGATCCTTGCGCGCGAACATCCAGATCCCCTTGCACCCAAGTCGGTGGCGTCTGCCCACTGATGACTTGTCCCGGAAGCTGAACGTTCCACTGAAGCACCACGTAAACCGGTTGCGGCGCGCCCGGTTGTGTCTCACTTACAACCTCCGCACTGAGTGGCGATGGCGCGTTGACTCCTGGAGGGAGCGCGCGCGGCGGTGGCGCACCCCCAAGTGATCGCGGTTGGAGTCCGCCAGGACCAGAGGAACGAGGATCACTCGTGCCGCGTACTTGCCCACCTTGAGGAGGTTTTCGTACCGCAGCTTGACCGTCAGGTTTCGGTACTACCTCCTGTGGCGGGACCCGAAATGACGCACTCGCTTCGAGCTCACCGTCCGCTGACGGGCTCGTATGACCTGTATCGGCCTGCCCTGGAGGCAAGCGAGCAGGTACGTTCACCTGAGTCGATGAAAAAGCTATGCGCATACGGATCTCAAGAAAGTGGGCGCGTAGTTATGGCCCGCCTTGAGGAACGGTCGGGCTCCCAAACGCTTGAGCAATAATAATTTAGTTGGAAGGCGCGCACGTTGAGACGCCGGCACCGACAATCGTTTGCGGCAGGGTTGCCACCACGGTTTCGCTGCTATCGGCGGGCTTGTAGCGCGTCACCGACGTTGCACCTCCGGGGGAGGTGAACAGCCAGAAATCGCCACCCCAGAACGCGAACGCAAACGCAGAACTCGCGCTGCCGGTCTTGAGCACACTTTGCGCGATGTTTTTCGCGTTCGTTTTGTCGATCTCGTCGATACGAGAACCCGTACCCGTTGAGGGGAGCACGAACGCAAAGAGGCGTCCCGCTCCGGTACCTGTGAGCTCGGATCGATTCACGGTTTGCGAAAATTTGCCAACGAAATTGAGTTTGAACGTCGACGTATCGATCCTTGCGAGGCCCTCCGACTCTGCGCCACCAGGGCCACCAAAGCTCGCTTCGGAAACGTAAAGCTGATCGGCACCATTCGTGTCTGCAACGAAACCCATTCCGAATGTCGTAAACCCTTGCTGACCCGGAACGAAGGTTGTTGCAACACAGGCCGCACTCGCGGTGCTCACGCGATAGAGCTTGCCGTCCGTAAAGACGGCATACGCGATGCCTTTGCGATCGACGGCCATCGAATAGGGCGTTGCCGTTCCGGCACCGGGGCAGTTAATACGACCGATCGTTTTTACAGCGAGCGTCGCGGGATTGAAACTGAGCAGGTCATTCTCATTCGACAAGAGATAGATGAACGTCACGTCTGCGGTCGGGCAGTCGGTGATGATGACATCGCTGAAGCTTGAGTCGATGGGAGGCAGCGCATCAACCACATCGAGCGCGCCGTCATTTGCATCGACGGGAGCATCGACGCTTGCGTCGCGTGCATCCGTCGTTGCATCGAGCACGCTTGCATCGCTCACAGGCGCATCAAGGCCTGTGCGCGCGCCGCAGTGAGTGAGGACTGTGGTGGTGGCGACCGAAGCAGCGATTGCAAAAAGGATAGGGCAACGCACGCGCAAAACGTACCTCAAGTCTGACAACACGGACACGTTTGCATGTGCGCGTCAGTACGCTTTGCAGATGCTCCATAGGTTCGTTGCAACGGCAAATGACCTTGCAAGCAAACTTACGGTTGAGCTTCGAGCTTCTTTGCTGCCGGCAATCCTGCCCAGCGCGAATCGTCGCGAACGAGCCATGCAAACGGCTCACGCATCGCCTCGGGCTTATCGAGATTGTGCCCGTGCCTACCCGAATCCGAAACGCGCACATCGATGTGCGCTCGCGCGATCGACGCACGCGCAGACGCAAAGCGTCCCTCACAGTTGCCCGTTGAACAAGACAGAAGCACGCGCTTGCCGCCACTTTTCGCGAAGGGATTCGCGAACGCGCCGCCCGTGTCATAAGCGCCCTCGACCAACGCGACAAAAGGGAAGTCACTTGACCTTTTGCTTGCGAGAACCGCAACGTTCGAAGCCCCCATCGAAAACCCCACAAGAACGATTGGCCCATCAGCCACGAAGTCGGCGTAGCGCTCTTTCACAATCGCCAAAGAACGATCGACGATGCGCTCAAGGTCTTTCCACGATCGCCACCAGTACACCCCTCCACCTGGAGAACCCTGAGGGCAAATGATGAACGGGTAGCCTTCCGCAATCGCACGCCATCCACCGCATGCCCAGTCGGGTCGATCGCCAGCACCATGAACCGCAACAAGAATGGGCCTACGACCAACAGCATCGAATGGGAGTTCGAGGATGGCCTCATCGCCTTGGCCAAGCGAGAGTCGCTCCGCCGCAAACTTCGTCTGTCGTACTTTCGGAGCCGCCGACGCCAACGCTGCCGAAGGCGCCGGGGTTGACGCGTTGCCTTGCGTTCCTGCTTCCGCACTATGGAGCGACTGATTACGGCAGCCACAAAGGACTGCCAGTATGCCGACAGCTAGCTGGCGCCGCATCCAATCAGTGGCGGAAATGCCGCGCCCCAGTCAGCACCATCGCGACGCCCAGTTCGTCTGCGGCTGCAATGACGTCAACATCCTTGACGCTTCCACCAGGCTGGGCAACCGCAACAATTCCGGCCGTTGCAGCGGCAACGAGACCGTCAGGAAACGGAAAGAATGCATCTGACGCGAGCACAGAACCTCGGCTTCGATCGCCTGCCTTCTTGACTGCAAGTTCAACCGAAACGACACGCGACATTTGCCCGGCTCCGACGCCAAGTGTGACGGCACCGAGATCATCGTTGGCCGCAAGAACGATCGCGTTCGACTTCACGTGCTTGCAGACACGCCACGCAAACTCAAGCGCTCGCCACTGCTCTTCGGTCGGCTGCTTCTTCGTCACAACCTTCCCACCGCGCACCTCGCCACCTGCCGTTCGATCGCGCGACTGAACCGCGATGCCTCCTGACAGGCGTCGAAAATCGAGTGCATCGTGAGTAGCGTCGAGCCACGCCCCTGTTGCGAGTAACCGCAAATTCTTCTTCGCGTGCAAGATAGGCAATGCACTTGACGAAAACGAAGGTGCGATCACGCACTCAAGGAACGTCTCGGCCAAGAGTTTTGCGGTTGCCTCATCGACCTCGCGGTTGAACGCTACAACGCCACCAAAAGCGCTCAACGCATCCGCCTCACGTGCCTTGAGATACGCGTGCGCAAGTGAAGCGGCGGTCGCAACACCGCATGGATTCGTGTGCTTCACCACAACGGCCGCGGGATCGTCGAACTCGCGAACGGCGTCGAGCGCGGCATTGACGTCGACCAAGTTGTTGAAACTCAACTCCTTGCCGCCGGCCCCAAGACTCTCGGCGCGCGCGAGCGAACCTGCAGGTGCTCCGCGCTCCACGTAGAAAGCACCCGTCTGATGCGGGTTCTCGCCATAGCGGAGCGTGTAGGCACGCTCGTACGGAAGCGTAAGGAACTGCGGATACGGATTCTCACCCTCCTTGGAGAGCCAACCCGAAATCGCGGCGTCGTACGCGGCGGTATGGGCGAACGCCTTTGCAGCGAGTTGCTTGCGAAGGCCGCCCGACACCACCGCTTCAACTTCGAGTTGCTTGGCAACAGAATCGTAGTCGTTGGGATCGCAAACCACCGTCACGCGCGCGTGGTTCTTCGCCGCAGAGCGAAGCATCGAAGGACCACCAATGTCGATGTTCTCAACGAGCTCTTCGAAGGTGGACTTCGGATCGGCGAGCGTTCGCTCGAACGGGTAGAGATTGACGACGACTAGGTCGATGAACTCGGCGCCGATGCGCGCGAGATCTTTCTCGTCGGTTCCTTCCCGCGCCAAGATGCCACCGTGCACGCGAGGATGAAGCGTCTTGACCCGACCCGCCATCACTTCGGGTGACTCGGTATAGGCATCTACAGCCTCGACCTTGATACCTTCCGCGTGAAGTGCCTTGAAAGTTCCGCCACTTGACAACAAGCGAACACCGAGCGCCGCAAGCCGACGGGCGAAGGGTACGAGGTGCGTCTTGTCGGAAACAGAGAGGAGCGCAGTTCGAATCGCCATCAGATGGCGGTACGCTCCTCATTTCAGGGGGTCAAGATGCGTCTTGCAAAAGCGTGCTTGATTCTCCTTCGATCGCTCCCGGGATCGACGAAAACAGGCAGGCTTTGTCAAAAATCGGCGTCGGCTTCTTCGACTTCCGAAGACTTCTCGTCTTCGTCTTCGTCATCGACGACGCGCGCTGTGAGCACAGGTAAGCGGCGCTTACCGACTGGCCCCTCATCCACGTAGTCGCGCAGCGCCAGCATGTCCTTGAGCGCTTGCAACTTGGCAAGTCCCTTGACCTCAACCTGACGGATGCGCTCGCGCGTGAGATTCATGATCGCGCCCACTTCCTCGAGGGTGGTTCCCCCACGATCGGCGACGTCAAGGGCGCACGTTTCGTTCATGTCCCAAACTTCGAGGTCGGGAAAGTTCAATTTGATTGCGCCCGTTCGCGCCGAGACATCGAGAAACAAGTGATGCTTGCACGATACATAAGGGCAAGGCCTCTCACCACCTGCGCATGCTTCGCGCGTTCGCGGCCGGGGCTCTTCCTCCATGTCCGGATAGAGCAACCGACCGAGCTCCAGCTCCCGTTTGGTCATGCGTTTTACGCTGATCGTACGCGCCCGCACGGCACGCTTCCGACGCGATCGACGCTGCTCGCGGGTGACCTGCTCAGTAGACTCGGCTTCCACGGTTTCCAGCGCCAGCGACCCTTCGGTCTGCTGTCCATCTGCAACGCTCTTTGGATCCATCGTCACTTCCTCCCGGTCTTTAGACAAAAGGTCATCACTGCGCGCCGCCTCAGCGCGCAGTGTGCGCTTCCAGGTCAAGCCGCCGCTCAATTCGCGGTATTACTGTCGTCAATTTTCTTTACGACGCGACCGTTCCTCAGTGCAGACAGAACATGACGCAAGTCTGCATGCAGGGCTCACGTCGAGTCCCACATGTCCTCTCATTCCCACTCCGTCGCTGACCGCTCGACAGAATCCCGCTATTCACCCGTCCGCTCTTCGTTCACTTCTTCGTTTGCGTAGTCGTCGTTTTTGATCGTTGACGGACGAGGTCATCGCGGGTGACCTGCACCGGACATTGCCGGCACGATCCACTGAACGAAAATCAAACTATGGGAAGAGGAAGAACTGGGTCAATCCATCGTTCGCATTTTTTTTGCAAACACTCATTATGGACCTCAATTCAGACAGTTAGACCGCTGGTCTGACAAATTATGTCATAGCTACGCAAGGACTTAGTTGCCCATCCACGCGTTCATGTGGGCGAAGTACAGTGCTCGCTCGACCGCCTCGTCGCAACAGATGGAACAAATAGAACAGCCTCCATTACCCATTGGCCAAGATCTCGAACGGCAGACGCGAAATATCGTCACGCGAGGCCCCCGTTTGTGCGGCATTGAGATCGGCAGCGGCGACGCCGTCATACTTCTTCACGATGTGCTCAAAAGCCATATTTCGTGGACTTCCGTCGCGCTCGCGCTCTCTGAAAAGTATCGCGTCATTGCATTTGATTGGCCTGGCTTTGGGGGCAGCGATAAATCGATCGATTTTAGTTACGATTATGCCTCGTTTGCAGACGTGGCGCTCGACGCGATCGCAGCATTTGGCGAGAGTCGCGTTCACGTCGTCGGCCATGGCTTCGGCGGCGCCGTGGGCGTTCAGCTCGCGCGCGAGCATCCCGCGAGCGTTCGTTCACTCTCGCTCATTAATCCGCACTTCATGCCCGGCGAACATTGGACGCTGCGCGCGTCACGCAACAGACTCTTTGGCAAGCTCTTCCTCAGACAAGTCACCGGACGCGTTACATTTCGAGCGATGGTAAATTCGACCTATCGCCACGCATCCCTCACGCAGCTCGCTAACGCCGACCAGTGGTACGCTCAGTTCAACTCGCCCGAAGGTCGTGAAGCCGCTTGGGCAACTCTATCAACGATGAACGACTCGCGCGCCCTCCTCGCAAGCTTGCCACGCATCGACATCCCTTCGATGGTGCTCTGGGGTCAACACGATGCGCTCTATTCACTTCCCGTCGGAAGACGAGTGGCCCGAGAGCTTCGATCAAAACGATTCGAACTTCTCGACGTTGGTCACAGCCCAGCCGAAGAGGCTCCCGATCACACGGCCCGGGCACTCGCAGAGTTTTTCGCGGCATGAGCTTTCAGCAAGCCCTACGCAAGCACGCATCACTTCGTTGGGGCATTGTTCTTGTATCCATCGTGGTTCTATTTTCCGTTGCCGGACCGTGGCTGGCTCCGCACGATGCGTTCACGAGCAATCCTGAGCGCGCGATGACCGACGCGCTGCTGCCGGTTGGCCCTTCAATCGAATATCCGCTTGGCGCCGATCGCCTCTTTCGCGACATGTTCGCGCGGCTTGCACTGGGTGGTCGCCTATCACTTCTAATTGGCATCGCAGCGAGCGCGATTGCGGCGACCGTTGGAGGCCTCGTTGGCATCGTCTCTGGCTACGCTGCTGGAAAAAAGGGAGGCTCGATTCTCGATTCGTCGCTCATGCGACTCGTCGATGTCGGCCTTTCCTTTCCTTTCCTTTTGCTCGTCATGGCAATCGGCGCATTGCTCGATCGCACGACAGTCGCAAGCCTCCTTGTCACGCTTGGCGTCACGGGCTGGCTCGGCACCGCGCGCATCGTACGGGCAAAGACCTTGACCATTCGGGATCTTGACTATGTCCTTGCCGCGCGCGCGTTAGGTCAGCAACAAATTGTGATTCTTTGGAAGCACATCCTGCCAAACGTAATCGGCACGTTGCTTGTGTCTGCAACCCTTTCGATTGGGCAGATGATCCTTGCCGAGAGCGTGCTCAGCTACCTCGGCGTTGGCCTTTCGCCGCCGACCCCCACCTGGGGCGCCATGCTCTACGAAGGTCAAGACTCTTACACACTTGCGCCTTGGCTGCTCGCTTGCCCTGCAGCAGCTATCGTCGCGACTGTCCTCGGCTTTAACCTTTTCGGAGAGGGACTGCGCGATGTTCTCGACCCGAAAGGCTAGCCTTCTCTTCGCGCTAATCGGGGTTCTGGGTTGCGACATCGCACTTCCCGCTCCCCTGCCCGTCGGGCACCCCGCCGATGACACACCGCGCGCAGGCGGCACGCTTCGATTTGCTTCCCTCGGCGACGTTCGATCGATCGACCCTGCACGGTGCAATGACGGCGTTTCGAGCTCGCTCGTCCGATTCTTGTTCGCGGCGCTCATTGAGTTCGACGAACAGGGCAAGCTCGTCCCAGAGCTAGCGGAACGTTGGGAGGTTCTAGACGGCGGTACGCGCTTCCGATTCTTCATTCGGCAAGATGTTCGCTTTCACGATGGCTCGCCCCTTACAGCCGAGGACGTAAAGCGCTCACTCGAACGCGCACTTCATCCCGACACGCCGAATCCATCCGCGAGCTACTTTCGTAACGTAGTTGGTTATGATTTATATGCCGACAAAAAAGTTCCACACCTTGACGGTATCGAAGTCGAAGGAAGTCACCTCCTATCGATTCGCCTGACATCGCCCGATGCGGCTTTTTTGCCCCTCTTGACCCTCCCGCCCGCGAGACCGGTGTGCAAGTCTGCAGGCGCACAATTTGCTGACAATTGGGCTCCTTGCGGTACGGGTCCCTTTCAACTTCGCGACGGTGGTTGGTCAAAGGGTCAGTTCGTGCGCGTGGTGCGCAACCCAATGTACTTCGTGCCGGGGTTGCCCCACCTCGACGCGATCGAAATGCACTTTCTGATGAACCCGCCGACGCAGCGGTTCAAGTTCGAGGTGGGTGAACTCGATTTCGTCAGGGATCTTACCCATGCGGACACGATTCGGTTTGCGCGCGATCGAAGGTGGCAAGATGCGATCGCAAGAGGCCCCGACCTCGATGTCTACGGCGAGTCGATGAACACAGAAATGCCACCGTTCGACAACGTCGAGGTGCGTCGTGCTGTTGCCGCAGCGCTCGATCGTAAGGCGTTCACCGCGGTTCGCCCGCTTCATCTGAGCGTCAACACCGCAACGCTCCCACAATCGATGCCCGGCGTTGACGCGACGTTTCAAGGTCAAACATTCGACCTAGAGAAGGCGCTCGAACACATGCGACGAGCGGGCTATCCGTTCGATCCAAAGACTGGTCAAGGAGGTTACCCAAAAACGATTTCGTATTTGGTCTACCCACTAGGCATCCATGAAAAAACGGGACAATTGGTCCAGCAGCAATTGTCCCGTATTGGGATACGAATTGAGCTGCGACTCGTGAGCTGGGCCAGCTACCTGTCGCTCAGCCAGCGGCAAGGTGCCGTCGCCATTTCACCGCAAGGTTGGCAACAAGACTTTCCCGACCCAAGCGGCGTACTTGATCCGCTCTTTAGCTCGACATCGATCAACGCGACCGAGTCATCGAACTCAGCTTTCTATCGCAATCCGGCGCTCGATAGCATGCTTGCGCGCGCACACACCGAATTCGATCCCGAACGACGCAAAGATATCTACCGCACGTGCAATCGCATCCTCGTTGAGGACGCACCTTGGGCCTTCACAACGAGTCTTCATTCGTTCGAGATACGACAGCCCTACTTGCGTGGTTACACGCCTCACCCTGTTCATTCCTACAACTTTGCCCGAACGTGGCTCGATCGATCGACCACAGGCACGCCTTCTTCGTTGGGGCCACGTCGGTGAGCACGTTCAAACACGCAATGGGTCGCCTATTTTGGGCTCTTGCGGTGGTCTTCGCCGTCGCTTCTGCGTCGTTTTTCTTGCTGGCTGCGCTGCCAGGCGATCCCGCTCGCATCGTTGCTGGCCCGCAAGCACGACCCGCGGATCTTGTACGTGTTCGCAAAGATCTCCAACTCGACCGCTCAATCGTTGCCAGATACGGCCTCTTTCTAAAAAAATTGGTCCACATCGCAGGCGACCCAAAAGCGAGCGAACACGCAAGCTGTGAACGAGTCATTCCACTCGTTCGTGGTTACGAATTACACATCGACCTTGGCAGGAGCTACCAACACCGCGCGCCCGTCGCGAAGGTCATCTTCACACGCTATCCGCGAAGCATGGCGCTCGCGATTGCCGGCATTGTGATCCAGCTACTCATCGGCGTCACGGTAGGATCGATCGCAGCAGCAAAAAAGGGAACTTGGATCGATCGATTTCTAACAGGAATTACCTCGCTGGGCGTGAGCGCACCGACATTTTTGACCGCAGTCTTGTTGCAATATTTGTTTGCGCATCGGCTGAGATGGCTTCCACTCGACGGCTTCGGCGACACATTTTTGGATCACGTTCGATCGATCGCGCTACCTGCACTAACGCTCGGCCTTTACGGCGCGGCGTATTTTGCTCGCCTCACGCGCGATGAACTGATCACGCTGATGAGCCAAGACTTCGTCCGTACCGCACGCGCAAAAGGCACGTCACGATTGCGCGCTTTTGTCGTTCATGGGCTGCGCGGCGCGCTCTTGCCGCTCGTCACCGCGGCAGGCCTCGAACTCGGTTCCCTCGCGGGCGGAGCTGCGGTAACCGAGAGCATCTTCCGATGGCCTGGACTTGGACACTTGGGCGTTGAAGCCGTGCTCAATCGTGATGGCCCGATGGTCATTGGAGTTGTCTTCGTTGCAGCGTCCACTGTGGTAATGGCGACGGCGGCTATCGACATCTTCGGACACTGGCTTCATCCGCTCGCGCGCGAAAAGTCAAGCGAGTGAACCAAACGCCGCGACTGCCACGAGCGAACCTATCGAGCTGACGAAACTGTCGCTGGCACTGGCTTCGTGTCACCCGCCTTTGCACGCTCAGAACACCCACGCGCCAGCGCCACGAGTGCAAACCCGGCCGTGAGCGCGAGGACGGCAAATACAACGACGCGCAAACGATCGCGGTGCGCTTCGTCAGACGGAGGCAGCCCGCTCACTTCGACGTTCGTTTCTGGTTCACGCAGACCGTCAGGCGCAAGCGCTGAAGGCATGGTGACGTCCACGCGTCCCGACGGTTGCGGAAGCGGCGTCATGGGTTCGGCACGCGGATCGGGGCGGTTGGTGCGCGCAGCACCTTCGTCAACACGCGCCTCATCGCGACGCAGTACGATCTTTCCTACGGGAACAGGAGCTTGCGCTGGACTCTCTGGCGCCGCGGCTGCATCGCTCACTGCGAACGAGATCGCTCCGCTCGACTCTGGCTTCACCCCGCTCGAAGGCAACGGCACAAGCCAATTGGATGAAGGGTCCGCATCGTGCACCAGAACGCGGGTCGACAGGGACATCGGCTGAACGTCAGGTTCATTGACGACATCGAGAAGACCACTCGCGGCTAGTTTGACCAGTGTTTCAAGGCTTGAAACGTCATCGAAAGGTGAATCATCAACGACGCCTAGCAGCGTACGGGAACCGTCAAGCAGCTTAATGATACCGTCAACCTCGTCGGGAATATCGGCAAGCTTATCGAGGAGCTCATCTTCGCGAACACTGAGGTGCGCACCTAGCGGTGGAAGCTCCCGCAATAGTCGACCCCAATCGTCAGCACGGCGAAGACCCTCGAGAATGACGGCAGCCGTCGACATCCCAATCGCGCTTTCTTTAGGTTCAACATTCTCGGGCGACTTGAACACGATCTCGAACGACGACTCTCCCCACAAGATGGCGCGAAATGCTGCTTCTTGTCCTGTCAGCTTTCCCTGCCACGCATCGACGAGCGCCCCATGACGAAACGTGAGCACCGCTTCGAGCAAACCATTTCGTAACCTCAGGGTGCCACTTTTGCTCGCGACCTCAAAGGTCTGCATCAAGTCAACGACGCTCAGATCATCGGTCGAGCCTTTCAGTTGAGCGCGCGTTGCGGTCGTAATGGCGTGCTGCGCGCGTCGTGCGAAGAGAACTCGGACGCGAGCGAGCAGCTCGTGCACCGACAAGGGTTTACATAAGTAATCTTCCGCCCCAAGCTCGAGGCCTTTTATCTTGTCGGCCACTGCCGAACTCGACGACAGGATGATCACGGGAACCGAAAGTCGCGGGTGCGCGCGAATCACCGCTACCAATGCGAAGCCGTCGGTGTCGCCACGGTCATAGCCAGCGAGAACGGTGTCACAAATGACGAGGTCGATAACATCTTCCTCGAGACGCACGACCGCCTCATCAGCCGAGGTTACGACCGAAACGAGATACCCCGCCCGCTGCAGACTGAGCTCGAGAATTGCAGCTCCGCGCGGATCGGGATCAACGACGAGAACTGTACGCGCGTCCAAGAGATCCCAGAAGGATCGTAGGTGTGCGGCCAGAGGTCAAGGAACCCGCTTCAAACGGCGTTCCAGCAAGTCTTCGTCCGTTCCGCCAGCAGGTGGCGTCGACGTCGTAACGTGTGTGGTTGGGGGCTTGGGGACGACGACGGGTGCGCCGATCGGCGCGCGTGTGCCATTCGGAATCACGAGTTCGAGAGCCGGACCTGTTGCATCGTCAACAACGAAAGCCTTTTTCCTTTGGGAAGATGCGCGAAATTCGTAACTTGCACTCGAACCTTTTGCGGGCGCGACGAGCTCAAGCGGAACGGCGCCAAGCGGCTTGCCCGCCTGCCAAATTTCGCCAGCGACGTTCGCCGTAACGCGAACGTGGCGATCGACAGCCGCAGACGCCACCGCCGACGCAGACGGCACTGATGCAACGCCGCTCATCGCTGGGGCAAAGCTCACGGGGCCGAGAGGCGTTGACGGCGCGGCAGTGGCACGTGACTTCAACATTAACGATGCGACCCACGCACCGAAAATGCCAACGAGCATCGCAACGAAGCCAACCGCGTAAAGCGGCGCGCGATTGCGCGGAACACGGATAGGCTCTTCGGATCGACTTCGAATTTCGGCGAGCGAAGGGAGTTCAAGCTCGCTCGCAAGCTCAACGCGTACTTTCCCGGACGAATCTCGCATGCGTGGTGATGAAGGCGTCGCGGTAAGCAAAGCGTGGCGCAACTCGCCCATCGTCGCGAAGCGTGCGTCGGGGCGCTTTTCAAGGCACCTCAGCGTGATGTCTTCGAGGACACCGAGGTCGCGCGCCGACGGATGAACCTCCGACGGCGGCACTGGCTTCGCAACGAGCTGTTGCGTAATCACGCCCATGAATGTCTCGGCCTCAAATGGAACTTTGCCGGTGAACATTTCGTACAAAATGATCCCGAATGCGTAGATGTCGGCTCGATGGTCAACGTCTACGCCGCTCGCTTGCTCCGGCGACATGTAGTGGGGAGTGCCAAAGATGACGCCAGTGCGCGTAATGCGACTGGACCCAAGCAACCTCGATGCACCAAAGTCAAGTACCTTGACCTCTTCGCGGCCGGAAAATTGCGCGAGAAAAATGTTCTCAGGCTTGAGATCGCGGTGAACGACTCCACTTGAATGAGCCGCCTGAAGCGCCGCCGCAACCTTCGCGGCGATACCAACTGCGCGTTTCGCAGGAAGAGGCCCTCCCGCGCGAACAAGCTTCGCGAGCGTTTGACCCTCGAGAAGTTCCATAACGAAGTACGGAGCACCTTCTGGTGTCGTACCGAAGTCGCTAATCGTAATGATTGACGGGTGATTAATGGCAGCCGTTGCCCTCGCCTCTTGCGTAAAGCGATCGGCGAGCGATTTGTCACGCGCGAGCTCGGCGCGAAGAACTTTCATCGCAAACGGCCTTCCGAGACGCAGGTGCATCACGGTGTAGACCTTTCCCATTCCACCTTCGCCGAGGACCGACTCAACTTTGTAACGATCGTCGATCACTTTTTCCAGTAGCGGATCCGCGTCTGGATTCCACTCGAATTCCTCAAGTGGTTCACCATCAAACGGGCAAAACCGCGACCCGGCTGAATAGCGCTGCGAGCACACCGGACAAATGACCGGCGACAACGTCAGCAGCCGAAGCGTATCGCTCATCGAGACGCGAGCTCACCACCGTCGACCGACGCATCGGGAAACTGGCAAGCCCCATCGAGACAGACGAGTCCGTCCTCGCAATCTTTTTTGCGCGTACACGGCGCGTTCAACCCCTTGTCGGTCTGCGTGACGCCGCAGCCGCCAGCTTGCACTTGGCTCGCGGCCACAAGCGCCACGACAAAGGATGAAATGCGTGACGACAAACGCCCCACCCTACGCCTTCGCTCAAAGGCTACGTGAGTGAGTGGGGCAACCGTCGTCATTGTTCACCGCGTTGACCGTTACAAGGTAGTCCGCGCTATTCGGCCTGCGCAACTTTGGCGCCGCAGCCGGCGCAGAACTTGGCGTTGAACATGAGCTCGCTGCCACAGTCTGTGCAGAACTTCTTTTTCATACCGGCAGGCGCGCCTGCAACGACGCCTGGTGGTGCCGCCATTGGAGGTTGGCCAGGCGCCCCATATTGGGGTGCAAAATTGGGCTGCGCGGCATTGGGCTGCATCGCGCCACTCATCATGTTTCCCATGCCCACGCCGACCGCCATTTGCGCGCCCATTCCTGCGACGCCGCCGCCAACACCGTGCTCGGCCATGCCTTGACCGGCACCCATCATGGCCTGACCAGCAGCGTAGTTCTGGTAGTTGCCCGCAAGCTGCTGCACATAACGCGCGTCTTGCTGGAACTTTTGATCGAGCTCAAATTGCTTGGCTTGAGCGTCGGCCGCGGCGCCCGAAATGCCAATTTGCTTAACGCGAACGGCTCGCTGCGCTTTGGCAATCTCGGCGTTTGCTTCGACGAGGCGTTGACGATCTTCTTCGCTGAAGTTGATGTTAAACGCGCCGACTTGCGCGATGCGAATGCCAATCTCATTGAGATCAGGTGCTTGTTGAACGAAAGCGGCCGCGAGCTTTTGCGTAAGCGACGTTGCCTGAAGCAAGCTCTTGCCTTCCACCTCGCAGAGCGAGCCAAGCGTGGTCTTCACGCCTTGCATGAAGAGGCCCTTGATCCAGTCGAGGACAAAGTCGTTATCGCCCGTGGACGCTTGCCCGGAATAGCCGACGATGAAGCGAACGGGGTCGGTGACAACAACGCTCATCTCGCCAAAAATACGCGGGATTACCTGCTCGCCCGTGAGCGGATCGAGCATGTCGCCGATGGGGCCGCCAAACGGCACGCTTCGCACCGCGGCCGTCTTCACGAAGAAGATTTCGCTGATGAAGACGTCGCCGCCCGTAAAGTTGTTGATGAGATTGTTGAGGAACGGCAGATTCTGCGTCTGCATCGTATGGCGCCCAGGCGGAAGCACCCCCTGCACCTTGCCATCTTTGAAGAAGACCGCGCACTCGTCGCTGTCGACAGTGAGCTGCGAATACATGGGGAAGTTCTGATCGGGATGCTTGAAGACGATCAGATGCTTCAGGTTGTCTGGCCGCGCGATCATCATTTCGCGCACGCCGTTACGGACGAAGTCAAAGACGCCCATCGCTATTTGCTCCTTGGATTGAAGAGTAGAGTAAGGTCGGCAGGAGGCCTTGTCACTCGGGTAGTTACAAGGATTACGCCCCATGGATGTTTCCGCGCTATCGCCACAGGCGCAGAAAATCTTGTCTGCGCCACTTCCCTTACGCCAAATGGCGGCAAAGGGCATTGCTCCTGGGTTGCGGCCGAGTGACGCGATTGCGGTTGTCGTTTTCATTGCCGACGGCGACGACGAGGCGCTCAGCAAGCTTGCAAAGCAAACGCTTCAGGCAATCCCTACGCCACTTCTCAATGGTGCACTCGTCCCCGAGCTCGAACCTTGGGTGCTGCATCGGGTTGCGCTGGGATTCGCACGCGATGCCAACGTCATCGAACGCATCCTGCGCTTGCCGCAACTCGCCGCGGAGACCGTCAGTGGGCTCGCAGAGCTAGCCTCCGAGGCCGTTGCCGAGTTGCTTGCCGTCAACGAAGAGCGCTTGCTGGCGCACCCGGCCATCATCGAGAAACTCTATATGAACGAGTTCACGAGGATGTCGACCGCCGATCGCATCCTTGAACTGGCCGTTCGGCACAAGCTCGATCTGCCCGGCATTCCCGCCTACAAAGAGGCGGCTCAAGCCATCTTGAGTGAGCTCATTATCGAACCGCAACAAGAGATGACGCCGGACGATCTGTTGTTCATTGAGACTCACTTCGTTGCGACACAAACCAATCTGAATCCCGAGCAAGAGGACACTTTCAAACTCGATGAAGTGTCCGGCGAAGAAATCGTCGAAGACCGTTTTCTTCCTCTGTACGCACAGTTAACTAAATTGACGGTCACGCAAAAAATCCGGCGCGCAATGCTCGGAACTGCAGCCGAGCGTTTGCTCCTGGTTCGCGACAAGAACAAGCTCGTTGCCGTCGCAGCAGTGCGTAGTCCGAAAATCCAAGAGAACGAGGTGATTCGGATCACCGCAAGCCGAACCGTTCCCGACGAAGTGCTACGAGTGATTTCCCTCGACCGAAGTTGGACCAA
>JAHFDZ010000027.1:0-1071 GCA_023248745.1 Myxococcales bacterium | reverse complement strand
CGCATCAGATCAAGTTGAACCTTGTGCAAAATCCGCGAACGCCGTTTGTGTTCGCGGCAAAGTTGGTTCCCCACTTACGCGAGCACGAACTGAAGGCACTCGCGAAGAGCAAAAATGTGACCGGAGCGATCTCGAATGCCGCCCGACAGCAGCTAAATCGTAAGGGACATTGACCATTACGACTTTCCTGGTCTCTGTGCCAAAGGCACTGTACAAATAGAGGGATGGGCGACCCCAAGAAATCGCTGGCGAGCGTCGATGCCCTATCGACTGCTTGGAGCGACTTTCGAGCTGGAAACCGTGCTGTGTGCCCCGCGTGCACAGACTCGCTCGCGTTAGCGGTCGATTCGGCTGGTAATGCGTATCGCTTCGTGTGCGCGTCTTGCGGTCACGCGTCTGCTTGGTTTGAGTCTTCGCAAGAAGGTGTGCGCGTGCGCGATTTCGCACAGCAGATCTTTGCCGGCGAAACGCTCGCCGATGACGAAGACTTCGACGACGAGCGCTGACTTTACAGGGGGGTTTCGCAATTCAGGCCCGTGAAATTGCGCACGACCATCGTGCACACTTGGGCCTATTTGTGCGCCACTTTGGCAGCGCATGATCCCGACTTGGGAGCTGCCTATGCGCGATTCAATTCTCCGCTTCGTCTTTTCTCTGTTTCTCCTGATCGGCTGCGGCGCGAGAAGCGGGACGAGCGAGCCCTCCTTCGCGTCGACGGGTGCCGACAGCGGAGTTCAAATCGATGCCAGCGATGCCAGTGCGCCCGTTGCGCCGTGTGGCCCTGATTGCTGGCGCTGGGAGAACCCGATGCCGCAGGGCAACGACTTGCTTGGAACTTGGGGCAGTGGCCCAAACGACGCTTGGGCCGTCGGAAGGGCGGGCACGATTGTCCACTGGAACGGTACCGAATGGACCCAAGTGTCGAGCCGAACTTCGAGCAATCTCAACAGCGTCTGGGGAGCCGCACCGAGTGACGTCTGGGCCGTCGGAAGTGACGGAGCGATCGTCCACTGGAACGGGAGCACCTGGAGCCCGATAGCCAGTGGAACGTCTTCCACACTCGTGGGTATC
>JAHFDZ010000444.1 GCA_023248745.1 Myxococcales bacterium | reverse complement strand
AATCGGCCGCTCCGCGAACTATTTCCGAACGCGCGCGTGCATTGCCATGTGGTGTACGAGCCGTAGCAACGTGCTCTTGGCGCACGATCCACGCGCCAAGCTTTTCGTAAATATACTTTACTATTCGTTTTCCCGCTCGCCTCGCATCAAGAACGCTTGCGTGCGCCGCGTGTGCTAACAGAAGTTATGCTATCGAATCGGTATTGGTTGATCGCCGCAGGGGTTTGCGCTTGCGCGCCATCACCACAGGGCACGGTTCGAAATGCCAAGCCGGTGACGACGGCGGCGCGCCAGAGCGCCCCTCCCGAGATTTCCGCGACGGCCGCGGGAACACCACCTCGCGGCCCGGTTTTTTTTCAAGCGATTGACCCGGGGTGCGAATCGCTAAAGGTCGCGGGCATTCGCGGCACGACGTTCCTCACCTTCGGCTCCGGCGATGTCCGGACAGGTGCAATGATGCGCGGCGATGGCGGCATCGCGCGTGTTATCGGCGACCGCATTGAGTTTGACCCGTCCTTGCTGGTTGGTTTGCGAACGCCAGGCGATGATATCCATATGGGCAAAATCTCGAAGACTGCAACCCATGCCCACGTCGCTGGATCCATCAACATGGTCGGTCATTGGCCGGACGCCGCTTTTATCTCGCTGTCGCCCGTGCACGGCGGTCGGGCGGGCGAGGGTCCCGATTTTTTCCGCTGGGGAGGCTCATCATGGTTGGAGCGAGGCCCCTCCTGGGAGGAGCGAAAGACCCTTTTGTTAATGTTCCTTGAGCGGTACCCCATCGCCCCTCTCGTTGTGTTTAGAACAGTCGACGATAGCTACGAATTCGACGTGCTTGATGGCAAGCGCTGGCTGCGCGTGAGTGGGATTCCGCACCTGGCCCCAAAGACGTTCTGCTCGGCCGCCGGCTGGCCCAGTGCTGCTGTCGCGTTCCACACTGGCGACGTTCTTGTCATAGTGCCCTGCACTGAAACTGTCCTTGCCGCCCACTACTCGGCCAGCACGAAGCGATGGGAGGTAGCGAGGGTCGCCAAGACCCACTCAGAATGGAGCTTCACAACGCCCCTCTTACGTGTGGGACCGAATAGCGCGCTTCTCACCATATCGCGGTACAATGGCGATGGCGTACCCAACGATCATGCCGAATCGTTCGCCTATTTCAACGGAACGTCATGGAGCGGAACCGATTGGATGAAGGCAGTCGGCCTTCCGACCGTTCCCGCGAGTTTCGTCACGTCGAGTTCCGGAGACGAATGGGCGATCGCCGACGGCCGCATTTGGTGGCGTCCAAGCGGAGAGCTCTTTCAGGAACGCCCTGCACCCACTGGAACACGGAGCCCCGCGGTTGAGCTCGCAGAGGGTGCCGATGGAGACATTTGGGTACGTCTGAAGGACGGAAGCTATTTGCGCAACAAGCCCTTGGCGAGCCGCTATGCATGCGATCCGCACAGCGCTGATCCGTTGCGACCAATCGCGGTGACGTCAACGACTCCGAGCCCTTCACCTGCGAACGGCAAACCGCAGTAAAACTGATTCACACCGCTCACCGCAGCCCCCACGAGTTTGCGGGTGGACTTCACCCCGATACCGGGTCGACGACCTGTAACCGGTTGCCCGAGTAGTCGACAAACATTTTGTCGCCGGCAACATGATGCTGCCGCATCGTGACGTCGTGTGACCTTCGCCGCGCGCCGTAACGCGTACAAAATGCCGTATTGGTAACCCCCGGGTACTTCTCCAAGTACTCGTAGTGCAGCCGAAACATCGTCACGCTCGCGCGAGATCCACTCGCAGTCGGGCTCGGGCCTACCGTCTTCGGCAGCCGCAGCCGGACCGTAAAGCTTCTTGTCGAGTGTCGCCTCGTCAAGTGCATTGACCGTTGCCCGGTCGACAAGCCCTGCTGCACGGGCGCGCGCCAACAGCGCGCCGACCGTCCCCGCATTGCGTCCGATGCTCACCGCGACCTCGCGATGAGACCGTCCGAGCTCAAACTTCTGTCTCGGTACTTCTCTTGCGTTTCGCATGCTCACGCGCTCGTTGGCCATCGCGCCTCCATCGCTGGAGGAGACCCAATTCCGAGAGCCGCTGTACGTCGCCACATGTGCGACATGCGCCCATGTGGATAAGTGATCACGATGCCGCGTTTTGTGTGATCAGTTTGGGGCGAGATTTGCAGCGTGCGCACGCGCTCGGTCTATACATGTAGTCAATGTTATTGACCATGAAGCACTTCGCGTCGCTAGTCGACGCTCATCCCCCGCGCGCGCAAGCGCGCAATCGCCGCGGCGCTCACGTTCGTTTTCCCCAAGAGGAGGTGGCGCAGCGTCGACAGGCCCTTCAGGTGTTCGAGTCCTGCGTCCGTGACCTGCGTGCCTATCAAGATAAGCTCCGTCAGCTTCGTCATACCCTTTAGGTGCTCGAGTCCCGCGTCCGTGACCTGCGTGCGCATCAAGTTGAGCTCTTGTAGTGTCGACAGGCCTTTCAGATGCGCAAGGCCCGCGTCTGTTACCTGCGTGCCTCCCAAGTCGAGGTTCTGCAATGTTGACAGGCCTTTCAGATGCGCAAGCCCCGGGTCTGTGATCGGCGTCGCTCCCAATTCGAGCTTCCGTAGCGTCGACAGGCCCTTCAGGTGTTCGAGGCCAGGGGCCGTGACCTTCGTCCCTCCCAAGACGAGCTCCTGCAGCTTCGTCAGGCCTCTCAGATGCGCAAGCCCCGCGCCTGTTACCTGCGTGAATTCCAAGCTGAGCTCCTGCAGTGTCGTCAAGCCCTTCAGATGCTCAAGGCCCGCGTCCGTTACCTTCGTGCCTCGCAAGTTGAGCTTCTGTAGTGTCGACAGGCCTTTCAGATGCGCAACCCCCGCGTCTGTCACATGCGTGAGTGCCAAGTTGAGCGTTTGCAGCGACGTCAAGCCCT
>JAHFDZ010000026.1 GCA_023248745.1 Myxococcales bacterium | reverse complement strand
TCGTGTCCAAGGAGTTCGAGGGTCAATTTGTAACTGCCCGCGCGCAAATGCTCGAGGTAGAACGGTGGGCCGAAGCTTGTCGCTGTCTTCGTAAGGTCGGCTTCGATGCCGGGGCCGCTTACGTGAATTGCGACGGTTTCTTTGCCCTCGGCGAGCGCTACATTGGCGAGTTGAAAGTCGACAAGAACACGCGTGGCGTGGTCGCCTTTGTATTCGCCTTTCGGCCTGCTGTAGATGAGGGTCGGTTGTTTTGTAACGTCGTGCGTTAACTTTTCTTTCTTACCGACAAAGAAGTCGACGATTGCAACGGCGCCTTTCGCTTTCACGGATTCGTGATTGGCCCTGCTCGGGAATGCAACGAGAACGTGGTGACCCTCGCTGATCTCGCCGCCCGCAAGCTCGCTGAGCTTGATCGGCGCCTTGGTGTCGTAGATGGGCTTGTAAGGTTTGTTGTCGAGAATCAAATGAACGTGGGCGTCGTCCTTTGCGGTTTTCCAGTTTTTCACATCGAGCTTGATGGCAAAGTCAGCTGCCTTCTTCGGATCGATCGAGGCACCTTTTGCTGGGCTGACGATTCGAACGGTCGGAGCGACTTTGGGGTTTGGGCTCGCCTCGCCCAAAGTCAGTGTGATTGCGGGGAGACCGACTTCCTTTTTGTGCTCCTCAACCGAAGGCGGTGGTTCAACCGGTGGAGCGCTCGCTACCACGGGCGGGGGCGGGGGAGGTGGCGGAGGCGGGGGCAAGTTGTCGCTACCGCCTCCGCATGCGGTTGCAAAAAGTGCAAGTGCGACGGCCTGGGAAACGAAAGTGAGCCTCTGGTTCATGGGCCCCACCATAAGCGTTGACAGTCGACCCGACAACGCGGGATCGATGAGAGATGCCGCATCGCGATCGCTACCTCTTTATCTGCACGAACCGGAGAGAGCTGGGGCACCCGAAGGGGTCTTGTGCCGGAAGCGGGTCTGAACCGCTCGTTGAGGCTCTTAAATCAGCCTTGGCCAAGCAAGGAACGGCCAAGCGCGTGCGTGCATGTGCGAGCGCATGTCTCGATTTATGCGAAATCGGCGCCGCGATCGTTCAGGAACCGGACCACGTTGCCTACGGTGCGGTCACGCTCGAAGATGTAGACGAGATTGCCGCTGCTGTGAGCGAAGGTCGTATTGTTGAGCGTCTAGTCGTTTATCGGGGGCGGCGCTCCTAAAGGAGACAAGAGATGATCGGTTTTTCGTTTCGTGAAACTATGCGGGGCCGTTTTTTTCTTCTCGACGCGCCGCTTGTCGAGAAGAAGTTGAGCTTTTCGGTCGTCGCGCAAGCCAAACACTTGCGTCGATTCGCGCTTGATAGAACGTGTGAAATTGTCGGCCACATTACGGCCGAGGGCATCGCAACCGAACAGCCCTTGATTGGGACGCTCAAGCTTCTTTTGATTACCGAGCGACGACTGCCCTATCGATTCTCGTTCAGCGGTGATGACGGCAAGCCCTATACCTTTGTCGGTCAGAAAGAATTCTCGCCGCTCGCGCCGATTCAGACGATGAGTGACTTGCCGGCGTACCTCTACGATGGCGCAAACGTTGAAATTGCACGCGTGAAGGTACATTTCGACATGCGAAATGACTTGGGGCGGTTCGTGCGGTCGTTTCGACCCGGTCTTTCGTTCGGTGAACTTCTTGGGCGCAAAGGTTAGGGAGTAGAAGGCATGACGCGACTCGTTCCGCATTCGTCTTTGATCGCGGTGGTTGATATTCAAGAGCGTCTCGCGGCAGCGATGCCACGTGCAGCGCTTGAGCAGATGGTCAAGAATGTGAACATTCTGCTCGAAGCCGCAAAGGCCCTCTCGATTGGCGTTCTAGCGACCGAGCAATATCCAAAGGGGCTCGGTCCGACGTTGTCCGCAGTCTCTGCAAATTTGGGTGCGCCACCGTTCGAGAAGTTAACGTTCGACGCTTGTGGTGAGCCGCGCTTTTCGCGCGCGCTGGCACAATCAGCCGCAAGGGACGTCATCGTCGTAGGAATGGAGACACATGTTTGCGTGTTCCAAACGGCGCGCGAACTTATGCGGCGTGGTTATCGCGTGATTGTGGCTGCCGACGCAGTGTGTTCGCGCAGCGATGAGAATCGAGCGCTGGGCTTGCGCCTAGCGACTGATATGGGAGTCATCGTGGCGCCCACAGAAACGATAGTGTTCGATTGGCTTGAGCGCGCCGGTTCCGATGCGTTCAAGACAATCTCGAAGTTGCTGCGATGACGCCCGAGGAAAACGAATGAGCGAAGTGGAGACCTCACCGCTGACCGATGTCACCGTCCTTGTGGTGGACGACGAGCGCTCGAATGTCGAGAGCCTTGAGCGCATCTTCGTTCGAGAGGGGATGCGCGTGCTCTGCGCCTACGACGGCAAAACTGCGCTCGAGCAAGTACGAAGCCACCGCGTACACGTTGTCGTTAGCGATCTCATGATGCCGGGCACAACAGGCCTCGATCTATTGAAAGCGATCAAACAAATATCGCCAGACGTGGAAGTGGTGCTGATGACCGCATTCGGGACCGTTGAGACGGCGGTCCAGGCCATGCGCGATGGCGCGTATGACTTTGTCGAAAAGCCGCTCAAGCGGATCAGCATTGTCAAAAGCGTTCGCAAGGCTGCAGAAAGGCAGCGCCTCGTTGCCGAAAACCAGTCGTTGAGAAAAGAACTCAAACGACTCACGCATCGCGAAATTGTGGGCACTTCACCCGCATTGCGTCGCGTGATCGACGTCGCAACGCAAGCCGCGCCTAGTGCCGCCACCGTTCTTGTCCTCGGCGAGAGTGGCACGGGCAAAGAGCTCATCGCGCGCGCCATTCACGACCGAAGCAACAGGCGCGGTCAGTTTGTCGCCGTCAACTGCGCGGCCATTCCAGAGACCATTCTCGAGAGCGAATTGTTCGGTCACGAGCGAGGATCCTTTACCGGCGCAGTCGGAAAAAAAGAGGGCCGCTTCGCCCGCGCAGAAGGTGGCACACTCTTTCTCGACGAGATCGGTGAACTCTCACCTCAAGTTCAGGTGAAGTTGCTCCGCGTATTGCAAGAGGGCGAGTACGAACCTGTCGGCGGCAACCCGGTTCGTGCGGACGTTCGCATCGTTGCGGCAACGAATCGTGACTTGCTCGCCGAGGTGCAAGCGGGACGCTTTCGCGAAGACTTTTTCTACCGTCTTAACGTCATCGCCGTAACCGCGCCGCCGCTTCGCGCTCGGCGGGAAGACATACCGTTGCTCGTGGATCACTTCCTCGGCATCTATTGTCAGAAGAACGGCAAAGTACGAATCACGATCTCCCATAACGCACTCGAGAGATTGCTTGAGTATCCGTGGCCAGGCAACGTGCGCGAGCTCGAAAACGTGGTCGAACGCGCCGTCGTATTGTCACGCTCTGAAACGCTCACAGAAGCCGATTTGCCGGACATCATCGGTTTGGCTTTTCCTTCTGCTCCAGATGCGCTTGCGTTCTCGATAGGTACGCCCCTTGACGAAATTGAACAGCGAGTGATTCGCGAAACAATTCGTCACACAAAGGGTGACAAATCGCTTGCGGCGCAGTTGCTCGGCATTTCGGCGCGCACAATTTATCGCAAGCTTGACGGCCGTTCCGCCGACGAAGCGGGATGATTCGCATCAGCGCGCTGATGGACCTGAGCGTTTGACGGGGCGCTGTGGAAAGTACTTGAATCCCGCACGCTTCTCGAACGTGGCTTCCTTGAACTCGTACTTGAGATGAGGCATGACGGCCGAGTCCCACGCGAGGAGGTGCCCCGACCTCTTTGCTTTTTCTATCGCAGTCGCATGAGAGATCGCGACTTGCAGTTCTGCGTTTGAGGCAAGTGACTTTTGCAGTTCGACGTCCGCTGCTTCATGTGACGGAACAAGTTCGAAGCTTTCGTTCAGTTGCCGGGCGCCGTCGAGTTTGCCGATCGCCGGAAGCTCAGCCGCAATGAACACGCGCTCTTCGCCTTCTTTGACGTCGGCCGGGGCATAGTAGGTCGCCTCTTCGTCGGCGATGTCGCCGTTTACCTGCGCCACCTCACTCAAAATTCTCATGCGTGCGCTAAGTGCTACGAAGTGGGTGCGCATAGACGCAAGATTTCCGAAGGAGCTCGTTGGGATCGGCTTTCGCGCTTCGTCGGGTAAATTGTCGAGTGCGGTTAACAGCGCGCTGAGGCGTGATCGGAGATCGGCAATCTTCTTGTCATCTCCAAACTTGCCGCGACCTTTTACGACTCTCCAGTGGATCTTACGCTTGGTGTCGTCCACGTCGAAGGCCACGCTCGCGCCAGCTTTCAAGACCTCGATCGAAGGCGTGATAGCAAGTTTTGGAATCACATGAATTTTTGCAACGGCCTTTTCGCCGTCGTCGTCGGTCGCGGTAACGGTGACGTCGTCCGAGAAGCCAGTGACCTCGGTGGGAGCCGTATAGAGGAAGCTGCTCTTGTCCTTGCTCGAAACGTTGCCTCGTTTCGATTCGGCGCCCATGAGCGACACCAAGAACGAGTCGAAGTCACCGGCGAGTTCGATACGTCGCGAGTCGCCGGCTTCCATTTCGATGGACCGGAGACCCGCGATGCGAAACGGGTCAGCAGATTTTGGCACACCACCCTTTACCCACGCGTCGCTTTCGGCGCACTCGTTGAGAGGCTGGTACGGCTTGTTAATCTTGGGGCCCGCGTGCTTTATGAAGAGCCGGTTAAACACCCGACACTCTCTCGCGAAAATGAGGCGCTTTCCGTGGGCCCACTGGTTGCCAGAGTCCATCGCGCCTTGCCATTGCCCGAGCATTACGTTGTAGTCGGCATTCTTTGGCGGACCACTTTGATTGGAGCCAAGTGATTTGAGTAAGCTGCTTACCGATTCTGGTCCGAGAAAGGTGAGCTTGATCATCTGGACGGTGTTGAACGCGGGGCCAAACCGCTTCCAGTTGAACTTTTCTGGGCCGAAGTGATCTTTGTCTTTGATCCCCATCCACTTGTTGAGTGAAGCGACAGTGACCGGCTTGCCATCCTGGTCGAACTGCGCGCTCCCTTTGATATGCGATAACGGCGTCTCCCACTTTCCGAACGCGGGATTGATGAACTTGCCTGGGCTAAACCAATAGGCTTTCAGCTCATCGATATCGATGCCGTAGGACTTCTTGATGACCCACTTCGCGAATGCTTTGAGGTCATTCTTGATCGCTTCTTTGACCTCTCTAAATGGTGCGAGCACTTTGTCGACGATCGCCATGAGTGCATCGACCATGTCGCGCACATAAAGCGCCGCATCCGATACCCAGTCAGGCACACCCACCATGCGAATGACATGCGCGAGGAAGTAATCCCTCAGCTGATCGACGATGTACGAGATCGTGCTGTCGGGTTGCTCCTTGCTCGGATCGGTGAACATGAGCCGCATACCCACGCGGTGATTGAGCTTTACCCACTCGAGCAAGCCTTCTTCGATGTCGTCCATCCAGTCATCGAGATAGGGAAGGATGACGTGCCTGACGATGCCACCAGCCACTTTGTGCTTCGTGTAGGCGTAGGCGACCTTCGTAACCTTGAGGGCGATCGCTTCTGCGCATTCGTCCCAGGTGCTCGCATGCTTCTTGTCGCACTCGCTCCATAGCTTTGCGTACTTCGCGTGCGCGGCTTGGTACTCGGAATACCACCGACGTTGACGATCGTTGAGTTGCTTGCGATGGGTTTTCACCCACTGCTTGAGACGCCCAAATTGGTAGAGCAACGAAGTTGCTTTGGCGTCGCCAGCCTGCTCGCCCAGCACATAAGGATCGAGGACGAAGCGATTGAGCTTCGCGATGTCGCTGGTCATCGCTTTGTTGACGAGATCGTAAACGCTCTTGCCTTCGTGCGTTGCAAGCGATGGGGTGCGATCGTAAATGTAACCTTCAACTAACATGTGGCGGATGCCGTTGATGTTGGTCTGGAAGATATTGCCGGTGTGTGCATTCACGAACGTGTGCGCGAAAAGATCACCAGCGCCGTGACCGTACATGCCGAGTACGTAAGCGCGGTTGCAGCCCTTGGCGAAGCTCCCTCCTGGTCCTGTCTGCTCCCACGCGTGATCCCAAAAATACCCGGTGCCAGGACCTCCAACGTTGATGTCAGTGCCGTCTTTGGGATCGGGCCCACCAGGCGGGTGAATGATGGTCTGTCCGGTGATCACGTCGGGCATCATGTCGGGACCGACAACGCCTAAGTAGTACTGAGATGGACAATTGCGGATCGCCTCGCGAATCGCTGGCGATGATCGAAAGCGGATCGCACCGTCAATATTCTTGACGGGGCCGAGCGTGGGCATCTTGTTGAGATCGCGTGCGTCGACGTGGGGATCAACTTCGTCGAAGGTGACGTACTCGTCGTCGAGCAGATCGGTCACGGCTTGCTGCGCAAGGTAAACGTGCGTGATCGGTTTCCAAGCGTAAGAGCGACTGCTGACCGAGAGAAGCGCAATGGTGAGCGCAACGCCGACTGAGCGATAGCGCGTACTCGTACTCATGAATCCCCCTGTCGCCAGAAACCTGGAGTCAGGGTATCAGCGCGGCCTGGCCTTAGCGTGAAGAACGTGGCGTAAGCCGCCAGAGTTCACCGGTGATCTGACGCGTGCGTCCATGCGTTGCACGGCGAAACGCACGTCGGTCATCTTGGAAACGAGGGTGCTGCTTGCGCCTTCGCGAATGCGTCAACGCTATCGAGCAGCGCGCGGATGAGAGGGCTTGTGCGACGTTCGTGTGCGTAGAGGCCGAAAATGTCAAGCGGCTTACCGATGACCTCGGGAAGCACGGGTACGAGTGAGCCCACGTGCAAGTCGTCGATGAGCAAGTGCACGGGCAAAAGTGCGATCCCCAGCCCTTCGATCGCGGCTCCTCGCAAGCTCGCAAGATCGTTTGTGACCATGCGGCGCGAAATTGGAAGAGGGCGGCCGTCGATACGCGGCCAGTCGTGTTCAGCAAGCCCATGAAGGCGTGCCCCCAAAAGGCGATGTTGCTGCAGATGTGCAACCTCCGTCGGAGTGCCGCGCGCGCTCAGGTATGAGGGGCTGGCGACTGCGAGATACCAGCTTTGACCAAGCCGATGCCGCACCCAAGGCATGTCCTCGAGCGGGCCGGTGGCAAGGACAAGATCGAAACCTTCGTCGAGAAGGTGAGGCCTTCGATCCATGACGACGAACTCGACTTCCACTTCTGGAAATTGATCTTGGAAAGTGCGAAGGAAGCCACCGAGGAACGGTCCGGATAGGCCCGGAGGCGCAGCAATTCGCAAACGACCCCTCACAGATCCACCCGACGCTTCGACGCTCTCTCGCAACGTTTGGAACTTGGCGAGCAAGCCTGCCGCACCATCAACGAGCATCTCGCCGGCTGGCGTTAGGCGAAAGCTTCGCGTTGTGCGCTCGGCAAGCACGACCCCCAGGGCGCTTTCGAGACGGGCCAAGCGCCGGCTAACGGTGCTTCGCGGCACGCCTAGATCCTTGGCGGTTCGGCTTACCGACGCGGTTTGTGAGAGTCTGACGAGGGTTGGCAGTTCCGAAAGCAGGTCGTCCATTTGTACTCTGTGCGCACCAGTGTGGGGCGTATTTGAAGCATACACGAGTCAATACAAAACGGGCATTACAGGTCGCAATGAACAGCCCTAGCTTCTACGCCCCCGCCCCTGAACTCGATCGCGCCGACGCTGCGTTTGCGGCCTATCTGTCCGTTTTGCGCGAGCGAAATGGCGACGCGACCTTTGATCGTCGCGAGGCAAGAATGACAGAGGTGTTCGACCACCCGACGGCGCGCGCGCGCCTCCAAATCGACGGCGCGCGGTTTAACCGGAACTACGGGAAATTCGCCGAGACCGACGTTTCGATGGAGGAAACCGCGTTGCTGGCGTTCGTCAAGATCAATGCGGGTGAGGCTTACGGCGTGAGCGTGACGAGCGTCGCACGCGCGGCGATGCACAACCGGCCGGAGCCGTGCTTTCAGGTGGAGAAAGTCCTCATGCACGAGGAGGAGTTCCACACGCGCCTGCTTGTGGGTGCGGTGAAACACTTTGAAGGCGTGCAAGTGGGCGACGCCTGGCGTCCGAGTTGGCCACTGCGAGTGCTCATCGGTGCGCTCGTGCGAGTTCCATCGGCGCTCTTTCATCCCGTGCTGCTTGGCGCCGAAATTGCGGGCGTCTACGCGTTCAATTGGCTCCTGAGTCGCCTTGGCACCCTGTTTCCCAACGACCCGCTCGTACGCGAATCGATGGAGGCGCGCCTCGTGGAAATTCTAACCGACGAGGTTGGGCACATTGCGTACAACCGGATCCTCGTCGGAGCCACAGGCCGCAAGGTAGCAGCCCGTGTTGCGCGCGCCGTGGGCGAGAGTCATCGCATCATGAGTCGAGAGCTAATCGCACTCGGTTTCGACGACGCGACGATCGCTGGAGTCGAAGGGTTCGACTACGCGCAGTTGCCGGAGCAGGTGAAGAGGAACGCGTTTTTCGTTTAGGGAAGGGCAGCGGGGATCACGCGAGAGGATCAGGATAGAGGATCAGGGGCTTCGTATGGTCAAGAATCTGAATGGTCAAGGTTCGGATCGATGTCGTCCCCCGGAGTCGCCAAGCCCGCTTGAGGTTCCTGATCCTCTCGCCTGATCCTGATCCTGCTGCCCCCTCGGCCGCTTGCCAAATTGTCAAACCGGGCGTTCGCTGCTCCTCTTGCTCGACAACCTGTCTGCGGCAAGTTCGTCTTCTTCGCTAAATTCCCGCATAATTCAAGCTTGTTCGCTTGGCACGGGTCTCGCTAGAAGAGAGGACGCAATGTCTGCTGACCAACTCTTACGCAAGCACTTTTGGGTCGTCTTCGGCGGTCTCACGGTGACGCTTGCAGCGATGCAGTCTCAGGCTGTGGCGCAATGGTTTGGTTCGACGTTGCTCCGCGATAGCACGGATGGCGGGCCGCTTTCGCTTCCTGCTCCGGTTCCTGTCGCCATCAACACAACCACACAGAAGAGCACCAGCGCCGACACTATTTTGATGCGCAACCCTTTCGATTCTGTCACGGGGCGACTCAACGCGCCGGCTGCCGTCGAAGATGCCGGTGCGACTGAACTCGAAGCTGGCGACCCGATGGCCGATCCACTCTGCGAAGGAATGAAGATCACCATCATCGCGGCATCAACCGATCCTGAGTATTCGTTCGCTTCGTTTGGGGTTGCGGACAAATCGTACATGCGCAGAAAAGGTGACGACCTCAACGGACGCACAGTTCATTTCATCGGATGGGATCGCGCTTGGCTCACTCAATCCGGCCAACGTTGCCAGGTTGTGCTTTTCCAATCATCGATGCCAGCAACCGGACCCGGCGTAGTGGACGCTGGCCCACCGCCTCCTCCAAAGAGTGGTGCTTCAGCAACACCCGAGGACATCAAAAAGGGCATTCAGAAGATCTCGGCGAACGAGTTCAATGTGGATCGCTCCGTCATCGACAAGATCAAAGACAACTGGGCCGAGCTCATGAAGTTCGCGCGGAGCACGCCTGTAAAGGACGAGAACGGCAAGACAATAGGCCAACGCCTTCTTGGCATTCGTCCGGACACGGTGCTTTCACAGCTTGGTATCGAAAATGGCGACGTTCTGACCGGCATTAACGGGTTCGATATGAACGATCCGACCAAGATGCTCGAGGCATACACGCGGTTGACGACTGCGCCGGACGTGAGCGTCAGCGTTCAGCGAGGCGGTAAGCCAGTGAACGTTCAGTATCACATGAAGTAAATGAAACTTTTCATGTTACTAATAGGCGATCATCTTCGATGAATGCTTATTCAATCAAGAAATGAAGTTTGAGGTTTCGATGTCAGCTGAATCGTTAATTGAGTTGCCAAACGCTAGCTTGCTCAACCTGAGCTTGCGATGGATTGCGCTGATCACGGGCTCGAGCTTTCTTTTCATCGGTCTTGTGACTGGAGCGTTGGCTGTCGCGAATGTGACATCTGCACCTCCAGCCAGGGACAATGCGACATCAGGCGCGCACGCATCAGACAAGGCGACGGTTCCGCAGAATCCGAAGGCCGAAGCCGCAAAGCAAAAGTCGTGAGCGCCTGATCGCGAGTTTGGGAACAACGAACGTGGTGAAAAGCGAATGATTAAGCGTGCCTTTTGTCTCGGGACGTTCTGGTTTCTGTCGAACGGCGGTATCGCGTTCGCACAGGAGGAAGTCAGTCCCGTGCCCGTTCCCGCTGCGCCTGAAGGTTCGGGTCGCAAAGATCGCGTTGACGGAGGTCGAATTCGTCGCCCCCTCATGGGCAAGCCGGTTGACAAGAATGGAACTCCACCTCCAGTTCCTACGGCGACGCCAACGACTCCGCCGCCAACGCCGCAGACACCAGCCCAAACAGGCGCACCCATTTCATTGGCGAAGCGACAAGGCGATACCAACGGCCTGAAACAATTCGAACAAGGCGTCGACTACGAACCCCGTGGGAATGGCTATCGCGTTTCGTTTTCACTCGAAGACGCCGATCTCGGTGAACTGATTCGAGTCATCGGCCAGCTCACGGGAAAGCGCTTCATCATCACCGGTAACGTTCGCGCGAATAAGGTCACGGTATTTTCTCCTCAAAAAGTCACGGTCGGAGAAGCGTATCAAGCGTTTCTTTCGATCTTGGACACGCAAGGGCTTGCGGTCATTCCGTCGGGACGTTTCTACAAAATTGTTGAGGTCAAAGGCACCGCGACCGGTCTCAACACGACGATCTACGGACCTGGTCGCGCGGCGCCTGCCGAAGAACGTTTGATCACGCGGATGCATCGCTTGCAAAACATCTCCGCGCAAGAAGCGGCAGATTTGCTCAAGCAATTCAAGAGCAGCGCCAACGCCGACGTGACCCCTCACGCGGCGACGAACATGCTCATCATTACCGATACGGGTTCCAACATTCGTCGCATGCTCCACATTCTCGAGGAGATCGACGTTGGTGGTGCGAGCGAGCAAGTTTGGATCGAAACGATGAACTATGGCACCGCGACAGACGTCGCCGCGCGCCTCAACGAACTCTTCGACATCAAGGGAGGTGCTGCACCCGCGGCCGGGGCTAAGCCAGCCGCCGGGGCGGCAACGGGTGGCGGCGATTCGCGGATCAGCAAAGTGTTCCCAGATGAACGCACCAATTCGGTCATCATCGTGGCAACCGAACGTGCCTATTTGCGTGCCCTCGAATTCATCAAGGTAATTGACGTTCAACAAAAGGGCGAGGGTGACGTTCGTGTTCGCCCGCTGCAGTACGCCGAAGCGATAAAGCTCGCAACGGTTCTTAACGGCGTAAGCGACAGCGCAGCCCAAATGGGCGGCCGCGGTGGCGGGCAACCCGCGGGCGGTCAGAAGCCGGGCGGTGTCTTCGAGGCGGGGGTTAAGATCATCGCGGACGAGGCGACCAACTCTCTGATCATAACGTCGTCGATGCGAGACTATGCGCAAATTGGTAAGGTAATTGACCAACTCGACAAGCCGCGCAGACAGGTCTTCATCGAAGCCGCGCTGATGGATCTCAACGTCACGCGCAAAGATGAGTTTGGCATCAAATTTCACGGCGGCATTCCCGACGTTGGTGCGCCTGGATCGCTCATTGCGGGTGGTCTCGATCCATTGGGTTCGGCCACTGCGTTTAGCGGTACAGGTGCCGCAACCGCGCTTCAGAACTTTGCGCTCGGCCTTCGCGGGCCAACGATTCCGGGGAGCGAAGCGATCTTCGGCACTGCAATCCCATCGGTCGGTCTTGCGATTAACATGATCGCCGCATCGGGTGATTCTGACTTGCTCGCGACACCGCACATTCTCGCGACCGACAACATTGAAGCGAAGATCGAGGTCGGTGAGATGCTTCCACAGCAGACCAACTCGGGTTTCACCGGTGCGCTTTCGGGAATTCCTGGGGCGGCGGGCGCATTGAGCGCGTTCGGCGGCATGGGAAGCGGCTACGGAGGGGGTAGTGCCCCGCTGCAGACTGGCATCAAGGTTTCGATCAAGCCGTTCATCAACGAATCTGACGAAGTGCGGCTGCAGATCAAAGAAGAGTACAGCGAGCCGACCGAACCTGAAGGGACGCTCGGTGTGCGCGGAGCACGAAAGCGCACTGCCGAGACAACGCTCACGGTTCGCGATCAGCAGACCGTCGTGATTGCAGGTCTCATGCGTTCGAGGTCTGTTCGTGGTCAGACGAAGGTGCCAATTCTGGGCGACATTCCGCTCCTTGGCGCGCTGTTTCGTAGCGACAAGAAAGAACTCGCAAAGTCGAACCTTCTTCTCGTTCTGACGCCGTACATTGTGCGTAGTCAAGATGATTTACGACGTGTTTTCGAGCGAAAAATACAAGAGAAGGAAGAGTTCGTTCAGCGCTACTTCGTGTTTAGTGACAACGAATACGATCCGCCGAAGGACTACGGGCGAGCGTATGGCGCGCTCGAGATGGTTCGGCAGTCCTACGTTGCAGTCGAAGAGCGTCGTGCTCTCGATTCGCTCCTTGGTCACAAGGCGGTCAAGACGCACGTGCCCGGCAGGCCGCTCGAACTGCCGGCACCTATTCGTACGCTGGGTGGCGGCGCTGCAGCCCCGCCGCCAACTGATATTGGCGCCGTTACCCCGACGGCACCGCGCGTAGATGGCAAGCCTCCTGTTCGCAACATCCTCAAAGTGGAGCCATGAGCGAAGCACGCTTCATCGGCGACATCCTCGTTCGGCGCGGGATTCTTGATCCCGCGAAGTTTGAGGCGTTGCTCGCGACCGTATCCGAGCGTGGCTGCGACATTCTCGAAGCCGCTGTGCGTACGTCTGCGGCTGACGAACTCGTCATGGCGCGTGCCCTTTCAGAAGAAGCGGGCGTCGGAATCGTCGAGCAAATTGACCACGTGAACATTCCGACCGCACTCGCGGTGCGTGTGCCAATCACGTTTGCGAAGTCGCACTGCGTTCTCGCATTTGCCGAAGATGCCGATGCGGTCCACGCCATCGTGGCCAATCCGTTCGACACAGCGGCTTCGGATGATCTGCGTATCGTGTTCGGAAAGCCCGTCGAGCTTCTCGTTGGCGGTGTTGAGCGCATCGAAGAAGCGATCAACCGTGTTTACGAACGGCAAGCTGGCGGTGGCGAACTCGAAACAGATGGAGAAGCGGTCGTTGAAGAAGACGGCGCGAGCGACATCCTCGATTCAGACGACGAAGCGCCCGTGATTCGTTGGGTGAATTCGCTTTTTCTTCAAGCGATGAAAGAACGCGCGAGCGATATTCATATCGAGCCGGAAGAGAAAGAGCTGATCGTGCGCTACCGCGTCGACGGTGAACTTCACGTCGCACGAAGGGCTCCACGCGCGTTCATGAACAGCATTATCTCACGCATCAAAATTGAATCGTCCTTGAACATCGCCGAAAAGCGATTGCCACAAGACGGTCGCATCGCAAAGCGCATCGCGGGCAAAAGCTTTGACATCCGCGTCAGCACAATTCCGACCAGTCGCGGTTACGAACGCATCGTCATGCGTCTTCTTAACAAGTCGAGCGTCATGCTCGATCTGCCGCAACTTGGGTTTGCCCATCGCGACTATTTGCTGATGGACGGGCTCATTCGTCGTCCCGACGGCATCATTTTGGTGACGGGACCGACGGGTTCCGGAAAGACGACGACGCTCTACGCGTGCGTCAACCGAATCAACAAGCCCGACATCAATATCCTGACGGCAGAAGACCCGGTCGAGTACGAGATTCCCGGTATTCACCAAGTTCACGTTCAAACGAAGATTGGGCTCACCTTCGCGAGCGCTCTTCGTGCGTTTCTTCGCCAAGATCCAGATGTGGTCATGGTTGGTGAAATCCGCGACAAAGAGACCGTCGACATCGCGATCAACGCGTCGCTCACCGGTCACCTCGTATTGTCAACGATCCATACTAACGATGCCGCAGGCGCTTTCACGCGCGTCATCGATATGGGCGTCGAGCCGTTTCTCATCCGCTCAAGTGTCATCGGCGTTCTCGCGCAACGACTCGTTCGTGTGCTCTGCCCACATTGTAAAGAAGCTTACCCAGCCGAGCCGTTCGAGCTCGAGGAGCTTGGGCTTACGCGCGAGCGCATGCGAACACGGCGTAAGCGTCGCGATCGCGAATCCCGGTACTACCCAAGGCATTTGAGCGAGCTCGATCCGCTCGAAACCGACCTCATCGAGCGCCCGACTTTCTATCGCCCAAAGGGCTGCGATCACTGCTCCGACACCGGATTTACCGGTCGTCGCGGCATTTACGAACTTCTCCTGATGGACGACGCGGTTGGCCCACTCGTCCTCAAGAACGCGGACGCAAAGACGATCAAGCGCGCCGCTGTTGAAGCGGGCATGGATTCGTTGCGCGACGACGGAGCACGCAAGGTTCTCTCTGGCATGACAACGGTCGAGGAGGTTCTTGCTGCGACTCAAGAAGATGCCGAGCTCGAGGTCGCGCCCGCTTCGACTGCGTTGCCCATCTCTGGCTCGATGCCATCGGCGCCTCCAACCGGGAGGGTGTGAGCGATGGCAGTTTTTGAGTACCGCGGGCTGGTTGTCGCGTCTGGCAAGGAAGTCAAAGGCGTTCGTGACGCTGACAACGTGAAGGTCCTCCGCGCGGCGCTCAAGCGTGATGGCGTCATGCTGACGGTGGCGTCAGAAGGTAAAGTTTCTGCATCGTCAAGCGGCGGAAGCAAATTATTTCAGAGTGTTGATCAAGCCGACATCGCGATGATGACGCGTCAACTGGCGACGCTAGTCCGCGCAGGGATCCCGCTCGTCGAGGCTGTCTCGGCGATGGTCGAACAGGTCGAAAAACCAGATCTGCAACGCGCGCTCACGCAGGTTCGCGACGCTCTCAACGAGGGCAGCAGTTTCGCGAAAGCACTCGAAGCGCATCCGAAAATGTTCGAAGGCCTCTACGTAAGCATGGCGGCGGCTGGTGAAGCGTCAGGAACGCTCGAAGTCGTGCTCGAACGTTTGAGCGATTTTCTCGAGAGCCAAGCAAAGCTGAAAGGGAAGGTGAGTGCCGCACTCGCCTATCCAGCGCTGATGTCGATCATCGGATTTGGGCTCGTGAGTCTGATGATGACGACCGTCGTTCCACAAGTGAGCAAAATCTACGACAACCTCGGGCAAGAGTTGCCCTGGTACACGCAAGCGCTCATCTTCGTGTCGAGGGTCGTTTCATCGACCGAGACCTTCGGTGGCGTCATGACGATCCTTGCGTTCAATCTCGTTCGCCGTGCAATCGTCGTCCGTCAGTCGGCTCCCAAGGTAAAGAAGGCAGGGGAAGTCTTCGGTGCTGAGTGGCTGCTTGCGGCTGGCTTTGCGAGCGCAATGTGGGTCGTCGCACTCACGCAAGTCGAGGACATGGTTGCGTACGTAATGGGTTGTGGCGGCGGTCTGTTGATCGGGTTCCTCCTATCGCGCGGCTTCAAGTACCTCGAGTCGCCGAGAGGTCTCCTGTGGCGCGACACGCTGGTGCTCAAGCTTCCCATTTTTGGCTAGCTCATTCGAATGTTGGCGATTTCCCGTTTTGCGCGAACGTTATCGACGCTTCTTAAGAGCGGCGTCCCTTTGCTCAACGCAATGGGCATCGTCAAGACGGTGCTTGGTAACTTGCGCCTTCAGCAAATTATCGATGAAGCAAGCAGCCAGATTCGCGAAGGTGAATCCATTGCGGGGCCGCTCAAGCGCAGCAAAGAATTCCCGCCAATGGTCACCCATATGATTGCCGTGGGTGAGAAGAGCGGTGAGCTCGAGGGCATGCTCGAAAACGCCGCGCGAGCCTACGACGTTCAGGTCGAGAATCGCGTGCAAGGTCTGACGGCTCTGCTCGAGCCAGTCATGATGGTGCTCATGGGTGGCATTGTCGGCTTTATCGCCGTGGCTATTCTGATGCCCATGGTCAACATGAACGACGTGTCGGCAGGAGGCGGACCATGATCTTTCGCCGTCGAACAACCGAGTCGAACGTATACCTCCCATGGGAACGCAAGCGTGGCCTTGTCGGACGCCTCGCGCGAACGCGACTGCGCCAAGTTCTTTTGGTCGCCCTCGTGATTGTGAGCGTGTTTTCACTTCGACGTCGGGAGGAACACCTGGCGTCGATCCGGGCGACGCGCGCTTCGATCATCAGCGCGTACCGCCAACTCACTGCGTTTCGAAGCGATCATCCAGGCGAATGTCCGAAGCAATGGAACGACCTTGTCGCTCAGGGTTACGCCCGAAGGGCGCCGACGGATGCGTGGGGAAGACCTCTTCGCATGGTCTGCCCAGGCAGACGCGATGAGCACGGTGTTGACGTTTTGAGCGATGGTCCAGATGGTTTACCATACGGTCTTGACCGCGTGGAATAAGGCGATTCGTAACTGACTTACTGACGACACGAGGCGAGAAATGAACATCATCAAGTTACCCAACCAACTCACATCCGCACAGCGCCGCCGCCGCCGCCAGCGCGGTATGACGCTGACCGAGATCATGATCGTGATCACGATTATCGGTGCTCTAACGGCCGCGATTGGCTACGCGGTGTTTGCCAGAGCTGAGAACGCAAGAATTCAACTGGCCAATACGTCCGGCAAGAGCCTGCAGTCGTCAGCAAAAATCTGGAAGCAGCAAAACACCGAGAACGACGAGTGCCCGACGATCGATGCGCTCCGCAAGGCGAGCCTGATCGAAAAGGTCGAACCGACCGATCCGTGGGGTAACAAGTGGAAGATTGTCTGCAACGACGCCGAGCCGGTTGTCATCTCATTTGGCAAGGACAAGAAAGAGAACACCGAAGACGACATTCGGGTGCCTGCGAAGTGATCAAGGACGCGATCGAGGAAGCGAGCACAGAGCGAACAACGTGAAAGTGAGAGAAGTTTGCGATGAAGTCGGCACGATCACAGCGCGGCATGACGCTTGTCGAGATCATGGTCGTGATCGTTCTCGTCGCTTTGCTCACGGTCGCGATTGGTGGGGCATCCGCCAAGCTCCCGGCTGCTCGCCTTAGGCGGTCGTCAACTTCAGTGACTTCGGCGATTCGAGTCGCTTACTTTCACGCAGCAGCGCGCTCGCGCACAACGCGCCTCGTTTTCGACATCGAGAAGAACCTCGTATGGATGGAAGAGAGCGACGCACCGATGCTCGTGCAGACGCACAGCGTCGCGGCGTCGGCGGGTGCTGACCCCGCAACGCTCGCCGAGAAGGCCGCGATTACAGAGGGCAAGACCTACAATCAGCCGCCGCAAATTGGTCGCGCTACCTACCGTATGGTGCCGTTCGATCTTGCGTCGGGCACTGCAGAGGCCGATGAAAAGGGCAAACTCAAGTTGCAGCCCGGTATTCGATTTCGCCACGTGCAGTCAACGCACGACGATGAACCGCGCGCGAACGGTCGCGCCTATCTTTACTTCTGGCCAGGCGGTCAAACCGAACGCGCAGTGGTTCAGCTGAGCATCGGCGATAAGGGACGCGCTCCAAGTATGGACGAGACAATCGTCAGCGTCGAAACAAGTCCGCTCACTGGCAAAGCGACGGTTTACAGCGAAGCGCGTGAACTCAAAGCGATCACCGACGAGACCGAATTGTCCGAGCGCAAGGACGAAGGGCGATGAGGCGAGCAAACGCATCTAGAGGGTTCTCGCTCCTCGAAGTCATGATCGCCGTTGGTATCCTCAGCCTTGCGATCAGTTTGGTCATGGCCTCGCAAACTGGCCTGGTGGCTTCTAATTCGAATGCGACGCGCATGGCAAAGGCGACGGCTCTTGGTCGTTGTCGCATGACCGAGCTTGAAGAGCGCCTCATCATCAAGGGCTATCCGCTCATTGACGAGATCGACTCTGCGGACCACTGTTGCGAAGAGGACGAGCACCGCGGCTATTCGTGCGAGTGGAAAATAGAACGCGTCGTGTTACCAATGCCGAACACGTCCAGCTCTGTCGACGGCGGCTCAACGGGTATGGCCTCGCTCGCCGCTGCTGCAGGCGCGCTCGATGGTGGCATGCCTGCGGTAAACATGGACGGCGGTCTTCAGGCCATCGGTCAGAGTGCTGCAGGACAGTACGGCCAGCAAGGCGCGGGCGGTCTTGTGTCGATGGCGTTCACCCTTCTCTATCCCTCGCTCAAGCCCGTTCTTGAGATTGGCATTCGTCGAGTCACCGTGACGGTGAAGTGGCGCGAAGGCATCACTGAGAAGACATTTTCGTTCGTCCAGTTCATTACCGATCCTGCGCGAACAGGCTTGGCGGCGACCATGAACCCCGATGGTGATGGTGGCGTGCTGACGGACGGTGCCTTCAAATGAACACCGGTCAACGTTTGCAGCGCGGCATGACGCTCGTCGAGATCATGCTCACTATCGGACTCATCGCGATGGTGTCCGTTTTGATCTATGGCACGTTCGATACGCTTGGTCGCGGCAGGCGATCCGAACAGCGTCGCGCCGAACGCACGCGCGAAGGTCGGCAAGCGCTCGACCGCATCGCGCGCGAAATGCAGAGTGCATATCTTTCGGTGCACCAACCTGCGAACACTGCGCTCGTTGTGCGCAACACGGGCTTTGTCAGTTCGATGAGCGGCGACTTTGCGCGGGTCGATTTTACAGCGTTTGCCCACCGGCGCTTGTTGCGTGATGCGAAAGAATCCGATCAGGCCGAGATCAGTTTCTTTACAGCGCGAGACGAGAGGCCGCGACCCAAAGATAAATCGCAAGCAGACAAGCTCGATCTTGTGCGCCGCGAGCAGAGTCCGATCGATGTCGATTTCAGAAAAGGAGGAATCGTTCAGGTTCTTGCCGAAGACGTGAAAGAGTTCCAGGTGAAGTACTTCGAACCATCGACGTTGCAATGGGTTGATCGATGGGACTCCACACAGTCCAACATGCAGCTGGGTCGTATCCCGGTCGAAGTGCGCATTACTCTGGTGCTCAAGAGTGAACCGCCCGCGGCTGACATTCGGTTGACGACGAAGTTCATGCTGCCGTTGCAGTTGCCGCTTGCCTTCGGGATCACCCAATGACCGAGGCCGCCTTGTCTGCTCAGGTCACTCGCCTTCGGCGTGCGCGCAAGCGTGAGCGTGGCGTAGCGCTTGTCATGGTGATCGGCGCCATTGCTGTTCTCGCGTCGATGCTCGCTGAGTTTCAAGAAGAAACAAGTGCGGAAATTGGCGCGGCGATGGCGCACCGCGACAGCATGAAGGCTGAGTACCACGCGCGCAGTGCGATCTATCTATCGCGATTGCTACTTTCGGCTGAGCCATCCATGCGTCAAGCGTTGGCGCCTCTCTTTATGATGATGAAGCGCACGCCGCCGCAGCTTCCCATTTGGGAGTACGCCGACTTGTTGCTCGGTGCGTTCAATGATGACGAAGCATCCGGTGAGTTTGCCGGAACAGCAGGGCTCGACCTTACAGGTGCCAAGAATGTGGGCCTCAAAGGCGGAAAGTTCGAGCTTCAGATTGTCGACGAAGACGCCAAGATCAACGTGAACTCGGGTGGTTCAAGCCCGGCGACGCAGCTTAGGCTTGCGCAACAATTGATGTCGCATTTCGCTCCGCTGAATTTGAATCCGTTGTTTGAGACGCGAGACGATCAAGGCGCGACAACCGATCGCTTACAACTGTGCTCGGCGATGGTCGACTGGGCCGACTTCGACGAGCAAGCGTACAACTGCGATGTTCGCGCAAACGGCGCCGCGAGCAATGCGATCGAAGACACGTTCTATTCGTCGCTCAAGAAGCCCTATAAGCGAAAGAACGCGCCATACGACTCGCTCGAAGAACTGCACATGGTGCGCGGACTAAGCGACGACCTTTGGTTTACGCTCATTGATCCCGATGCGACGAATCCGAAAAAGAGGAACGTCACCGTGTGGGGCCAAGGCACCGTGAACGTAAACTCCGCGAACGCCGCAACGTTGCTCTCACTTGTGTGCGCCGGTGCTGTGCAAGGCACAGAGGTTTGTACTGACCCGACTCAAATGGCCGCTTTCGTGAGCGGAATCTCAATGGCAAAGGCGTTCAGCATGGGTGCTCCAATCTTTGGATCACCAAGGGAGTTTGTGACGACCGCAAAAGGCGGCGGGATGATCGGGCCCATGCTCGCGGGCCTAGGGATTAAGCCCGTCAAGTTTCTTTCCGAAGGTGATTTTACGAAAATGATCGCCACGGAGAGCAAGGTTTTTTCGATCTACGCGGTTGGTGTCGTGAAGGAGCGCAAGACCAAGGCGACAGAGACCCCCAAAGAGGCGCCATCGGAAAGAGATGCGGGCGAAGGTGAAGTGCGGGCAGCACCACCTCCTGGTTCGCGCGACATCCGCGTCAAGATTCACACCGTGCTCGACTTTCGACCTGCGCAGCAAACAGGGCTTCAATCAACAACGCCCGCACCAACCGGAACGCCCGCGCCAAGTGCCGTTCCACAGCAACTCGCCAATGGCGGAAGACTTCTTTATTTTCGAATCGAGTAGGAGAACGCATGGCCTGGATTGGTATCGACATCGGAAAAGCTGCGGTCAAAGTTGCCGTGCTGCGTGCTCAGTCGCGTCGACTCGAGCTGCTTGGCCTATGCGCGGTCGATGTCGCGCAAGATCAACCCGTGCAGTTCGCGATCACCGAGGCGGTGAGAGGCGCGCTGGGCACAGCGACGCTCGCAAATTCGGATGCCTTGGCGGTAGCGCTTGCGGGGTCGCTTGTGTCGACCAAAGTGCTCACGCTTCCTGCGAGTGCGAACAAGCAGCTTCAAGAAATTCTCACGTTTGAGCTCGATTCCCAGCTCCCTTTCGACATCGCAGATGCCGTGTTCGACCATCGCAAACTCGAATCCACAAACGCGAACGAGATGCGCGTGATGGTTACGGTCTCCAAGACAGACGACGTGCGCGCAAGTGTCGAACTCGTCAAAGCCGCAACGGGTCAAGAACCTGAACGAATTGGCGCAGGTGCATTTCCACTCGCAGGTGCGATCGGCCTTCTCCCCGTGTCGACTGAGCACTCGTGTGTGGTTGTGATCGACATCGGCACAAAGACGACAGACGTCCTCGTCGTCGAACGAGGCACGGCGCTATTTGCGCGCACACTTTCGGTCGGTACATCGGGTCTTCCGGGGAGCGCACCAAAGTTGGCGCGTGAAGTGCGAACCAGCCTTGCGGCGTACAAGGCTCAGAGCGGTGGAATGCCAACCATTGGCTACCTGTGTGGTGGTGGCGCGTTCGTTCCAAGTGCAGCCGCGTTTCTTGGCCGCGAGTTGGGGCTACCCGTCGAGGCGATCACGCAGCTCTCAATGGACGTGAATGCTGCGGCTGCGCCACAAATGGGCGAACTCGCGAAGTTTGCGAAGGCGATTGGTATCGCCATGTCGCTTTCCGGAAAGACGCACTCGTTCGACTTGCGTCGTGGCGAGCTGAGTTATGAGCGCGGCTTTGCGTGGGTACGCGAAAAGGCACCGGCGCTGATCGGTTTTGGCGTCGCGCTCACGTTGAGTCTCTGTCTTTCCTCGGTTGCCCGTCTTCACGTGCTCTCGGTGCAGCAAGAGAGTCTACAAAGGCACCTGGGCGACTCAACGGAACAGGTATTCGGCGAACGAACCGACAGCCCGAGTCGCGCCAAAGAGCTCGTCGATGATCAGACGGGCACCAACGAAGAGGATCCGATGCCTCACGCCGACGGCTTCGACGTGATGGTGCGCCTGTCAGAAGCAATCCCGAGCGACCTGAAGCACGACGTCGAAGAGCTCAACGTACAGAAAAATCGCGTCACCATGCGCGGGATTGTCGACACGCCGGCCGACGCTGACAAGGTGCGCGAGGCACTCAAGAAGCAACGCTGCTTTGCTGAAGTCAAGATGGGCAGCATCAGCGCGCAGCCAGGAACGAATCGCCAGAAGTACGACATGGACTGGGAAATTCGCTGCCCCGAAGACGTTGTCAAAGCAAAACCCACACAAGCTGTGCCGAGCAGCAGCGCTGGAGGGAAGTGATGGCCGTTACAATCTCCGATCGCGAAAAGCGAACGCTCCGCATCTTGCTCTTCGCGCTGCCGGGTGTGTTGCTCATCGTCGGGCTTGTTGTGTCACAGATCATTGTGACCAAGCGCCGCGCAGAAGTTGATGCTCTGGTCGACGTGATTGCCACCGTCGACGAAGCCCGGCCGAAAGTTGCCGAAGCGAAGTCACGCAAGCAACAGCTCACTCACCGCTATGGGAGCAGGGCTCCAAGCTTGAGCAGCTATCTCGATCAAGAAGCGCGCGCCGAAAAACTCGATGTTGCCGATCACGCCGATCGTGCCGAAGCAAAAGTTGGCAAGCGCTTTTCAGAGCGGCATCACGTGATGCATGTGCGCAAGGCAGGCATGCGTGGCGTCGCGCTCTTCCTCGAGCGGATCGCCAAGAGTTCGTATCCGCTGAGCGTCTCACGCTTGCTCGTTCGAAAGCGCGGCAGTGAGCCCGATGCATACGACGTCGAGTTCGGGGTATCGGCGTACGATCGGAACGACATTGCCGACAAGAAGGACAAGCCATGAACCGCGCCAAGGTCCTGCGCATCCTTCGTTGGATTGCATATCCATTTGTCTACTTGGTCACGTTTGCCATCGGCTTGAGCGTCTTCTTCCCGTTCGACGCAGTGAAGCAGCGACAAGTCGATCTATTCAACGTGCAGCAGCGCACTGGGCAGCGGCTCAGCATCGAGCGGCTCGATAGCTACTGGGTTACTGGCCTTCGTGTTCAAAAGCTAAAGCTCAGCACGCCTTCCGTAGACTCGAGCAAGCCGCCCACCGAGCTTCAGATCGATGAAGTGACGGCGCGACTTCAGATTTTGCATCTGTTCATCGGGAAGAGGATCGTCAAGTTCGACGCAGCGGTCATGGGCGGCACAGTCACAGGCTCGCTCGAGCTTGGGTCAAAGGAACGCGTTGCAGACATCGTCGCAAAGGGGTTGGCGCTTGGCGACGTTACGCCTCTCACGCGAGCCATCGGTCTTCCAGCCGAGGGCACGCTTGGCGGCGTCGTGCATCTTCAAATGCCTGAGGGAAAGGCATCCAAGGCGAATGGCACCCTCAAGTTCGAACTCGCAGACATGGCACTCGGCGATGGAAAGACTGGGCTTGGTCTTCCAAAATTCACCATCGGAACGTTGCCAATCGAGGCAGCCGTAACAGACGGTGTCGTCAAGATCGCCCGCTTTTCCGTGTCGGGAAAAGACCTCGACCTTCAGGGCGAAGGCAAGCTCACGCTCGCCGACAACTCACTCAACGACGCGAAGAGCGACATGTCGTTCCGCTTTCGATTTAGCGAGAGTTACAAAGGCAAGAACGAGCAGACAAAGTCGCTGCTTCAAGGCCCGCGCAGTCTCCTCGAGATGACGCAAAGCCCAGCCAAGACTCCCGAAGGCTACTTCGGTCAATCGATGAGCGGTGCACTCGCCGACCCTAAGTTTGTGCCGAACAATCAGCTCGATGCGATACTTGGCAAAGGAAAAAAGTGAACGAGCACCTCATCGGCGTGCTCCATCTGCCGCCTCTCCCCGGAAGCCCGCGCGCAAAATCGATCGATGAGTGTTGCGATCTCCTATGCGCTGATGCCACGCGTCTCGTCGACGCCGGCTTTCGCGCCGCAATCATCGAAAATTTTGGCGACGCACCATTCTTCAAAGACAGCGTCCCCGCTGTGACGATCGCATCAATGACGCGCCTGGCAGATTGCGTGCGAAGAGAGCATCCGTCGCTTGCGTTGATCATCAACGTGCTGCGCAACGATGCATGCTCGGCGCTCGCCATCGCTTCGGTGGTGGGGGCGGCAGCCATTCGCGTCAACATATTGAGCGGCGCGCGCCTCACCGATCAAGGCATCATCGAAGGTCAAGCAGCTGTACTCCTACGCCGTCGTCGCGAACTTGGTGCTGAACGTGTCGCGATTCTCGCAGACGTCGACGTGAAGCACTCGGCACCGCTCGCGCCGGTCGATCTCGCACAAGAGACACACGACGCAATCGAACGCGGTGGTGCAAGCGCGGTCATCGTTAGCGGAAGTGGTACGGGCCGCAGCGTCGACTTTGGTAAACTTCAGGCCGTCAAAAACGCAGCAGGTGCAGCTCCGGTCTACATCGGAAGCGGCGCAACGATCGATTCACTCGCCGCACTCGCCAAAGCCGGCGCTGATGGCATCATCGTGGGCAGCGCAATCCGCGAAGGCGGCAAAGCAGGAGCGCCCATCGTCAACGCACAAGCAAGTGCCTTCGCCACTGCCTTCGCAAGGCATTTTTCAAATAGTACAAAAAGATGACAGTTCAATTCGTTGACAATTATTGCGCGCTACGCCCCATCATGGAACGTGCCGTCTTGACCGTGCGCGTGCGCACGCATGGTCCCGCGCGCTGAAAGCCGCTTTCTCGTAAGCGCGGATGGCGGCGGTGTTCGAAGCGACGGATCGATCACAATCCGATGGTGTTTGCGTTCGTCGACGAGGTAGCGGCAACGAGCTGAGTCGCTTCCGGGGCAACGTGTCCCCGTCAACGAATTCTCAGCGGCTCGATCCCCATGGCAGTCGTGAGGATGCGCATGTGCGCCGGAATCTCGGTTGCGCGTGGCCTGCTGCGATACTCGTCGCGCGTCCAATCGATGTTCCCTGGCCCCTTGCGTGGAATCGAACGCGATCGATGCGTGGGGGAAGTCGCCTCGCGCGACCCTCTCCTTGATCTCACGCAAAGCGCGTCCGGCCACACGTTTAGGCGTGTTCGTCGGGCCTCAGCGCCTCGTTGATCGCTGCAACAATTTCTTCGTTATCGGTGTCACGGGCGTTCGAGTGCCCGTCGAGAATGTGCGTCGAGCCATCCTGCATGTGGAGTGCGACTGCGCGAATGTTCGTTCCGCTGTCGGGTTTCTCATCGATTCCGGCGGATGCGATCTCGTCGAGGTTGAACGCCTCTTGCTCCGTAACAAAGAGGCGGCGCTCAAATTTTAGCGTTCGAGCAGTTGGATCGATCGCCAAACGGCTCCGCGAGCGGATGTACCCGACGATGATGAGGATCGCGACGCCGACGAAAAGATACGCCGGCCACACTCGACCTCGAGCGACACTCAGTTGATCGATGCTTGGCGTTGCCAAGTAGTCGTTGACGTCTCTCACCCAGGCCAATTTGTCGGCTGCGCCCCAAGTAGTGAGTTCGCCAGCAATCAGGGTGTTCTTACCGTCCACTTCGATCGCAACACCCGTGAGCCCATCTTCATCGGTCTCTATCTGTGCGCGCTTGAATGACGCGAGCGGAAATTTCATCACGCTCGGGTTGAAGAGGCGCTTTGTCACGAGCTCACACGTGCTCGCACTACGCGTGCAAGTAAGATCGGCTTGACTGAAGAACGTTGCCGGGCCCACGGCGAAGATCGCGAACCATAGTGTGGCCGCCATACCGAACCACGTGCGCTTCCGCTGGGTCGTCGTCGGCGAACGCGTCGACATTGTTCGGTATGCAGTCACGACACGCCTTGCAGTTCGACGTTCTTGCGTCGTTGAGTGGGTGAGTCACAGGTGAACGTATTGCGCCACATGATTAATACTAGCGTGCCGAATTGAGGAAGGCCACGTGATGGTTGATCACGCTGACCATGCTGATCGCGATTCCGTTCCAAGTCCGCGGTATCGCAAGTGATCGGATTGGTGAAAGGGAAGAGCGTGATTCATATCGCGCGAACGTTTGGAGAGCGTCGACGCGATTTCGTGGGTCATCACTTCTGGGCACGAAGCTCTCGTCTCCACCGTTGGACGCGATGAAGCGATCATCCGCGGGTACATTCGCAACCAAGAGGCAGAAGACAAGCGAATTGACCAATTACGCTTGCTTTAGGCAACGGGCTCGCCACCTTCAGGTGGTACTCAACCGCCGCTCATGAGCGGCACACACTAAGGCGCTTTAGCGGCTCCCGCTGCGAACCCCGTCGGGGGATTGTTAGTCCCATCTGAACCCTCAAGCCAGCACCAGCCGACCCCCAACCCAGCGACCGAGCACGCTCTTTAGCGTGCGTAGGGAAGCGATCCAGGTGGACACCAGGGTAGTCAAGCGCCCAGATGCACGAATCATCTCAACGTAGTGAAAGGAAGCTGGGGGCTTGGGGGCGAAACCATGCGGTTTCGGCCCCCAAATAGCCGTGCGCAGCACATATCCGCGAAGCGCAGCGCTCATATAAAGCGAACCGCGCGCGGCTACGCGAGAGAGCCAGCGCCAGCCCCTAAAGCCCCATCCGCACGCTCAGCCAAAGAACCCCGCAGAGCACCGCCGCAATCGCGATCATAAGCCACGCCATTGGCACAAAATACGGAAAGATCATCAACACAAGCCCAATGATCATCTGAGGAAAACGCTGCTGGCTCTTCCCGTAGCTAAACGCGACAAAGCCAACGCTGCTGACGATGAGCGAAGCGATGAGCGAAGGCGCGTCGAGGTTCACGACCCGTAACGGTAACAGGTCGTGGTTCCTTCCGCGCACCTTACCCTAAGGTGCAGAGGGTTGAGCCGCCGCACCGAATCTTGCGACTCCTCGCGCAGGTCCGTACGATGCTCGCCATGTCCTATCGCCAACTCAAGCGCGTTTCGAAGCCGTTGTTTGCGCTCCTTGCTATTTGCGTCGTGGCTGCGTGCAAATCAGAGAGCAGCGTTGCGGATGCAGCCTCGTCAACCACCACGCCAATGAGCACTTCAGGTGCCGCGCCCGGCGCGAGTCCAACGCCCGCAGCCGCGTCGAAGGGCGGGCCCGTGACGGTCGAAGATGCGCGCGCGTTCCTCAAGGGCTTCTTTGCTTCGGAAGCCGATCGCCAAGCATTGACCCGTTCGCTCATTCCAACGAACGATCAGTGCGAAAGCATTTTTTCGAACAAAGACGTCGCGAAGAAAGTCTGCGCCAACTTTCTCGCCCACGACGCGAAGGATTTGCAGAGCAAATCCATCGGCCCACGTGGCGAGCAAAGCGAGCTCCTCGTTTTCGCTTCGACGACCGATGAGCTCCGAGCCAACACTGGCAACGCGACCAGCTTTCCAGGCGGCTACCGAAAGATCGCGGCGGACTTGAAGCCAGGCCTCCAAGTGTTCGCGTGGAAGTTCGCCAAGCCTGGTGCCAAGTCCGGCATGGCATTCGACGGCCTCTACCACGTCGACGGCAAGTGGTTCCTCGTGAGTCATCCATGGCGAGCCATGCGGACGCATGCTGGGCCGGTTGGCGACGATGTGTTTTGAGCGAAGCTCGGTTTACGCACGCTTATGAGCAACCAGCAGCATGTTGCTGCGAAACCGTGGGAATAGCTCCGTAACGGCCAAGAGCATCTTTTTTCCGAAGCGGGCCACGAGAGGCTCTGCTTTCTTCGTTGTCCGGCTTCGGTCTTGTGTCTTGATGTCGCCAACACCTTCGATGCTGACGGTTCGCAAGCTGTCTTCGTAGAGGATAAATTCGCCAATCTCGAAGTTGGTCTTCTCGAACACCCGTTTGAATTCGTCGATGGTGTACTCGTGATGGTGACCCGCGTGGAAATCGTGATCAAAAAAATCATCCAGGTCGTGCCAGTTCGAATACCCCGCGAGTACCCGTGCACGCACGGTGAGCCGCATCGAATTTGGGGTGGTGGCGACGCACACTCCGCCTGGCTTCAAAACTCGGAATATCTCTTGCAGAACTGGTTTGGGTGAATGGAGCAAATGCTCGATCACATCTGCGAACAAGACGCAGTCGGCAATACCGTCTTCAACCGGAATGCGTTCGCGACTCACGTCACAAAAATACCCTTCGACGCCTGCCAGCTTAACGTTCTCGATCGCGGAACGACCGGCTGCGGCCAACGAGTCGACCGAGATCGTTCGCGCCCCAAGTCGCTTGATCAACCTGGGTGCTATTCCTTTTCCGGTCCCGATATCGATGAACACGCCATTTTCAGGCAAGCTTTTGATCACCGCTTGGAGTTCGAGAAATCCGGGCTCGGTCGGCTGGTGGTACCAACCCTCTACGACCGCAAGTGGGGTGGTGTTGTACTCGTCAGAAATGGTCTTGTAGAGGGTACGAATTTCAGAAGCTGACAGGTTCATCGCGTCTTTCGCTGGGTGGCTGCTTTTCCACAAAAGCTGGGAATTTGCCCAGATTCTACGTCATTTTCGTGATCAATGGTGAGGCGTTCGTCGCGCGTGGTGTTTGACGTCCGATAGAAAAGTGCCAGTGCTCCTTATGGTGCGCGAAGTTCGTTCATGTTCAACCGAGGATGCGCACCACGTTGCTCGCATTGAGCTCGCACGAGAGAGACCGCAAGCGCCGTCGGATCATGCAGTCCGCATGCGAAGGATGGCGAGGAAGTGATCGTTGCCCATACTGCGCGGCAGAGGCCCTTGCGCAACACGCTTCAATGAAGTTGGCATTGGTGCGCCCGCCTTGTCCCACGCGCGCGCGCAAGAGTAGGCGAGGTTGTACAAGCGATAGATCGCTTGGGTTGTGCGTGTGAGCTCTTGGTGCGCGGTCGCTTCGAAGTGCACAAGTTCGAGCCCCGCATGCCGTCCTGCTTCTCGCAACGAGGATTCGTTGAATACGGCCACGTGCTCGGGAATCGATTGATACGGATGGCGAATGCCTACTCTCCGCCAAAGAGGTTCGTCGCTGTTACCCGTTTCGATCAGGACGATGCCTCCCGGTTTTAGCAAGCGGCAAAACCCGCGCAGCGCGCTCACGGGATCGGACAGGTGCTCGAACACGTCGAAGGATACGACCGCGTCGACGAAAGGAATGGATGCCGCGGTGGCGTCCGCGATGGTTGCACCAATGATGGTGACGCCGCGTTGTTCGGCGACCTTCGCGGCGTCGCTTGCAGGCTCGATGCCGAGCTTCTGATATCCATCGCCCACGTAAGCAAGAAAACCGCCGTCAAAGCAGCCGAAATCGAGGATGCGTTTGCCAGCCGAGAAGCGATCGAGCATGCGCTTCTTGTGCGCGTAGGAACGAGCGTAGCTGTGATCGTTGTCGGTGCCCCAATGTCCTGCACTCGCTTGGCTGTAGCACTCGCGCAAGCGACTTTGCGGTATGCCGGGGTGGACGAATTGATATCCGCACGCGGCGCAGCGCCGCCACAGTAGATCAAGATCGTCGAGCCGAATGGGAACACCCGCGACTGTGGGCGGCTGACGATAAACCGGGCGGCCAAGCACGATCGTGTGGGCGGCGTCGCAGACAGGACAACGAGCGTGAAGGGTATCGCTCACGCACTAGCTCCAACAATGGGTGAAGGCGGCGTTGCGCTATTCGCTGGACGCCAAACGTACCGTCTTAGCATCCACGGATAACCCCAAGCGCTCGTGACGACACCGGTCAAGCTGATTGACCATGCCACACCTGTAACTCCGTACGGACGCGCAACCAGGCAGGCAACGATGACATTGAGGATTGCGTGAGAGCAAATGAACCACATCTGTGCGCGAAGGACGTTGGCCGAGTTGAGCAGGATCGAAATGCTGCTCATCCATGTCCACAAGACGAACAGTGCCGTCATCGCCAGCACGAGCGAGCGCGACACCTCGATGCCCGGTACGCGCCACAAGCGCAGCACGGTATTGCCGAAGAAGAACATCACCACGCCGCACGCCATCACGATTGCGCACCCGGCTGCGATGCTCAAGCGCAACGCGCGCCGCACCCAGGCCATGTCGCCGCGCTTCAACGCCTCTCCATGCGCGGGCCATAATGGGGCGAGCACCGTCGAATACAAACCGAACACGAGCAGGAAGGGCCGACTGACCACTGAATACTGTGCGACGGCATCGGTGCCCACGAAGTGACCGATCACGAGCTTGTCGATTTGAAAGATGCCTAGTGCCGACGAGGCAATGATGAACAGGCCGAAGCCCTGCCGCAACGTTCCCATAAGAAGCGTGCGATCGAAGTAGCGCGGATGCGGCCGGAGCCACGGTTTTTCCCACAAGAATAACGCGAACACGTTCGCCGTCCGCACGGCGAGGGAACTTCCCGCAGCAGCAACGATCACACCGACAAGGCCCCAACCTGTATGAACGATCCCGACGCATGCGATGAGTGTCACCGCTTTGGCCAGGCCGTCCCAAAGGTTGTTTCGGTGATTCTCTTGGTAGCCTGAGTAAATCGCGTGAGGCACGCCGACGAGCATTCCCCACACGATTACGAGGCTCGATACCCACACGGCCCACGGCGTCTCGCGCTCGCCCACGGCAGAATGCGCTAGGAAGACCGTTGACCAATCCACCGCAGGCACCGCCAGCGTGATCACCATCGAAACAACGATCGTCACGCCCAACAGCGCGAACATGAGCGAAGAAACGTAGCGCCTCGCCTTGTCGCGATCGCCACTAACGTGGCAATCCGTCAGCCTGTTAATGAGTCCGAGCGTGAGCCCGGCGTTGGTGAGCGTGAGCCAAACGGTGAGCGCGCCGATCGATTCGTACAGCCCATAGCGATCGGTCCCCAAGTACTTGAGGAATAACGGAACGGTGATGATTGGCGTGATGAAAGCCAACGGCTTGGTGAGCAACGAGGTGACGATCGACCACTTAATGCGGGTGGTGCGCCGCGCCCGGTGGTCGTCCTGGGTGACGCTCACGTAGGGAGCTCCTGATCAACCTTCGCACAGCGCCGCAATGGCGTTCTTGCGGCAATGTGCACGATGCGCTTGGTACAACGCGCGAACCCAACATTCAACCGGCCCATTCAACTTGCCCCACTTCCCCGGACGTTTCGCCTAAAGGTGGCTGGGGAATCCGATTTTTCGGGCTTTCTTGCAAATGCGACTGAAGGTTCCAGCACCAAATGAGGATGAAATGGGCCGCGGTGGTCTCTCGTTTCCGAATGTCTTGGTAGGATAGCCTTCGAATCAATGTCAGCGCGGTTTTTGGGCATCGTTCTCATCGTGCTATCCTGCTTGGGCGGTACGCTTCAGCTCGAGTACAGGGTAAACGTAGGGTTTCCCCTGGGCGCTTGGGATGCGGCGATGCTGATACTCATCGTCGTTGGCGTGTGGCGCACGGCATTTCGTACGGGTGCGGCGTACGTGTCAACGCTGCCTGTGTTGCTTGTGGCGTTCGGCTTTGCGACGTTCGGCGGAACGTTCGTCGCGCTTAGAAACGGCAACGCGACCTATGAGTTTCTGCTCACGCTTCGAAATTTTGTCGCGGCACCTCTATGTGGGTGGGCGGCTTTTGCCATCGTGGATCGTGAGTTTGATTATCGCATTTTCTTTCGGTGGTTTGCGTTCGCGGGTGCGCTCAGTGGTTGTTTGGTGATTGCCTTCGTGCTCGGCCGCGGAGGTCAGGCGGTGCCTCTCAGCGACGTGAACCAACTTCGAACGGTTGACTACGGTACCTTCGCCGCGCTGCTTGCAACGATGTTGCTCACCTACGCCATTTCCGTGAGGCTCGTCGTACTCGGTCGTGGGCTCGATGAGATCGCGTTGATGGTTGCGTTCGTCGGCGCCATCGCAACACTGAGCCGATCCGATTGGGTGTCGCTCGTGGCAGGCATTTTGCCGATTCTCTTTCTTGTACCGGCTTCATCGCGGCGAAGCCTCTTGCGCATCATTGGCGTTGGCGTTCCTTTGCTTGCGCTGGGCCTCGCTATTTTTGGTGCTGTCGCGTCAGCCGTGCTCGACGTCGATCTGCTTCGCATCATGTCTGATCGATTGGTAACGCTCGATCCGAGCTACTCGGGCGAGCTCGGACAGAACCGCGCCTATGACTCTCGCCTGCCAGGTGCAGAGAACGAGATTCGCGAATGGTTTGCCGGCAATATTTTTTTCGGCTCGGGCTTCGGTTGGGAGCGTCGCGACTTTGCAGCAGACGGAAGCAAGCACAATGTTTGGACAAGCACGCTCGCAGAGTCTGGAATCTTCGGAGTGGTTGCCTATCTCGTTGCGTTCGCGCTTCTGTTTCGTTCCGGAGCGATGATTATCTCACGTCGACCCCATGCTCCGTTTGTGCGTGCGTATGGTGTGTTCGCGATCGCGAGCGCGTTGTTTTTCGTCGTGCACGGTATGGTTACCCAGTCGTTCAACACGCTGCGAGAAGCCGTTGCGTTGGGAATTATTCTCGGCGTCGCGCTCAAGCTCGACGCGATCACGGCCACAAGTGCGGTGGGCGCCGATTCGATTGAAGCTCACCCACGAGCGTCATGAGCCCCTGCTTCAATGTTGGCGGATGTTTGCTGCGTGCGAGACCCAAACTTTACTGCGATGAGAATGCCTGATGCGAATGCCTAACGTTGGGCCTGGAAAACAACAAGCGATCGCCGCGCCGACAGTCACGTTGGTTACGCCGAGTTTCAATCAAGTGGTCTATCTCCGCGATACGTTGCGATCAGTGATGGCGCAAAGGGAGCAAATCTTCGAGTACTTCGTGTGCGACGGTGGGAGTACCGATGGATCAAAAGAACTGATCGAGCGTCATGCGCACGCGATCGATCACTTTCATTCGGGACCCGATGGCGGTCAGTCAGCGGCACTTCAACGCGCGTTCGCCCATGCAAGCGGAGACGTTTTTGGATGGATTAATTCTGACGATCTTCTTCTTCCCGGAGCCATTGCAGCCGTACGACAAGCATTCGCTGCGGATCCTCGGCTTGACGTTGTGATGGGATGGCTCGCCTTCGTCGACGCTGGAACCCGCGTCGTGCGGATGCATCGCAACATTCGAGCGATGCCCTGGCTGATGCGCCTTGGCGTGACGTACCTCAATCAGCCCGCGATGTTCTTTCGGCGTAGCGCATACGAAGCGGTGGGAGGTTTGGATCCATCGCTCTCTTGCATGATGGATGCCGATCTCTGGTACCGCCTTGTGCGCGCGAACGTGCGCTTTGGTGAGCTGCGCCAATATCTCGCCGCCTTCCGAAGACACGGCGACCAAAAGTGGATGACGCTTTCTAAGCGCTATAAGGACGAAGGCCGACTGCTCGCGCAACGCTATCCGGAGTTTCATTCGGACAAGCAAACATTCATTGGCGAGACGACGTACCGGGTCCTCCAAGTAGCGTCACTCAATCATGCAGGTGGGTACGTCGAAACGCTTCGACATCGAGGCAAGCATATCGACCACGTGTTTCCGCCCACCCATAGGTCGGGCGCATGAACGTGTTCGAATTTTTGTTGCATCGATACCCCTTCATTCGTGGACGCACTCGCCTCACTCAGCTGCTTTCACAATACAGTCGGGTGGGAGCAATTGTTCAGACGCGCGATGGTGCGTGGTTTCGCATCCTCGATGACCCGATGTCGCGCGGCATCGATCTCTTTGGTGAGTGCGAACCGCCTCACACCAGGCTCTATACGGCGCTCGTTGCGCCGGGCGATACCGTGGTCGAAGTCGGTGCAAATTTCGGTTGGTACACCGTTCTCTTCGCGAAGCTCGTTGGTTCGTCAGGGCGTCTCATCACGTTCGAGCCAACGCCTTCGCTAGCAGAATGCGTGCGCGAGTCGATGCGACTTAACAGCGTCGAAAGCGTTGCGACGTTGGTTGAATCGGGCCTCGGAAGGGACGCGGGCGAGACCGCTACGGTGTGCGCTGATGCGATCGCGTCCACTTGCAAAGTTCAACGTCTTGACGAATACCTAAAGGAAGCCGACATCGATCGGGTAGACCTCATCAAGATCGATGCGGCGTGTTTCGCGGCCGATGTACTCACTGGCGCACCCAACCTCCTTGCGCGTACCGATGCGCCAATCGTCGCGTTCGACATCAACCCGGAGCGGCTGAAGCTTCGGGGCATTCCGCTCAATGCAGCGCAGCGTGTTCTTGCCGACGCGGGCTACACCGAATTTATCAGGCTGCTTGACGATGGCCGCACACAAGAGGGTTTTCCGGTCGACAGTGCGGCGAGCGTTTACGGCATCTCGGCCAGGCCGGCCCGTGCGGAGCAGTTGCGCGTTGCGGTCGGGCGCATACGCCAACGTCGCTGATCGCCGCACGGCGCGGATCCCTAATTCCTGCGTTGAATGCGGATGCCGTGGCGAGTAACCAACCCAACGACGCATGGCCAAATCTCCTTCTAAGCCGGCAATTGCCTTTATTGCGGCCTTTGTGATGGCGTTCGCGGCAATCAATTTCGCCGCCAATCAGATGGCCACAACGCTTGACGCCAATCGTGAGAGCGACCTCATGTTGCTTCGCCATCGAGCTGGCGCAACACCTCACTACGACTGGTCTTGCGGGGAAGACTTGGGCAGTGCTCGGCATGCGATTCCTGACTCACGTAAGGCGCCCCTCGTGCTCGTGACGGGGATGTCGCAAACGTACGCAATCAACGATGCCCGCGAAGGGGCTCTTCCTATCCCGGACCGACTCGACGCGGCGCTGACTGCGCGCGGAGTTCGGGCGTTCGGGCTCGTAGCGCCAAACCTCCACAACGAGGAGGCCCTCCTCATGCTTGTCGCCACACTGGCTCGCCCAGAGACGAAGCCCAATGCGTGGCTCTATGGGTTGTGCTTTGACAAGTTGCGCAACGTTGACGTGCGGCCGGCGATGTTGCGCTTTTTGGTCGACAACCCAGAAGTCCAAGCGCTCTGGAATCATGTGTGCGACGAAGAGGCCGGCGCGTTTCCGATTGCCTGCGAACGTATCAAGAGCACGAGCAAACGCGCGCTCGATGATCAACCTGCATCGAGCACCGCGATCGGCGTACTCGAAGAGAAGACGCGGAGCGCAGCCGATCGCGCCTTGCCCCTTTCACGCCAGCGAACGTCGCTCAGCGCTGCTGGCCAATTCAAAGTGTACGAATTTCGCAATTGGCTCTTTCGTATTCGCACGACGACCGAACGACCGATCCTGCCCGCGCGCTACCAACTCAATATGGAGTTCTTGCGCCTTTCGGTGAAGCTCGCAAAACGTAACGGTGTGCGCCCTATTTTCTATGTCATTCCGATAAACCCAGAGGCAAAAGCTCCGTACCGACCCGAAGAGTATGCAGCGTTCAAGCAAGAGGTTTCGACTCTCGCGCAAGCCGAGCAGATTGCGTTCGCCAATTTAGAAGACGCCGTACCGGAGGGCGAATGGGGGCTCCTCTACGGGCAGCCCGACTTCAAGCACTTCCGCGAAGCGGGTCATGCACGCCTTACCGATGCCTTGATGCGCGCGTTCGACACCGAATGGACGGTGCTCTCTCCGGTACGTCGAGATTCTGGATTATGATCTTTTCGAGTTACAGTTACGTCGTGTTTCTGGCGCTGGCTTGGGTGATCCACACCCTCCTCGGTTCGCTTGGAATGCGGTATCGAAACTTATTTTTGATCGTTACAAGTTACATTTTCTATGCAACTTGGGGACTCGCTGCCGTACCGGTGCTGCTCATCGTCACGTGCGTGACATACGCGCTCGGCCTCGCGCTGGCGAAGGCCAAGGAGCCCGAACGCTGGTTGCCATGGAGCATCAGCTTATTGTTACTGCCGCTGCTCTATTTCAAGTATCGCGTGTTCCTGTACGGAATCGTTCTTAGCGCGCTTGGTAAGGCCGCTCCTGCAGATACGCTCACGGTGGGCGCGCCACTGGGCATTTCGTTCTTCACGTTTCAAGCGATCGCCTACCTTGTCGATGTCAGTACCGGCGAGCCCCCGTTCAGAAAGCTCGGTGATTTTTTTCTCTTCAAGGCTTTCTGGCCCCAACTTGTAAACGGGCCAATTATTAGGCCTGGCGAGATTGCTAACGCCCTCGAGCATCGCAAAGCACCTGATGCCGTCACCGTGATTGACGGTTGGACGCGCGTCGCGCGGGGCCTGTTCAAGAAGACCGTCATCGCCGACATGATTGGGCCCTATGTCGAACTCGTATTTGCGCCGCACGCTCAGCTTGGGATAACCGATGGGTGGGCCGGTACGATCGGTTTTGCTCTGCAGATCTACTTCGACTTCTCGGCGTACTCTGACCTTGCGATTGGGTCGGCCACGCTCTTTGGCTTTCGATTTCCAGAGAACTTCGACAGACCGTACCTCGCACGTTCGATTCAAGAATTTTGGGAACGTTGGCATATGTCGCTCTCGCGTTGGATTCGCGACTACGTATTTTCACCCCTTGCGTTCGCCGCGCGTCGCTCGCGTGTTCTGTCGCTTGCATCCCTCGCGGTCGCGATGACGCTTTGCGGTCTGTGGCACGGACCTCGATGGACATTTGTCGCGTGGGGCCTCATGCATGGGCTCGTACTCGTGACGGAGCGCATGGTGGGTCGTAGTCCTGCGAAGTCGACGCCGGTCCGCAATTTCGTTGGATGGAT
>JAHFDZ010000443.1:1696-2925 GCA_023248745.1 Myxococcales bacterium | reverse complement strand
GAGCCGTACCGCATCGGCCTTAAACGCTGCCGTAAACTTCCTTCGTTTCCGTCTTGTCATGATTCACTCCTCGCGCATTATCGCGCTTCACGGGGTGTCCACGAAAGGGGGGGAATTTCACCATCGGGGATCATCCCCATGAGCACAATCGATGACGCCCTCGCCGCCTCCGCAACGGCTCTCGCAGCCAACGATGTAGAGGTCGCCTACCGCACGCGTCAGCGCGCACCCGTCCACAGCAATCGCTTTCGCTGAACCGGCTTCTACGGCGCGATCCAAACAGCAGCTGCTTATCCGCCGGTGATCGATCGCTTGGCCGTATCGGCATTCGCTCCGGATCAAGCGCACATGTCCCTCGAGCGCCAGGATCCAAGCGACATCGCGCCGCCGGATTTCGTGCAAGCCTTGTCGGCTTCGTCAAGTGAGTGAATTACTTCGACGATCGGCAGCGAAGCTTCCACGCGAGACCAAAGGCCATTTTGAGGGGACTTTTCACTACAACGTGATCCTCGCGATCGTTTGTGCGCTTGCGATCACGCTTTGCCGGCCCGAAGAAAAACGTCAACGTATGGAACCGATGGCGCGGTTTATGATGCGCGACATTGGGCTGTGAGCCATAGTTGCAGGCAATGGCAAAAGCGAAGCGAGCCAACCGCCGCAACTTGAAGGTAAGAGTCACGACCGTCGAGAGCAACGACGCCATCGTTGCCGACGACCATCTCGCACTCACCCCCGCCGAACGCGTCGAACTGATTGCTGAGTGCGTCCTCGCGATGAGGAGAGTACAAAACAAGAGTGGTATTCCGCGATTTCGAAGAGTTTATCGCGTGCTTGAACGCTGAGCGCGTGCGGTTCATGGTGGTGGGTGGCTACGCAGTGGGCTTTCACGGCCACCCGCGTGCCACCAAAGATCTCGATATTCTCGTCGAACCCAAGAGCGACAATGCGAAACGTGTTCTGCGCGCCATGGCCGCATTCCTGGGCTCATCGCCGCGTGGCGTGACGGAAACCAAGTTAACCAATCCACGAACGCTCATCGTGCTGGGAGTTGCACCGATTCGTATCGATGTGCTCACCAGCATTTCGGGCATTCCGTCGTTTGATGCGGCCTATCGAAAACGCTCGCGCGGTTCCTTTGGAGAAGTCCCAGCGAACTATCTGTGCCTTGCGGATCTGATGCGGGCAAAGCGTGCGAGCGGGCGGCTGCAAGACCTCGCCGACGTCGAGGC
>JAHFDZ010000443.1:0-1596 GCA_023248745.1 Myxococcales bacterium | reverse complement strand
CCGCTTGAATCGCCAACGGTACGAGCACTGAGGCGATGGGTTCGCCCGCAGCAAAGCGAAGATCGCCGGCGCATTCGCCAGAAATTTGCCCCATGGCACGCTCGAGCGTGTCGACTTCCGCGAAAATTTTCCGCGCGTGATCGAAGACCTGACGACCCCGTTGAGTCAGAAGCACGCCTCGGGCTTGGCGCTCTAACAAACGAAAGCCAAACGATTCCTCAAGCTGCTTGACCATTTGGCTGAGCGCCGGTTGCCGCACGGAGAGTGCCTGCGAAGCCTTCGTAAAGCCTCCCTGCTCGGCCACGACGTAGAAGTAGTGAAGATGCAGCAGATTCATGCCATCAGTATTATCAATTGAACAGATTGAATTCATCACTTTTTCATCTCGATCCGCACGCTCTATGAATGGCGACATGAAACGTTTTGCAGCCCTGTTAATCACCGTGAACGCATGCGGCGGCGGCTCCTTCGACACCGGACCGAAGGTCGAGACCACCGCGACCACCTCGCCTGACGGCGGCACGACGGCGCCCAAGGTGCAGCCCTATGCGCTAGTGACGCGAACGTTTTTCAATCTTCGCACCATCGATCTCACGTCCTGCAAAGCCACGTGGACGAGCACTTCTGCCCAAACGCGATGCAAGCTTCTTCTCGATCAACCGAACGGTCGACCGGCACTCGCCCAGCTCAGCCCGGCCAATCTCAATGCGAGCGTGATTGTGTCGTCAGGCGTGACCCAGATTTCGGCACGTGTGCGGATCAGCGGGGGCGCTCAAAGGTATGACGACGCACTCGCGGAGACGGTCCTCGCGATCGATGTCTCTTTCGAACGCGCTGGCAAGTATCTTTACGAGAACATTCCGCAAGAACTTCTAACGTTGGCGGCAATGGAGACAATCGTTCGAAACGCGTTTGCGGAAACTGACAAGCAGAGTTCGCTCTCAACGCGGATGCTCATCCTCCGCGACTATCCGCATTCGCTCGCGCACGACATCGATATGGGTGACATCTACGTCGCGCGCCAAGTCACCAAAATCGATCTTGCGCGGTGTGAAGCAGCCTTTCGCGAAGGCTACAATCCCTTCGTTCGAAGCGGCGGCGACGACCATGCCGAACCCTCGCATTGCACCGTTGAGGTAGAACCTCCTCGAGCCGAAATTCCGAGGCAAGAAAATTGGGGAGAGAAGCTACGCGCGTTGGAAGCGAGCACACCCCGCATCACGAACACTCGCCTTGAGCAACAGCGAACCAAGCGCGGAACCATCCCGGTCGTGCAGGCCATCGCCGACGCCTCGAGCTACTCGTTGTTCCTCTACCAAGACGATGTGGCGACCCAGACTCGCACCGAGGGAATCATGTCTTGGCAAGAAGCGCGTGGCTTTCTCACCGATGCCATTGCGCTCACGAACTCTGAATTAACGGCCGCTGTTCTCGTTACGACGCCGGAACTCGGAACGCTGCAGCCCCGTGAGAGCCTGGTCGGGCGACTCGTCTATCGAGATGGAGCAGTCGACCTCGAATAGCCAGCCCGTAATCGAGTGCAAACCCTGACACCGTTCGCTACTTCGAACACCTGCGAGCTTCGAATCGCCCACC
>JAHFDZ010000442.1 GCA_023248745.1 Myxococcales bacterium | reverse complement strand
CTCATCGAGGCGCAAAAATCGCGATGCAGCTGGAATCAGGATGGTGGAACCAACACGGGCGGCGGGAGCAACGAGCAATCGTGCACCCTCGAAGTCCCGCGCGATTCGGTCATCACCATGGCTGCGGGCGATCAGTTGGGCACAACCGGCGACAAGCGAGGCGTCGGCGGACTCGACATGGGGATGCGCGACTATCGGGTTAGCAACGGTCGCGATTTCATTAACGCGCAGCGCCACTGCCCCGGCAATGGACGCAACGTCTACGCGCGCTGCAGCGCTGTGTGCCCACTCGACTATGTGAGCTCCACCGAGCGCGCCGAGTACATTGACCTCTTCGCCGAAGGCATCGGGCGTGCCGCAACCACCGATCCAAAGTGCGGGACAGTCTACTGGGACATCCCCAAAACGGCGCAGGGTTACTGGTTTACGACAAACCCGGCATACGCAAATCGCCAGGAAGAGTTTGATCTCTTCTTGGCGCGAAGCCCCATCGACGCATCCATTGAGGTCTTCTCAATGGGCCGTTCAGTGCCCAATCTAGAAGGTCGCCTTTACGCGTTTGCTCCCAAGGCAAATGGCCTCACGAATCGACGCTTCGCCGAAATCATGGACGCACAGACGTATTGTTACGACGGGCTCAACAACAATAGCGACCCGAAAAAAGGGCCGCCCGCCTCGTTCGTGCTCGTCGTGCAGCTCGTGAACGACACCACGTTGAAGGTCGAGAAACAGTCGGCAAGTGCGTGCGGCGACGGCCCGTTTTCGTTTTCGGGCAACGAAGGCACCTTCACACGATGAGGCCAGGATACTGGGCTTGGACAGCCGCGATACGCTTCGACAGGCTGGCAGCACTCGCCTTGATGGAAGCAGCTGGAATTCCCCCACTATGCGACGCACTCGCACTGACTTGCAACGATCGCTACCGAAACAATCGCCAGAGGTCAGAGTTCATAATCGCTGACCAAAGCACCATGGGTAGCGGCAACTTGAGGCCAGAGTTGAAAGAGAACTCAATCGGCCCTCCGGCTATGGTCCATTGTGGGCCGCAGTAGAGTGGGCCCAACGAAAAAAACGGTGAAAGGTGAAATCCCCTTCGATCGACAACGTGTTGAAACTATCGCGCCAGGTGTATCCCGCCTCAAGCCCGATGGCCCCATGCCGGCCTGCGCGGCAATGGTCCTGCGTGAGTAGTCTCCTGGATGCGCATGAAAAGACTGCCCGCGAAAGACAGCTGCCACGTGAGGAGAAAGAAGCAAACCTCTTGCGGGGTCTACTTTTCCGAGCTCAAGCGCACTGAATAGAAAAGTGTACCCTACAGCCAGTTCCACTCCATTTCCGTCTGCGGTGTCCGGTGTTTTGGCCCATGACCATACGACACCCGGACTCGCATAGAAGCCGTGCCACCATCGCTCTGCCGCGGCTGCTGTGCGCGACATGAGCAACATGAGCATGGATGACGCAAGAAACGCGAAGTACCCCGCCTTCATTCTTGCGAGTCTCGCATGGGCCAGCGCACCTGCACTGAAGTTCCCTCCCAAGAGCATGTTGGCGGGATGGTTGACGCCGCCGTCAACTGAAGCCCGCAAGGGAATGACGGGCCGACCGTCGCCAACAAATAAGCGTCCGTGCATTGATGGATTTGCGCGATGTGGCCACAACCCGGACGTGAACAAGGTTTCCAACAGGTGCTTGGTGACTAAGTCCGTCGCGGATGGGGCGACCGACTCTTGGCGTTCAGCCAATGGTCGATGGGCCCTCGACGGCGGCGACCCAAAGCTGTCTGCGGACAGTCTGCGGCAGGTCATGACAGGTCGCACTGACGGGTTGCCCAGCAAGACACGGACTGCCGCGCGTGGCGCCTTCCTTGCGAAGCGGCGAGGATGCCCACCGCGGTCTATGAGCGCCGCCGCCCGGAGCGGACGATGCTCTACCAGGTCGTCGCCGACAACCTGGAGACGCTGTACGGCGCGATCGACGACGGGGCACTGAGCTTCAAGCTCGGCAAGCACGCGCGCAAGGAGCTGGAGGCGTACTTCGCTTGTGCTTGATGTGCATCGCGAACGAGCGCGAAATCCTGCCGCCGCGAGCCCAGCAGCGGCGCCACGACGCGCGACCTCGAGGATCGCATCCTTCAGTATGAAAATGCGCTCTGAGTCAATTTCACGTGCGACATCTGCGATTCCCGTGGCTCTAGCCCCTGCGCGGTCGAGTTTTCGGGGACGCGCAGGGACAAATGATGACGCATAGTTTGTTAAATACGCGGAAGACACTGGCCGTTCTTCTCTCGGCGCTGGTACTGAACACCGGCTGCTATTCCGCACAGCAAGTAAAACCCGCCGAAATTCCGAAACTCAACGGCAGTTTCGCGCAGCCTGTCGCGCAAGTGGGCAACACCACTGTCATAGCCGTTAGTGTGGCGCGACTCGAGAGGCCGGACGGAACGCTCACAGAGATCAAAGGTCAGCCAAAAAGCGTCATCGTGACGCTTCATTCCGGAGAGGAAATCGAATTCGATTCGCCCGTTCTCGCGGACGCCGAAGAAGAGGCACTCGTGCTGCGGAGCGAGAACCGCGCAAAAACGAGGATCCTTTTTGGCGACATCGCGAAGGCAGAGGTCAATGCTTACGACCCCGGAAAGTCGATGGCCTTGATGCTCGGCCTTGGTGGCGGCACCATACTCGTGGGAACCGCAATTCTGCTTGGCTTCATTGCAGGAAAACGATGAACGCCTAGCGCAATACCCGAAGCGCCCTTTTGTCTCTCGGCACGCGGCTGTTCACTTGGTTGACCACTGGTACAGGAACTTGACCATGTGGAAAGAACCATTGCGTGAACGCGACGTTACCCTCGGCAAATAACGTGTCGGCAAGTTCGTCGGCGATGCGCGCAGTGGTTTGCTCGTGCCAACACTGCACACCACCTGCAATGCCGTAATTTCCGAGACTCT
>JAHFDZ010000441.1 GCA_023248745.1 Myxococcales bacterium | reverse complement strand
GCCTACCCTCGTCACCGGTACGTGCAGACGAGCTCATGGTCGCAAATCGTGTAAACGTCACCCTCAGCGATCGGTTTTCGTGCGACACGTTGACCATTGAATTCGACGCCATTGGTCGAGCCCATATCGACCATGAAGTAAGTACCGTTCTGCAACTCGATCATCGCATGCTGGCGCGAGACGTTCGGATCCTTGAGCGTGAAATCACTCGTCTGCCTGCCTCGGCCCAAGATGAAGCGGTCCTTCGTCACCGGAAACTTTTCGCCCTTATAGAGGATGCTCAGCGTTGCCGGTTTGACTGCCAACTTAGGACTCGAAGGCTGCCTCTTAGACGACGAAGGATTGACGGCCGCGGCGACACCCTTGAGCGTCGACCCCGTCGTCACCGCTGCGGGCGCCAGCACCGCACGGTTCGGTGCCGTTGGCATGGGCGGCATGGTGGCGCGAGGCGGCGGCACATTGGAAGCACCGCGAGGCGGTGGTGGCGGAATGCGTGACGCAGTCTTGCTTTGTGCCGTGGTAGCGCCTTGCAACGCTGTGACTTGTGGTCCGGGCGGCGCTTGTGGAATGTGCGGCGGCGCGACGCCAGAGGCCGCCGGTGCAATCGAAGAAGGCGCAACCCGCGAACCGTAGTTCTTCGAGCGCGCATACTGTTTCATCGACTCGTTGATGAGGTAGTCGACGCTGCATTCGAGATCCTTCGCCATCTGTTCGAAGGTTTCCCAGAGGATATCTCGGCAGTGAAATGTGCGCGGGCTCTTGCGATTGGGGTCGGCACTCATGCTCTCGTTCAATGTCACATTGGAGGTTACTTAAGGGAAGGCTCAAGGCAGAACTTCACGTAGTCGCCAATTGTCACGATGACTTTCTCTTCGGTGTCCTTCGGGCCTGGCCCCTTCGGCACGCTGCACTTCCAGCCACAGCTCTCTTCATCTTTGCACTTCGAAACCAGTTGGCGGTCTTCCTCAAACCGGCTGAGGACGGACATCGCGTCGGGCTTCTTGCCCTGATAGTAGACGCTGAGCGCGACTAACTTCGGTCCCAGTTCTTTGCTGTCGAGATAGGGCTTGAGCACTTCTCTTGGCGGTGGCGGACCGCTCATTTCGCCGATCATGGCGGCGTAGGCGATGGGCTCGCTCAAGGCCATCGGCACCTTTTCGCTCTGCGGCAAGCGACGCATGAAATCCCCAAGATCCTTGGTGTTCATCGTCTTGAGTGCCATGCGCGCCGAGTCGAGTCGAACTTGCCATTTCTTGCCCTCGAAGAGCGTGTAAAGCTTCGGCAGAACCTGCTCCTTCGGGAATTCACCCAGGCGCGCGAGTGCAAGGCCGCGAACTTTGTCTGGGTTGTCATCGTTCTTCACGAGGTTGAAGATCTTCTCGAGTTGAGCGCCGGAGTTCTTGTCGAGGCGTCCTTCGACTGACGCGATGGCGCGGATGCGAGACTCTTCCTTTTCTTTGCCCGCGCTCGCGGCATACGAGAGAGCGAAGTCGACGACGCCCGTGCCGCCAAGTCGCTTCATGTTCGCGAAGACCTTCTCGAGTTCTTGCTCTTGATAACTATCAAGTTGCTTGTCGAATTCTTTTTTCTCAGGCTTAGCGTTGCGCTTGACGTTCGCCTCTTCAACGAGCGGTTTTTGCTGATCGTGCCATTCTTTCGAGTCGATTCTCTTCGCGAGCTTCACGAGTGCTTCGCCCGCGGCTTTTTTCGAATCGGCGTCGCCCAGGTCTGTCACGAGCAACACGACGCGATCATTTTTGGTGCCATCTTCGCGTATGAACTGGGGAAGTGGCTTGACTGCGGGTGCTCCGAAGAGCGGGTGTCGCATAATCTGCTCAACGCCGAATTGTTGCCCCGAATAGTCAACGCGGGCTTCGAAATTCGTCTGCACCCAGCCGAGCACCGCATCGCGAAGCGCGGCCTTGATCTTCTCGTCCGTCACGAGCGTTGTCTCGTTCGACAGAAGTGCGAATGCTGCGTCCTTATAAGGAATCGAAGGGTCTGGCGGCATTTTGCCATCGGGCCCCTTCGTTGGCAGCGGCTGCTTCATCTGCTCGATGAGCCGCGGGGTAATCGCCTCGATGATTTTCGCGCGCGAGTCAGGAGCGAGTTGCTGCAGCCCGCCATCGCGCGTCCCTTCGTTGTTTTTGTAACCCGAAATGAACGTATCGAGGCCTACCTTTTGGCCTCCTCGTGTCTTCATGCGGATGAGTGACATCGCGGCTTCAGCGCGCAGATCCCAACTGTATTTGTCGTGCGAGAGAACCGCGTTGAGTTTGAATGGTCCATTGAGGGTCGACTCCCAATGGCGCAGGTCCTCTTTGTCGACGGCGCAGCCAACGAGCGCAATCGAAGATGAAAGCGTGAGCCCGAGCGCAGCTACGCCCACAAAGCTTCTCAGTTTTCGCATGGTTCCCTGTCCCGGCTGATCGCGAGGAAAGCACATCGTACGCTCCATCGAAGGCGAAGCGGAACTGTTTGCAGATCGGTGCTCGGCAAAGCGAGTGTGTCACTGCCGTGTCCCGTTTTGTCGCCAGAAAGCCCCAATTTGGCACCTCTCGCTAAGAACTCGGCGCCCAAGCGCAAGATCCTTGGCGCGAAATTCATGCACAATCAAGGACGCAACAAGAGGACAACGAACCTTCCTTTCTTGCTTCCTTAATTGCCTTTGCTGACTTGATCGCGCTGCCCACCACGCGAACTTGCCCTTGACCCGATCGGATCGGTACGTTGAGGGTAGGATAAAGTCGCATGATGTCGCCTATCTACGCGCCGAGGCGCCCTCTTGAGGCCGGCGAAGTTCCCACGAACAAGCGCGCGCCAACGATCGTCGGCAAAGGCGCAGGTGCGCTCGGTCGTGGTCGAGAAGTTGCGGCGCTTCTGCTTTGGACCACCGCGCTTTTTCTCTTTCTTGCGTTGTGTTCGTTTCAGCAGAACGCGGCCGATCC
>JAHFDZ010000025.1 GCA_023248745.1 Myxococcales bacterium | reverse complement strand
GTTCGGGGAAGGCGACGGTTCTTCGCTCTCGCCGCATCTTGATCGTTTCGTTGACCAAGTCGAGTTCGCGCGCTCGATCATCTACCGCAATGACAAGACCATGTTCGGTCTGTCACGCGAAGAATGGGAAAATAAGTTGACGAATCTCGAGGAGCGTGGACGCGAAGCATATTTTGCCGATGATGCTATTGCGTACAAAGAGGCCAATCGCGAAGCCGAAGCGTTAACGCGGACGATCGGTCGTGCAGAAGGTGCTCAGGAGGACATCGACAGTCCTGCTTACATTGCAAGGCGGATCGAGTACCTGCTCGAGCAAGGTCTACGTGTCCGCTTCGTGCTTACGTCATTTATGGTGAGCGAATCTGACGAAGTCGCGATAGCCCAACGCGCACAGCTGGCCTCCCTCGGCACAACGTTAGAGCGCGAGTTCGACGCGCCATTGATGTCGTTGCGCACTGAGCCTCCTGTTAATCGGGCTGGTGTCCCGGCGGTGCGTCAAAGGCTCGCGATCATCGAGACTGTAGCCGACCGGGTTTCGCAGGCCCTTGAGCGTCTCGGCCGCATTGGGGTTGTCGCCGATCGATGAGCTTGCTTGGGGAAGCGCAACTCAGGGCCGCGCTCGCGCTCGAAGGCTCGCTCGGCGCGCGTTCCGCAATGACAGCGCTACGGCCGCTAGCATTTCGCGGCGACCAGAGTGACGATTCAAGGCGCGCGCTTGCGCAGTGGATGCGCCTTGCAGATGTTGCGAATGACGCGCTTGCGTTTGAAGAAGGTCTCGTTGAGCTTCGTCGCGCGGACCGTCCAGACGAGATGGTTCGGGTTATTGACCAATTGCGGCCGATGTCGGCGCTCAACGTTGGAGAACTCATTGCGTCGCGTTTTGTGCAGCCCGAGTATCTTCACTTGGCGGGGCGTCTCGCGGCATCGGTCGGCGATCGCACGCTCGCGCGCAGGCGATTCGAAATGGCTAGCGCGATGCCATCACGCGACGCGTCGCTCATGACGAACACGATGTTCGAGCTTGCGAAGCTTGGGGCATGCGAGCGCGACGGTTCGATGGTCAAGTACATGAACCAAATTCAAGCGGCGCTCCTCACCGACGAGCAGCGCCGCTCTTACGATCGCTGGTCGTTGTGGAACGTAAGTCCTCACCTGCGTGCGACGGCAATCGAAGTTCTTGCTTCGCGGAGCGAGCACGATGTGCTGCTAAGACATGCGATGCGAATGCACGTGTTCCTTACGCCCGTCGAACTTGATCGTCTGCAGGCTTGTGCGCGCGCATCTTCAGAACGGCGCCTTCTGGGTGTTCTAGAGCGGGTCACAGCGATTCAGTACGCACGCGAAGAGCCTGTCGCAGCATTGCGTTCGCTTGGCCGGATGGATTTTTCGATCGAGACGTGGCTCGCTTTTGCCGCAGGAAATTCACTGCCGCGTGCGGTGAGCGCAGACGGAACCGCGGCGTCTCTGATCAGTTGCCTTCGGGATCACGATGAAGCGAGGGCGAACGATGTCGTCAAGTTAATGAACGAGCTGCCGATCGCAGATGTGACCGTCCTGTGTTGGACTGCCATGAGCCTTGCACTTGGATTTCCGCGCGTTGCTGACTTCGCGACGCGCGTCGCACAACGCTGGCTTACGGACGACGAGACAATTGTACCTGTCCGAGGTTACCTATGGCTCGGCCGCCTTCTCAGTTCCTCAGGCCGAAGCGCGATTCTCGCGTATGAGCGAGCTTCCTATCTGCGTGAAAAGGGCGCGAGCGAAGCACTCAGGGCGGAGTGCGTCCGGCAGGCTCACGGTTTGCGAGCGGTTGGCAATATTCGTGACGCCCTTGCCCTCGTCCGAAGTCAGTCTTCGTAGAGGAGGCTTGCGCATCCGTTTGCGCTTTGATGATGTGGGCTGCACCTTACGGGTCGAGCAGTGCAGACGCGCAGCTGTTTTTTTGTGCTTTCGCGCACTCCCCAAGTGAAGCGCGAAGTGTCGTGGCGATCGTCAATTCGCTTGATAGTGGCGTCTCAGCCATCGCCGAAATGCGGATCGTCGCAGGGAGCTCCTTGCCCATCGGTTGCCCGTGAAACGCATTGCCGCTGAATGTCAGCGTTTCAGCGAATGTGTCTTGCGACGCGCCTTCCATGTCTGGTGATGTCCACTCGACGATCGATTGAGATCCACCCAGCGTGAGTGAACCGCGAACACTCTGGAGGGGTTCGGTCCCATCGGCGAACCAGACAAACAGAAGTTTGGGCAGCGCCTCAGTTGCGCAGTCCTTCCACGCATCTCCGTCACGATAGAGCTGACGAGGAAAACTCGCTTGTTCACTCGCGTCCGCCGCGTAGCACGTTTGATATTTGTCACTGTCTTTGATACGAATGCGCGGGCTTGCAAGGATGTGCGCACTTGCGCCCTCTCGCGGATAGAAGTGACGCATAAAGGCAACGTCGTATGCTGCAAGCACGGACAGGTTGCCCTGCATCGTCGAAACAAGATCGCGATCACCTTCTGGCCAAACGGTAGTGTGATCCATGCCAAAGCCGTGGCCGAGTTCGTGTGCGAGGCCGGTGATGTGGGGATGGTCCGTCGAGGCTGGATCGGAAAAGTGATCATATCCGTTACGATTGACCGAAATGACGAATGCGGTCGCTTTGCCGGATCGATTCGACCAACCCGTGCTTTCACGATAGCGACAGGTGTTCATCACCCAACTCTCGCGCGTGATGTCAGTCTTGTCTGGATGGCACGGAAAGCCGGGGTAGTCCTCGCGCAAGGTGTCGAGATAGTCAATGCGGCTGACGGTCGGAGATGGGGCGAACAAACTGGCTTCGTTGAGGTGGGTGTCTTCAGTGATGGTGACGTGGGCGGCATTTGCAACAACGGTGTTGTAAAGCGCTACGGTCGTTTCGATCTCTTTGCGAACTTCGGACCCGGCCGGAAAGTGATCTCTGCAGACTGCAAGTGTTACATTTCCGGAGACGAGCGTTGAGGACGCGTGCTTGGTCCACTTGAGTTGAGAGGTGGTGCGTTGGTTGGCGTTGTCGCGCTCGAACGTGAGTGGCGCAGGGATCGCGGCAGCGTCGGGCGGATCGGCCGCAATCGAGCCGCAGCTCAGGCTCGCAGTAGCGATGATGGCCGTGAACGCGCGCATGCCGAGCATAGTATCGTGCATAGTATCGCGACAGGGCGGTACGTCGTTTGGAATGAATCGGAATAAGACGGTTTCGGCGGGCGTTTTGGACCCCATGCTTGCGAAGGCGATGCGATGGGCCATTCGCGTTGGTTGCGTTGCGGGGTTATCGAGCTTGCTTTGGGGATGCCGCAGGGGCCAGGAGTCGCGTCCGTCCCCTGCAGCGATCGCATCGAGCGAGCCCGCGCGTGATGCTTCGTCAATAGCGGATGGATCGCGCTTGCAGCCTTGTGCGACGGCGCCCCTCACGCTCGAACTTGCACCGGGTCTCGTCCTTCAGCGCTTTCGAGCCCAGGTTGCGTCGCCGGTCAACGTCGGTGATGGCTGCATCACCATCGCGCGTGCCGACCCGTCGCACTATCGTTTCGTACTCCTGACCGCGCTCGCCAACAAAGGCACACAGCGCGCGGACGAATGGCGCGAGCGGTTTCACCTTACGGGTGTGATGAACGCGTCGATGTTCCAAGAGAACTCGCGCAGCGTGGGCCTCATGGTGAGTGGCAAGAACGTCAATAATCTTGCCGATGCGACAAAGTACGGCGCGTTCATGGCGTGGGACCCTGTCAGCAAGTCCAGCGACCCAGTCGCGTTCTTTGGTCGCACGTGTCAAGGCTTCAACCTTGCGTCCGTTCGCAGACGATATGGTTCGATCGTGCAGAACTACCGTTTGCTCGACTGCGACGGCAGCGCGATTGTTTGGAAAGACGAGAAGGTCTACAGCGCCACCGCAATCGGTCAGGATCGATCCGGAAGGGTTGCGTTCATCCACTCACGCACGCCCTTCACAATGACGCAGTTCGCAGCAATCCTAGCGACCCCCGCACTCGACTTGCGCGCCGCCATGTTCGTCGAAGGAGGCCCCGAAGCATCCCTCTCCCTCCGTTCCGGTGAAACAGAAATTCGTGCCACCGGAAGTTACGAAACAGGCTTCACCGAGAACGACGACAACCAACGATTTTGGTCCCTACCAAACGTGATCGGCTTCGCACCGAAATGATCCAATTGCCGACCAAGCAACAACTAACCCCAAGTCCCATCTGGCTCTGTCAGGCAGCACCACCCGACCCACAACCTAGCGACCGAGCACGCTCCTGCGTGCGTAGGGAAGCGATCCAGGTGGACACCAGGGTAGTCAAACGCCCAGATGCACGAATCATCTCAACGTAGTGAAAGGAAGATGGGGGTTTGGGGGCGAAACCATGCGGTTTCGGCCCCCAAATAGCCGTGCGCAGCACATATTCGCGAAGCGCAGCGCCCATATAAAAGGTCACCTGCGCGGTTACGCAAGAGCATCAGCGGCAGCGCCCCCAGTCTACTGCGGCAACGCCGCCAACACTTCCTGCGCATGCACCCCCGGATCCACATCAGGAAACACCTTGACGATCTTCCCATCCTTGCCGACCACAAATGTGATCCGCTGTGCAAGGCTGGCGAAACGCTTCACGCCATACGCGTTTGCGACGGCGCCGCTTTCATCGGATGCGAGCGGGAACTGCAGTTTGTGCTCAGCACGAAACTTGGTGTGCGAACTTTCAGAATCAGAGGACACACCGATGAGCACCGCGCCCCGCCGTTCGTACTCGTTGAAGCTGTCGCGGAAGGCGCAAGCTTCCTTTGTGCAGCCCGGCGTGCCGTCCTTTGGGTAGAAGAACACGACTGCCGGTTTGCCTCTCAAACTCGCGAGCGTGATTTGCTTGCCCGCCGTATCGAGCGCCGTGAAATCAGGTGCGTTCGCGCCTATTGCTAAGAGCCCTGCCCCTCCGTCTGGCCTCTTCGGGGCGGCGACGAGCGCATAGCATCCAAGCGCTGCAAGAGCAGCAAGAGCCACGACGAGAATGTGCCTACGCGACATCATTCGAACGTAGTCCTTCAACTACGCATTGGCGAGAGTCGCGTTCACTGACTGCGCTCGCAACTTGCGAGCGCTTTCGATCCGTCGAACGCTTTCATGCCGCCGACGAGAAGAACGCTTCCGTCTGCGAGGGACGATTGCCGTGTGCGATGCGCGCTCTTGGGCGAGTGGCGCAATCGCTGTCCGCACTGCGTAGAAGTTGCTGCACCAAGGGTTCGCGCTGGCTTCTCGATTGCGCACTCCACGGTGCACTCCTTTGTGAACGCACGTTGGCGCTGCCCTGCTTTTGCGCCGCATTTGGACCTGCTTCGCATCCGTGACGAGAGGCCAATTCGTGGCATGCACGTTGCGTCAAGCGATGCATGCCAGAGCAATCGCGGCGACTTCTGACTCGTTTCTTTCGCAGCCTCGGGGTGGGAGGGATCGCTACGCTCACTGACCTCCTCGTGCTCACGCTGCTGGTGAGTGGTTTTGGCGTGCACGTTCGTGTCGCGAGCATTCCGGCGCTCACACTTGGCATGCTCGTTCAATTTGTCGGCAACAAGCGCTTTGCGTTTCGCGACCGCTCCCGCGAGTGGGTTCGTCAAGGTGTGCAATTCGCCGGTGTTGAGCTCCTTGGCTTTGCGGCGAACGCAATCGCTTTTGATCTGCTCGTGACCCATACGCCGATGCCTTACTTGGTGGCGCGCTGCCTTGGGACCTTCGTCGTTTACGTGTCGGTGTGTATGCCGCTTTGGTCGCGCATTTTCAAACCGGAGGAGGCGTGAACATGTCGCACCTCTTGTCGCTCGTTGTGATCGGTTGCTGCGTTTCGTGGACGACCTTTGGTCTCTTGGCGATCGGCTCGCGTCGTAAGAAGCGCGTGCTCTCGTCGGAGCATGCGCGTCCAGGCGTTACGATTTTGAAGCCGCTGTGTGGAACGGATGCGAGTCTGTATGGCAATCTCGAAACGTTTTTCGTTCAGGACTACGAGCGTTACGAAATTGTCTTCGGCATTGAAGGGAGTCAACCTGCGCTCGTCGCGCTCGTCGAGTCACTGAGGCTGCGCTACCCGAACGTCTCCGCGAAGGTCGTGATTCATCAGGGAGCTTCGGGTCTCAATCCAAAGGTGCGCAACATTCGCCAGATGGTTTCGAGCGCTCAATACGACCTGCTGCTCATTAGCGATAGCAACATCAGTGCACCTGAAGAATATGTGCAAGATGCAGTAGACACGTTTCTTGACGATGAAACGCACACCGGCATCGTGACAAACCTATTTGTCGGCTACGGCGAGAGCACGCTTGGCTCGGCGCTCGAAAATGTGCAGCTCAATGGGTTCTGTGTCGCAGGCGCAGCGCTGCCGACTTTGCTTGGTGACGCGTGCGTGGTCGGAAAGTCGATGCTCTTTTCGCGACGGGCATTCGAGAAGATCGGTGGTTTCGAAAAAGTGTCCGACGTACTCGCCGAAGACTTCGTGATGTGCAAGATGTTCCAACACGCGGGTTACAAAGTTCGGCTGGCGAACGTTGTCCTTCGCAACGTGACGCAAAGTCTTTCACTCAAGTCGTTCTTCGATCGGCACGTGCGATGGGCGATGCTGCGGATCCGTTTGCGGCCGGCTGGTTACTTGCTCGAGCCGCTGACGAGCCCTCTCTTCATGCTGCCCTTTGCGTGGCACTTGATGGGCAGAGACGCGCTCTTGCTTGCGATCGTCCTTTGGCAAATGCGGGACGTGGGGCAGTGGATCATCTTGCGCGGTCCGCACGCGAGCGTGTTGCCAATTGTGCTGGCGCCTCTTCGCGATGCCATCTCGCTCGTCGTGTGGGCATTTGCGCCATTCAAGAAGCACGTTGTGTGGCGTGGCACGCGCGTGCGTTTGGGGGCAGGGACATTGTTGTTTCATGAGGCCGAGCGATAGGCCCACGTCAGTCTGTAACTTAGAACGCGCGATCGTTTCTCGCTGGGGCTGACGGCTTGGTGGGCGGCTTCGCGGATGGCTCGCTATTTCTTTCGGGTTCGGTCGCTTGCTGCAACGCAGGTGTATTGAGCAAGCGCGCCATGTTGCGAAAGAACGGATTCATCACGCGCTCTTCGAGGTATTGAGGAGGCCACGAGAAGTCATCGACCTCTGCGCTATTGATGTAGCCCTTGGGTCGCACCGCGACGACGCACTTTCCAAACTTGGCCTTCGTGGTTACTTCGAGTGCGACCGCAGCTTCGAGAACCGCAGCGGAGGTTTTCGATCCATAAGCATAGGACTCGGCATGCTTCGGCGCTGTGATAAGGAGGCCGCGCTCCGCTTTCGTCACGGCAACTTTGTATCCATCGATCGCAACGGCTTCGGACGCGGCGTGAAGCGCGTTTCCGCAACTCGTGCTGAACGTTGCCGTGCCCGTCGTCTTGACGAATGCCTCGAGTTCAGCGCCGCTAATCCTCCGGCACCCAAAGAGGTGAATTGCGATCAAACTCAGAAAGATGGCGCGTCGGGACATGCAGACAGGAGGCATACATTCACGGAATGTCGCAGGAAATGGCAGACTCACTGAAGTCGAAAGTGTGCACCAAGTAGTCGGCCCATCTCCGCAGCTTCACTTCACACGCCACTCCGCAGATACGAAAAATGCGCGGCCGGGGAGTGGGTACCCGATCAAATCGTATCGCGGCTGGTCGAGTATGTTCTGTGCAAACGCACGCACTGCCCACGCGCCGCCGAAGTGCGTCAGCTCCGCTTCGACGTCGAGTGAGCCCTGCTCCGGGATGCGAATGAGTCCGGCAGGATCGGCAGTGCGGTTTGATTGGTAAACATACCTGACTTCAAGACGCGCTCGCTCAAGGCGTAGCGATTGAACACGGCCGCTCCGAAGTTCGATTCGCGGCGCAACGATGAGCCGCGATCGAAAGGGCAATTGCGCGGCTGGCTCCGTTGAAGTGTCGCGCGCATCGAGAATTGTCGCGTTCGCTTCGAGTAGCAAAAAAGGCCACGGCGAGATGCCCAGTTGGGTCTCAACGCCGAGCGTGCGGCTTTGCCCAACGTTGAATGCCCGCAGGTAGCTGAGGCTTGCTCGGCGAAACGCAATTAGGTCGTCGACGAAACGCGCGAAGGCGAATACCTCGCCGTAGGCCACTCCCGTTCTGCCGAGTGGAATGCGACCTTTGCCACCCGCGTCAAAAACGTACCCTTGCTCGGAACGAAGCGCGGGATTGCCGCGCGCCCCTCCGGAGATGCCGTAGAGTTCGCCAAGTGTCGGTACGCGCGCATAGCGAGCCGCGCTGAGCGATAGTTCACTATCTTGACCGATGGCATAGCTTCCTGAGGCGCGTGCCATTGGCTGCGTTGACGTCGGCACGGCGGGCGGCGGATCGAGGCTTCCCGGCATGCGCAATGGGCCACTCGTCGCTTGATGCTCGAAAGCGCCGACGAGCCGGATTGACGCTTTGTCGTTGATCCTAAGATCCAACTGGGCGCCAGGTCGTGCGAAGAGGCGATTGGCGTTCGCTCCCGACTGCGCCAGGGGTGCGAGTGCCAGCTCTTCGGCCGAGAGCCGCAGCGTGGGCGAAAGCGTGACACGTGATCCGAGCCCAAGGTGAAGTTCCGTTCCACTCTCGGCGCGCGTCCCGCGAACGGAGATGCCTGCGCTGCCTAGGCCAATCTCAAATTCGGGATCGTCAATGCGGCTCTTTGCCATCAGCGCGTGCGCGAAACTTCGCCACTCGCAATGCAGGCCACATCGAAGCGTGGTGGAAATCCCAAGGAGCTCACGATCAAATCGTGCACGAGCCGAGCGCGTGGAAAGGAGAGCGAGCCCAGGCACTCCCTGGTTTCGCGACACGGCATTCGCGATGATATCGAGGCGTCCACGGTCAGAAAGCTTGACCGTCCCGATCGACCAAGCGTCCCACGTCGCGGCGTCGGCGTTGGTGCGCAACACGTTGCGATCGTCTTCAGTTACAAATCGAGTTCCGCGATCGTCAGTGAAGGAATAGTCGTTGCGCGCTCGCTCGAAGCGCACACCGAAGAGTGCGCCAGCGTGTTCGTTGCCGGTCTGCGCCCTCGCAAAGTAGGCCTCGCTGCCGAAGCTACCAAGCATGCCTCCGGCTGCGGCTTCGTTGCGTGTGGGTCTCCGAGGTTCAAAAAAAATGGCGCCCGCGACGCCGAGCCGATCAGCTTCGAGAGGCGCATGCCCCCGGTACACTTCGATGCGATCGATCATCCACAGTGGAACGAGTGAGAGGTCGGCCGTGCCCGCCACGTCGTCATTCAAGCGGATGCCCGCGAGATAGACAGGCGTTTGTGCGGACGTGGCGCCGCGAATTGTTGCCGTCGAAAGTGAGCCGTACCCGCCCGTGTCAACGATTGCGACGCCAGGTTGGCGCCTCAAGACATCGCCTGCACGCAAGCCAGGAGCTTCGAGTTGCTCCCTTGGGATCACGGTTGTGGCGCCGTGTGGATCTTTGCGCGCGCGTTGGGGCGTGCGGTGGGCTCCTCTAATGACGACTTCTTCTTCGTCTGCGCGAGCCGACTTGCCCGAAAAGATGCACGCTATAACTGCGAGAGCAACTGCAACGCTTCTCGAAAAATCACGTCGTCGTTGTCGAGCACAAACGCTGCTTCGACGTCGCGTTTGGTCACGCCCGTCATGCGCAGCGCCATCAAGTCTTCTGCCGTCGGACGATAGCGATCTCTCCTCATGCGAAGCATCAAGGCGGCGAGCAGGGCTTGTCCGTTCACGCACACGCATAACCGATAGCACTCGGGTGTAGCTGGGCCACGTTTGCGGCGAAAGAGGAGGGGTGAGTGTGGTAAAACGTGCCTCGTGACAAGCCTTGCGAAGCCCAAGCATCACGTCCGAATCGTAACTGCTGCATCGTTATTTGACGGCCACGATGCGGCCATCAATATCATGCGTCGCATCCTTCAAGCGTCGGGCGCCGAAGTGGTCCACTTGGGTCACAACCGATCGGCTGCCGAAGTCGTCGAATGCGCGATCCAAGAAGATGCGCAGGGCATTGCCGTCACGAGCTATCAGGGCGGGCACGTCGAGTATTTCAAGTACATGTTCGATCTGCTGAAGGCGCGCGGAGCCAAGACGCGCATTTTTGGCGGTGGCGGCGGGACGATTTTGCCGACGGAGATAGCCGAATTGCATGAGCACGGCATCACGCGCATTTACTCGCCCGATGACGGTCGTGCGATGGGTCTCGAGGGCATGATTGGGGACGTGATTGCGAAGTCGGACTTCGAAGCACGCGACGGACAGTTTGACAAGTACATTGACTACTTGCAGAAGCGCGATCCACAAGCGATCGCGGCGCTCATCACCATCGCCGAAACGCATCCCGAAAGCGCTGAGCGGCTGCGTACGGTCCTTGCGCCGCTCCAGAAGAAAACACCCGTGCTTGGCATTACGGGTACTGGCGGCGCCGGCAAAAGTTCCCTCGTCGACGAGCTCGTACGAAGGTTCGTGACCGACTTTTCCGACAGGACGCTCGCGGTCATTTCGGTCGATCCCTCAAAGCGTAAGTCGGGGGGCGCGCTCCTCGGCGACCGCATTCGCATGAACGCAATCTTCAACCCTCGCGTCTACATGCGATCGATGGCGACACGCGAAGCGAACCTGTCGGTGAGCAAGCACGTGCGGGACGCAATCGCGATTTGCAAGGCAGCGGGCTTCGATCTCATCATCGTCGAGACATCGGGCATCGGGCAGTCCGATACCGAAGTGACCGAGCTTGCAGACGCGTCGCTCTACGTCATGACCAGCGAGTACGGCGCCGCGACGCAGCTCGAGAAGATCGACATGATCGATTTCGCCGACGTCATCTCGATCAACAAGTTCGATAAGGCAGGTTCGCTCGATGCACTTCGTGACGTGCGCAAACAGTACAAACGAAGTCGCACCCTCTTTTCGGCGAGCGACGATTCGCTTCCGATCGTGGGTACGATCGCATCGCAGTTTGGCGACCCGGGAACGAGTCGCCTCTACCGGCTCCTCATCGAGACACTTGAGAAGAAGACAGGCGCGAAGTTTAACTCTTCGCTCGAGGTGCCCGCGATCGAGAGCGCGAAGCTGTCGATCGTTCCGCCGCATCGAACGCGCTACCTCGCTGAGATCGCCGAAGAGAGCGATCGCTACCATGCGTGGGTCAAAGAGCAGGCACTGATTGCGCGGCAGCTCTATCAATTGAGCGGTGCGATCGCGATCACGAAGGGAAGCAGCGCAGAGCCCGAGTTGCGCGATCGCTATCAACGCATCGAGTCAACGTTCTCGCCTGAATGCAAAAAGTTGCTCGACTCCTGGCCTGCGACCAGGGCGCGGTACAGCGCAAAAATGGTTCAGTTCCAGGTGCGAGATAAGATCATCGAACAAGAACTCACGACCGAATCGCTCTCGCGCCTGTCGATACCGAAGGTGTCGCTCCCGCGATTCGAGGACTGGGGTGACATCCTCACGTGGCTTTTGACCGAAAATGTACCTGGCGAGTTTCCATTTGCGGCTGGGGTCTTTCCGCTCAAGCGCGAAGGTGAAGATCCTGCACGCATGTTCGCCGGCGAAGGCGGTCCCGAACGAACCAACAAGCGCTTTCACTATGTGTCGCGTGGTTTGCCAGCGAAGCGTCTTTCAACCGCGTTCGATTCCGTCACCCTCTACGGCGAGAACCCCGATCATCGGCCTGACATCTACGGCAAGGTTGGAAACAGCGGCGTCAGTATCGCTAACGTTGACGACGCAAAGAAGCTCTACAGCGGCTTCGATCTCGCATCCGCAAGCACCAGCGTGTCGATGACCATCAATGGGCCAGCGCCGATGTTGCTCGGGTTTTTCTTCAACGCTGCGGTCGATCAGCAATGCGAACGATACATCCGCGCGCAAGGTCTGGTCGACCAAGTCGAAAAGAAAATTGACCAAATCTATGCCTCAAAGGGCGAGAAGCGGCCTACCTATCAAGGTGAGATTCCAGAGGGCAACGACGGCCTCGGTTTGCTCCTTCTCGGCGTGAGTGGAGACGAAGTGTTGCCGCGCGACGTCTACGAAAAAATCCGTGCAACGACGCTGACACAGGTGCGGGGCACCGTTCAGGCCGACATCCTAAAGGAAGACCAAGCACAGAACACGTGCATCTTCTCGACCGAATTCGCGCTTCGGATGATGGGCGACATTCAGCAATATTTCATCGATCAGAAGGTGCGCAATTTCTACTCAGTTTCGATCAGCGGCTACCACATCGCCGAAGCTGGCGCGAACCCAATTAGTCAACTTGCTTTCACGTTGGCCAACGGTTTCACATTCGTCGAGTACTACCTCGCGCGTGGCATGCACGTTGACGACTTCGCGCCCAACTTCTCGTTCTTCTTCTCGAACGGCCTAGACCCCGAGTACACGGTGATTGGTCGCGTGGCGCGTCGCATTTGGGCAAAGGCGATCAAGAGTAAGTACAAAGGCAACGACCGCTCGCAAAAGCTCAAGTACCACATCCAAACAAGTGGCCGGAGCCTGCACGCGCAAGAGATTGCCTTCAATGACATCCGAACGACTCTTCAGGCGCTCACTGCGATCTATGACAACTGCAACTCCCTCCACACCAACGCGTATGACGAAGCCGTCACGACGCCGACCGAGGAGAGCGTTCGGCGCGCGCTGGCGATTCAGCTTGTCATCAATCGCGAGCTCGGTCTCTCACACAACGAGAATCCCTTGCAGGGCTCCTTCATCGTTGACGAACTCACAGAGCTTGTCGAGCAAGCGGTCTACGCAGAATTTCGTCGCATTAGCGATCGCGGCGGTGTGCTCGGCGCCATGGAGCGGATGTATCAGCGAACCAAGATTCAAGAAGAGTCTCTCTACTACGAGACAAAGAAGCACGACGGATCGCTTCCGCTTATCGGCGTGAACACGTTCCTCGATCCGAAGGGATCGCCAACCGTGATTCCGCCCGAGGTCATTCGTTCAACGCGTGACGAAAAAGAATATGCGATCGCTTCGCGTGACGCATTTCAAAGGCGCAACGCGAAGGCTTCCGAAGGCGCACTTGCTGACCTCAAGCGTGCGGCAATCCTTCACGAGAACCTATTTTCGTCGCTCATGGATGCGTGCAAAGTCTGCACGCTCGGGCAAATTTCGACGGCGCTCTACGAAGTCGGCGGGCAGTACCGACGCAACATGTGAAGCATCGCTGCAAGCATCCGGTAGGGTTGCGCCGCTTCCCCAACAATGTTCTTTTCGCGCAGTGAAGGAGCGTTCCTTATCTGTCGACGTTCTGCGCGGTCTCGTCATGGTGCTGATGGCGCTCGATCATGCGCGCGATTTCTTTACCAGCTTTGCGATCGATCCAACTGACCTCAAGACGACCACGGTTGCGCTATTTGTAACAAGGTTTGTTACACACTATTGCGCTCCAGTCTTCATCTTTCTTGCTGGGGTTGCGGTCTACTTGTCGCGTGCGTCCGGGAAGACTTCGAGCAAGCTCTCGCTGTTTCTCGTCAAGCGTGGAATTTGGATGATCGTCCTTGAACTCACGGTCGTGCGCTTTTGTTGGCTCTTCAACGTCGATTATCAATTTACTTTCCTACAGGTCATTTGGGCCATCGGTTGGTCGATGCTCGCGCTCGCGGGTCTCATCTTTCTGCCGGTGAGAGCGATTGCGTTGATTGGGGGCGTTATCGTGCTCGGACACAACGCGCTCGATCGCATTCACGTAGCGGGAAAATTCGCTCCGCTTTGGTCTCTCGTTCACGAGAAGAGCTGGAAATGGGAGCCCGTTGCTGGGCACAAGGTTGCGGTGCTTTATCCGCTCGTGCCGTGGATTGGCGTGATGGCGCTCGGCTATGCGTGCGGCGCGTGGTTGAAACGCGCCGAAGAAGAGCGAAGGAAGCTGCTTCTGCGCGCCGGAATTGTCACGACGGTTGCCTTCTTTGTTCTGCGGGCGATCAATCTGTACGGCGATCCGCACCCGTGGTCGCCGCAACAAACCGCGGCGTTCTCTGTGCTCGCATTTCTTAACGTTGAGAAATATCCGCCGTCGCTCGCCTATCTGCTCATCACGCTCGGCCCCGCACTCGTATTCTTGTCGGTCTTCGATCGTGCAAAGACGGGTCTTGCGAAGATCCTCGCGGTGTATGGTCGCGTGCCGCTCTTTTACTACGTGATGCACCTTTTCGTGCTCAACGGCGTGGCGTACGTCGTCTATGTCGCGCAGCACAAGGCCTTGCCTTCGCCGTCCGGATACGAACATCGATGGTCGCTCGTGGGCGTGTATGCGATCTGGCTCGCGGCGGTGATTGCGCTGTATCCACTCTGCCGCATTTATGGTGAACGCAAGGCGCGAGGCCGCTCATGGGTGTGGAGTTACTTGTGACGTCGAACTGAGGCGCGTCTTCTCACGCCAGGCGCGCACGCCTTCGCGGCCGACGACGAGCGCTAGCGCACCTGCGGCGAACGCGGCATAGCTCGCGAAGCTCACCAGGGGTGCTGCTGCCACCCAGGCAGGCGAAAAAGTAAAGCGGCTTGATGAAACGCCTGCGCATACGAAACTCGCGCAGGCGAGCACGCCCGCACCCAGACTGGCGCACGTTGCGGCGGCCAACAGTTGCTCTCTCTTGGCTCGCGTCCAGTGTCGATATGTTGCGACCCCAAGGACGATCGTCCAACCGAACGAGAAGAGCGCAACGTCTCGGACGAGGAGCGTACTGAGTCTCGCCGCCGCGAACGAGAGGGCGCCGAACGACGCTCCGTACGTCGCGACGGTAAGCGCGAGGTGTAAGAATCCCAAAGCGAACGGACCTGCCACCGCAATGCGTCGTTTCCAATTGAGCGAAGCGACGATCGCGAGCGCGATTGTAAGGACTGCGCCGCGTAGGATTTGTTCGCGACGCTCTCTCTTCGCTGCCAGTGCTCGGCCATGCTGTAGCGAGGGCTCAATCCGGGCTAGGCGCGCACTATCGCTTTGTGCGAGTGCGTTCTTCTGCCCATCATCGACGTCTAAAAGTTCGTTGAGCGAACGTCCCTGGGCTTGGGCGGGTGCACTGACGCCGAGAAGTGCCGCAAGCGTGGGTGCGACATCGATCGATCGTGCGCCCATGGCTGTTGCTGCGCGTTTCGCCATACCGCCGCTTACGATCATGCGCGTAAAACGAACGTCGGGGTCGTCGCTGCCGTGGCCCCCCTTTGGCCTGTGACCGTGATCAGAAATGACAACCAAGTTGACGTTTGGCCATCCCCACGTTTGGGCGAGCACGAGGGTAGCTTCGTCGACTTCGTGCGCCGCTGCAGCGTATTCCGGTCCCGATGCGCCGTGTTCATGGCCCGCATTGTCGACGGCGCAAAGATGGACCAAGCCAAATTCGATCGATCGCAGTTTGGTCTTTGCGGTCGTGAGAAGCTCTGCGGGCTTTACAAGAAGCGCCTCGTTGAACGAGGGGCCAAACATCGTCTTCCACCAATCGACGTCATCGCCGATTTCGAGCGTGATGCCGGCGTGTTCTTGCTGCACACGCAATGCGACGTTATCGAGCGCGATGCGGTAGAGGCCGCTGTTCGATCGCACGCCAGAATCTGCGGGTGCGACCCCGGTGAGAAAGGCAACGTACTGAGGCGACGAAATCGTGGGTGGAACGATCTCGATCTCAGTCTCGGCGCCTCTTGCGGCAATCGCGTTCAGGTTGGGCAGCGCATGCGCGACGTCGGAACGGAGACCGTCAAGTAAAATGACCAATGTTTTCATCCCGTGCGTTGCAGCCTTGTCGTGCTCGGCAGGAAGCGGAACGAACGTCGATGCAGGAAGACTGAGCGCTGCTCGCGCCTCGAAGACGCCGTATGTACTCAACGCCGGTGCGAGAACGAGCATTGCTGCGAACGAAATTGGACCGAGGTGCGAGTGCGTACCTTTGTCGGCCATGGCGCGCATAAGAAGCGTCGCGCATCACTGTGTCAATACGCGGCGCTCGCGAGTCCGTGAAGGCCTTGTTGCTTTCGCCACACATCTCGCTCGAAACGTGTGGCACCCGTGCGATGTGGGGCGCAATGGTGCACGCGCTTAAGGCCTGAAAGGGAAAACAAAGGCGTTGTTCGACGATTGCGTTGTGAAACTTCGTTGGCATCGCGGTTGCAAAACGGGGATGCATCAAGCAAAGGAGCAACTCCATGAAGAGCATGAAAGCTTTTGTCTTTGGCAGCCTGATTTGCCTTGCTGCTGGCGGCTGTCAGGATGAAGCCGAGCGCGCACGAGAGAGAGCAACGCAAGCCGAAGAAGCAGCACAAAGGGCTCGTGTTGAAAGTGATAAGAAGGAACGTGAGGCGCGTTATGCGGCTCAGAATGCGGAGCGCGAGAGTGCTGAGGCAAGGCGTAAGGCGGACGAGACGCTCGCCGCGAACGTTCGCGAGTATCGCGAAAAACTCGAGGCTCGCAGTCGTGTGATGACCCGCGAGATTGCAAAACTCAAAGCCCAGAGCGCTAAGGCGTCGGACACTACGAAGAAGAAAATTGACGAGGACATCGTCAAGTTGGAGCGCAAGCTCGAGAACATCAGCGCCGACTTGAAGGACTTGTCTGGTGACGTAAAGGATCGTTGGGACTCGTTACGCCATCGCTTCGATGATGACCTTGGCTGATCGATGTCTCTCGAGCGGCGAAGAGATGCGCGTCGCCTTTGCGTGGACGCGCATCTCTTTGAGGTGCAGTTAATCACCTTGACTAACAAGCCGCTTGATATGCGCACGCACGTCGCTTGGCCACTTGCGAACGAGAGAGTCGAGGCGCTTGCGATCGCCAGCAAAGAGTGCGCGAGAGGCTTCTTCAAAGCCCGCGAAGTTGCCTGCCATGGCCCACATGAACTTGCCTGTTGCGTCGCGTGCGGCATGCTCGCGTTGAGGTTGGCTCATGTTCTTGCGCGCCTCTTCGACGAGCTTGCGCAATGTGACCGAGATGCCACCGGGTTGCCTCTCAAGCCAGGCCCAGTGACGTGGCAAGAGTGACACCTCGCGCGAAAGCACGCCGAGCTTCGGGCGGCCGGGACCCGTCCGCGCTTTGGCCTCGCTCCCCGGTTGCACAAAGAGCGGGTGCGAAGCCAATCGCGCGATAACCATCTTCGATGGTTCCACGAAAGTCAAAACCAACTTGGTTGCCGGTTTGATCTTCGAAGACGAGAACCGTTTCGTAGGCACCGGCGTCGAGGCGCGCTTTGGTTTTGCGCACGGTGGCCTCAAGGTTCGCGGTGACGATAAGTTTGTCGCCTTCGAACGCGGTAAACGTTGGCTCTGGTTCCATTCGAAAATAATAGCCGGGTAATATTATGGATCAATAATAGCCGGGTAATATTCGGTCATCGATCTCACGCGCGGCTCGTATCGGGTTGTGGTCAGCAGCGTCGGCAACACACGCGTGGGGCGTCTGCAAAGGCGCAGGCTGTCCTGTTGTGACTCCTCCTGCGTGCATCTTTGGACAAAGCCTCGCGCAGCTGCAAAGCACGAGCAACTTCGCGTATGGCGCGACAAGGCGATACGCAACGGCCGACTACGCCAGCATGGGAGCGACGCTTCTTGCACAAGTGACCGCGGCGACGAACGTCGCACCAAACAACTATGTGGGTTCGGCGACGAACGCGATTACGACCGTTGATGGCATGGTCTTCGACGTCGCTTCGGCGGTCGAGCGAAGCACGGGTAACACGTACAACGTCGTGACCTTTCGTGATGGCGGCAGCCAGTACGGCGCGATCTTTCGCGCGGGTAGCAGTGTCGTGAAGTCGCAGATCAACGGCTGGATGCTCGCAAACTGCACCGAGCTTCGTTGATCCTTTCCGAGACGATTTCCCTACGATTGAGTGAGGCTATCGCGCGTGCGCTGCACTAGCGTCTTCGCGCATGCGCCACACGATGATGCCGTACGAGCTCACGCTTACCTCGATTTTCAATCGCGCACGCGCGCTTTACTCGAATGTTGAGGTCGTCACGCGGTTACCTGACAAGTCGATTCGACGACGCACACTCGGTGAGTTCGACTTGCGCGCGCGCAAGCTCGCTTCTGCGTTGCGGCGTGCCGGACTCTCGAAAGGGGACCGCGTGGCCACCCTGTCGTGGAATCACGACGTTCATCTCGAAGCGTATTTCGGCATTCCGATTTCGGGCTGCGTACTGCACACCCTCAATCTGCGCCTGCATCCTGACGACATTGGTTTCGTCGCAAGTCATGCCGATGATCGCGTCGTAATTGTCGACGATGTGCTCCTTCCGCTTTTCGAGAAATTCCGCGGCGCTATTCCGAACCTCGAAAAGACAATCGTTGTTCGACTCACTGACGCGCCGATTCCGGAAGGTACCGTCGACTACGAGTCGTTCATCGATTCGGGAGACGCTACAGAATCGCTTCCCGAGTTGTCTGAAAACGACGTGATGGGCATGTGCTACACGTCGGGCACAACAGGCAAGTCCAAGGGCGTTGCATACTCGCATCGCGCGATCGCGCTTCATTCCCTTGCCGCAGCGCTCGCGGACACGCTCGCGATTTCGCGCAGCGATACGGTGCTGCCCGTTGTGCCGATGTTTCATGCGAATGCGTGGGGCATTCCGTTTGCGGCCGTGATGGTGGGCGCGAAGCTCGTCATGCCAGGCCCTCACCTTGACGCGATTAGCCTTCTCGATCTGTTTGAGCGAGAGCGTGTGACACTTGCTGCGGGCGTTCCCACGATTTGGCTTGGTATTCTTGAGGCGCTCGATCGCGAGCCTCTGCGATGGAAACTGTCGCCGGGTTTGCGCATGGTCGTGGGCGGATCCGCAGCACCCGAAAGCATGATTCGCGCGTTCGACAAGCATGGCCTGCGTGTCGTGCACGCGTGGGGGATGACCGAAACGGCGCCGCTTGGCAGCGTCTCGCATGTGCCGCCAGAGCTTGAAAGTGGCAGCGAAGATGATCGCTATGCAGCGCGCGCCAAACAGGGAATCCCTTCTCCATTCATCGAAGTGCGCGCCGTCGGCGATGACGGCAAAGTCCCTTGCGATGGGCGCACACCGGGCGAGCTCGAAGTGCGGGGCGCGTGGGTCGCAGGCAGCTATCACCAACTCGAGAGCGAACGCGATCGGTGGACCGCCGATGGTTGGTTCAAGACAGGCGATGTGGTCACAATCGATGCTCTTGGCTGCATTAAGATCACCGACCGCACGAAAGATCTGATCAAGTCCGGAGGCGAGTGGATTAGCTCGGTCGATCTCGAGAACGAGCTCATGGGACACCCTGCCGTGAAAGAGGCCTGCGTTATCGCCGTGCCGCATCCAAAGTGGGCCGAGCGACCTCTTGCAGCGGTTGTTCTCAAAGAAGGTCAGGTTGCAACGTCCGACGAACTCAAAGCCTTCATCGGTGCGAAGTTTGCGAAGTTCTGGGTGCCTGACGAGGTGGTGTTTGTGACCGCCATTCCCAAGACCAGCGCAGGGAAATTCCTGAAGAGCGCCCTGCGTGAACAATTTAGAGGTAGGACGTGAGCCATTTCTGATCGGTGGGGCCACTTGCTCATCATGGAACCTTTCGAACACCTTTCGCTTGCAACGTTGGTCCTTCTCAGCGGATGCAGCGCCCGGCTTGAGCCTATCGGCATCGGCCCACTTGATGGGTCGCCCAATGATGCTGGGCAGGTGAGCTGTCCGGGCTGCCCTGATGCAGGGCCCGACGATGCAGCCGTGGGCTCTGACACCAGTGTGCCTGTGACCGATGCCGGTGCGGAAGAATGCGGCTCCGAGTTGCTTTGTATCAAGGTCAAATTCGACACGACGTCAGCCGCCGCAAGCGCCGCTGACCAAACGAACCTTCGCTTTGCCGTCGTGTGGATTCCAGGCCCGAACAGTCGGTTCGGCGCGTCTGCAGAAGTCGCGACATCGATCGCAGGCGGCTGGAAAGCGGATGCGAATGGGCTTGTGAAAATTCGCGCGAGCGACATCGGCAAACCGCAGAGTGAAGCCCTGCTCGCGTGCCCTCGCGCAAAGACGGATCCCTACCAGTGTGTCTCCGATGCGAAGATCGGTTACGGGGCAATCTTCGCGTTCATGGATGCAAATGGCGATAACAAGTTTGACTATTGCCCCGCACCTCAGATCTGCATTTGGGGAGAGCGAGAGTACGGAGTCGCCAAGAGCGCGATTTTCATTTCAAGCTCCGGCACCTACAGCCAAGGAACCTGGCCCACGCCACCGAACCCGAACGTGACAATGCCCGAGTGGACGAAGCTCTTTCCAATGGGCGCACAGAGCGGAGTGCGCGGAAACGCGTTGGTGAAGGTGAACGGCTCTGGTGATCCGGATCGACCGGTTCCGATCACGGGTGGGGTGAGTACGTTTGATTGGACGATCAAGGCGTGCGTGTTGGGATCGATAGGTGGTGTTGTTTGTTCGTATGATGCGTTGGCGCTTGAGTAGCGGGCCGCAGGCGCTAAGCGTCTGGGGCTCATGAAGTGTGAGAGGGGCTCCACAATCGGCGATAACAACCACATCGCCGATGGGTTTGGTGCGTTGTAGAACTCAAGCAAGGAGGCTCGACTCATGGCTACGAAGAGCGCGCTTGCGGGGGTTGGTTCACCGGTTTCTTCTGAGTTCGAGAGTGGGGTGCTGCCCGTTGCGGAATTGCGCATGCGGAAGGCGGTGCAATCCGAGCTTTCGGTTGATCGTACCGATTTGGCGTCTGCACCTATTCGGCCCGAGTGGATTCTCAGGGGGAATCCTCTCGCGCGTGCGCTCAAGCTTAGTGCGGCGGATGACGGCAATCTTGATTGCCTGTTGTGGGATTGCACAGCGGGGACGTTTCGTTGGTGTTTTCGTGTCGACGAGATCGTGCACATTCTTGAAGGCAGCGTTCGAGTGTGCGACGAAGCCACGGGGGCCGTGCGCATCCTTACGCCGGGGGACGTTGCGTACTTTCCTCAGGGCTCGTCGTCTGTCTGGGAAGTTGACGAATATGTCAAGAAGCTTGCCATTCTGCGCTCCCCCGAATCGCTTGCACGGCACGCATTGCGAACCTTTGGCATTTGATCCGCGGGCGGCACGACTCTGGAGTTGCCGCGGGCTAACGTCCGAGCGAAAAGACACTGCAGATGACTTCGTTCGCAGCGTGGAAAGCCGCCGTTGAAAAAGAGATCGACGGCGCCTCATTTGATGACGTGATGATCAAGCGCCTCCTTGGCGGAACGCGCAGAGAGGCGCTCCACACATCGCTCTCCGATGCGGATGTAATTTTGGCCAAAGAAGCACACGCGCTGATCGTAGAGCCGCGCCCTCCCGCTGACCTCAGTGCCCTCCCGCCTGCACGTGCTTCTCTCGATGAAGGACTCGCCCGATTTGGCATCGGACCGGCGCTGCAACTCGCGATGCATCTCGCGTCGGCCGACGCATGGTCTGACAGGGACTCAAATGTAACATTCGAAGTGTCAATTGGGTCCGACATTTGGACCGAGGTTGCCAAGCTGCGTGCGCTTCGTTTGGGGTGGGCCAAGCTTCAAGTGCTTCGCAAGCGAACGCCAAAGTGGGCGCACATCATTGCGACCAGTGTTTCACCGGCGCTTACGTTGCGCGAACCATGGGTGAATCTCCTTCGCAACGCACACGTGGCGTTCGCTTCGATAGTGGGCGGCGCAGACGATGTTGTGCTTGTGCCTTTCGATATTGGCTATCGACCTCAGTCTGAACTTGGCCGGCGCATGGTTCACAATGTGCGTCGCTTGATTGAACATGAAGGACAGCTCGCAAAAGTTAAAGATCCCGCGCATGGTAGCTTCGCGATCGAGGCGCTCTCGTGTCAGCTCTTGCGTCACGCGTGGGCCATTCTTGAGCGCATCGATAGTGCGGGCGGATACGCGGCGTTTCATGCATCGGGTGCGCTTCATGCTCTGTGCGACGCTGATATCGCAGAGCGAACGAAGTTAATCCGTTCGGGAGCGCTGAACGTAACGGGCATCACGGCGTTCGTCGATCGCGATCCCGAAAAGCTCGGCGGCTATCCAACATCGGTGCTTGGGGTTGCCGATCCGCAGAGCATGGAATGGACCTGCGAAGCGGCGATTGATGGAGTGACGCGATGAGTTTTCCAAAGCTCGAAGATTTGGCGTTACCTCACGCCACCGTCGCGGGCGCCTCGGCATGGGAGTCTCCTGAGGGTATTGCGATCGATAGAAGTTACGAATCATCGTCGAACTCAGAACTGGCTTACCCAGGTGCTGCACCGTATACGCGCGGTCCGTACGCGAGCATGTACGTGCAAAAGCCGTGGACCATCCGGCAGTACGCGGGTTTCTCGACCGCCGAAGAATCAAACGCTTTTTACCGACGCAATCTTGCCGGTGGTCAAAAAGGTTTATCAATCGCGTTCGATCTTGCAACGCACCGTGGATACGACTCGGACCATCCGCGTGTTTCATCCGATGTTGGAATGGCTGGCGTCGCGATCGATTCGATCCTCGATATGCGCACCTTGTTTGACGGCATTCCGCTCGATCAGATGAGTGTGTCAATGACGATGAATGGTGCCGTTCTGCCCATTCTTGCACTCTTCATCGTTGCTGCCGAGGAGCAGGGTGTGGCGCCTGCGAAGCTCAGTGGCACCATTCAAAACGACATCCTCAAAGAGTTCATGGTGCGCAATACGTACATCTATCCGCCTGCGCCTTCGATGCGCATCGTGGCCGATATTTTTGGCTTTACGTCGCGTCACATGCCGAAGTGGAACAGCATTTCGATCAGCGGCTACCACATGCAAGAGGCGGGAGCGTCGGCTGATCTCGAGCTCGCCTACACGCTTGGCGATGGTGTCGAGTACGTGAAGACCGGGCTCGCATCGGGTCTTTCGGTCGATGCGTTTGCGCCACGCCTTTCGTTCTTCTTTGCGATCGGCATGAACTTCTTCATGGAAGTCGCAAAACTGCGCGCAGCGCGATCGCTTTGGTTCGAGTTGATGTCGCAGTTTGCGCCGAAGAATCCGAAAAGTTCGATGCTGCGAACGCACTGCCAAACTTCTGGGTGGTCGCTCACCGCGCAAGACGTTTTCAACAATGTGACCCGCACAGCGCTCGAGGCACTCGCCGCGACGACGGGCCACACGCAATCGCTTCATACCAATGCGTTCGACGAGGCACTCGCCTTGCCGACGGATTTTTCCGCGAAGCTTGCGCGCCAGACGCAGCTCCAGCTTCAGCAAGAAGCGGGCATTTGTTCAACGATCGATGTGCTTGGTGGTTCGCACTACGTTGAAACACTGACGACGCAGCTGATCGCGCGCGCGAAGGCGCACCTCGCTGAAATCGATTCGTATGGCGGCATGGTCAAAGCCATCGAGGCGGGTATTCCCAAAATGCGCATCGAGGAGGCGGCGGCCCGAACGCAGGCACGCATCGATAGCGGTGAGCAAGTCATCGTGGGTGTAAACCGCTATCGACCCAATGAAGCAGATGCGATTCGCGTTCTGCGCGTCGATAACGCCAAGGTGCGCGCGGCTCAAATTGCTCGCCTTGCCGAACTCAAACGCGATCGCGATGAAGCAAGCGTGCAGCATGCGCTCGACCGATTGACGCAATCCGCAGCGACGGTCTCATCTGCAACGTCAGATGATCACAATCTGCTCGCCCTGAGTGTTGCGGCAGCTCGCGCGCGGGCCACGGTTGGAGAAATGAGCTTTGCGCTCGAGAAGGTATTTGGACGCTACAAGGCCAGGATTCAGACCATTTCAGGCGTGTACAATGCAGGTATGCAGAACTCGCGAGAGACCGTCGATCACGTGCGCGCGCGCGCGTCGGCATTTGCAGCGCGGGTAGGGCGTCGCCCTCGCGTGTTGGTCGCCAAGATGGGGCAGGATGGCCACGATCGCGGCCAGAAGGTGATTGCATCTGCGTTGAGCGATCTGGGATTCGATGTCGACATTGGGCCGCTGTTTCAAACGCCCGAGGAAGTGGCACAGCAGGCGGTCGACAACGATGTTCACGTAGTTGGCGTGAGCTCGCTGGCTGCCGGACACCTGACGCTCGTGCCTGCGCTTCGCACGGCACTTGGCGCAGCCGGCAGAAGTGACATTCTGATCGTTGTGGGCGGCGTCATTCCTCCAGAAGACGAGCCGGCGCTCATCGCTGCGGGTGCGGTTGCCGTGTTCGGACCGGGCACCAACATTCCCGAGGCCGCGATCAATCTCATTGATGCGGTTGAGCGGCGCTCGTGAGCACACTTTCAGTGGCACGTTATGTCGACGGCATACGCGCGCGCGATCGTTCAATTGTAGCTAAATCTGTTACATTAGTTGAGAGCACGAACGAAGCCGATCGTGAAGTTGCGCGAGAGGTTCTGCGCGCGCTCGCATCCGATACGGGCAAGGCACGCCGCATTGGCGTAACCGGCGTTCCCGGCGCTGGTAAGAGCACGCTGCTCGACGCATGGGGGCAGCGGTTGCTCGACGGCGGCGCCCATGTTGCCGTCCTCGCGGTGGATCCAACAAGTGTCGTTTCCGGTGGCAGCATCCTTGGCGACAAAACGCGCATGCCCTACTTGAGCGCGCACCCCAATGCGTTCGTGAGGCCTTCGCCCAGTGGCCTTGCGCTGGGTGGCGTTGCACGACGAACGCGCGAGGCAATGCTCATCTGCGAAGCGGCCGGATACGAGTGGATGTTTGTCGAAACCGTTGGCGTCGGGCAGTCCGAAGTGTCTGTGGCCGAGATGGTCGACTTCTTCTTGGTGCTCGCGGTGTCGGGTACTGGTGACGAATTGCAGGGCATCAAGAAAGGCATCTTTGAACTCGCCGACGCCGTGCTCGTGCACAAGTGCGACGGTGACAACCTTACGCGAGCGCAAGTCGCAAAGGCCGAGTTGCAAGCTGCATTGCGTTACGCCCCACGAAAAAATTCGCGTTGGAGCGCTCCAGTTGTGACGGCAAGTTCCTTGACAGGTGAGGGACTTGACGAATTGGACGCACTCATAAATCGCTTCTTTTCGGAGCAAGGGGCTTGGATCGATGCTCAGCGGGCAGGGCAGGCCATGCTGTCCACGTGGCGCATCGCCGAGCAGCGGTTGATTGCCGAGTTTCGCGCAGATCGTTCCGTTACCGAATTGGCGGGCGAGCTTGCGGAAGCCCTTCGCGCGCGAGCGACAAGTCCCGAAGAAGCTGCCGATATGCTGCGGGCCCGGTGGATTCGATAGCGGGTTCTATTCGCGTTCAGTGAACGTTGGTGGTGTCCGGTGCATTTCCGCAGTCTTGCGGTGTGATTGGCGCGTGCTACCTGCTGGGCCATGGAACGCTTCCGAGCCGAAACGACGAACCTCTCGACGAGTCGATTGTCCCTCATCGGATCGACCGGTGTTGTGGGAACACTCGCCATGAAACGCGCCAATGTTGCTGAGGCTGAATGGGATGGCGGTCCGGTATGGTTGCTGAAGCGGTCCGGATTTTTAGCACCCGTGTCAACCGCCGCGCCCGCTGGTGCTTTTGAGCCGGTGCTTCGGGTTGCCTCCGGGTGGAGCCGCAATGCCATTCAGACGTCGGATGGAACAACGCTTGTTTGGCACAAAAATGATCATCGACTGTTGCGAGCCGATCGCACATGCGTCCTCGATATCACCGCGCGCATGGGTCACTACGACATTGAATTCGCACCAGAGCTCGTGGGCGACTCGCTACGCAAGACCGCAAGAGACCCCAAGGCACTTATTTTTTTGTGCCTCTTTCTCTGCCTGCTCGAAGGTCATGATGCGGCTGTGGCTGCGACAATTGCGGCGATTTCATAGCGAACGCGACTCGGCACACGCTCTGCCACCTGTGTGAGACGGTCGTCAAAATCGTGAGTCGCAACGATTTCGCAACAACTTCTGCGCGTCTACTTGTGGTCGCCTCGATCTTCGCGCTGCTTACCGAATGCAGGTGGGGCGCGATTGGGAGGGAAGATGAGATCCTATTATGCGAGTGCGGTCGGTGCGATCGCTGCCATTGGTGCGTTGTTCACGACGACGACTGCTTCGGCTTACAACGACGACTACTTCAATCCGAACTACGCGTACCCGAACACCACCAACAAAATGCAGGAGTACCACAGCACGTTTCACTATGAGTTTACGCGCACGCTGCTGCGCGCGGCCGGCTTCACCGCCGACGAAGCCGAGAAAGCAGCCGTGACGTGTCAAGCCACCGACTGGCAGCTCTTTACGAGCAAAACAGGCAGCGCGATGCACGGATACTTTGTTGGCTACACCGGGCTCAAAGTCTCGGTGAACAACACGTCGCGCATCGATGTTTATCAATCTCGCTTTTGGCACTTTCCCAGAAGGGCTGCGAGCACGTCCACGCCGTCGCTCACTTATCCGGCTGTCGGTGAAGTGTCCGGCATCAAATCGAACACGTGCGATTACTTTTCAACGTCCAACGTTTGCAAAGACCCCAAGAAGCCCGAGCTCTCGATCATTGACGACTGGGCAATCAACGGAAACTCGCGCGCGATATCAGGCGCAGGTTATTCGGGCATCTCGACGCCAACAGTTTCCGTCAACGGCGCGAATCAAAATCCTGTCGCTGGCAAGGTTTGGGGATTTGGCGTCTACCTCCATTCGCTTGCGGACTCGTTTTCGCACGAAGCATGCATGAAAACCAACCAGCTCAATTATCACCCCGAACAAGAGTCGAAAGACTCTGCGACCTATTCAACCGCATTTCCGCAGTGCTCGAGCGAGAACGTGCACGGCAACTTTCGCGCGACGACCGAAGTCCCAGCCGCAGAATTCAACGGTGGCAATCCGAAGATCGCGTCCTACCCTAACAACGATCCAACGCTCCCTTGGACGAAGGCTGCGGGCCGTGCCGTCTACGCATCGGCGCGTTTATTTGCGAGCAAGAACCTCGGCACCCGCACAGAGCTGTGGAGCGAAGCCGATCGCAACACCTTCATCGACGGGTTCGCGGCACTAGGCACCGCCACAAAACGCGCCGATTGTGCGCTCAAGGCATGGGACTCGCTCGCGAAGGGCGAAAAGACACCGCCGGTATGTCAGTAAATGGGTCGTATGTAGTTACAAATTGCGTCCTTGCGTGATCGAACCGCGAGGGCGCAATGCCTCATCTGGGCAAGATGCACTGCGCGTTGCGCAAAGAGAGCAGTGCAAGTAAGTCGGACGCTTACGTGATGTACAACGATGATCGCCGCAGCGTCTCGCGGTTCTGGGTCGTATTAACGATTGGGCTGGTTGTCGGGTTTGTCGTCGCCAGCACGTTTGCTTCGCATTGGCTTTGGAACACAAGCTGGATGGTGAGCGCATGGCTCGTGCCCGTTGCGCTTGGTTCTGGCTATGCGGTGTTTAAGATTTGGATCTGGCTCGACTGAATGGGGAATTGCAACGTCGTGAATTACCGATGTACGCAGCGAAAGCCGACGCCGGTGAGTCCGTGCTCTGGATAGTTGAGGCCACGTTGCGCTGAGCGAAAGAGTGTCGTTACGTTGTCGAGCCAGGCGCCGCCTCGATGGACGGGCTTCTTGGGTGTTTGCGGAGCGATAATCGAAACAGCGTCGTCGAGATGCTCACGGTAGTCTGTCAGCGTCCACTGCCAAATGTTACCGATGATGTCACAAATTCCCCACGCGTTGCAGCGTGGGCCGGCCGACGCGATGGGCGCCGTTGATCCTTGGCAGCCTCGCGTCTTGCACGACGCAGAGTCGACGCTATGTCCGGCCTCGTATGCAGTGCCCCACCAATACGAAGTGGTGGTACCGGCTCGTGCTGCATATTCCCACTCGGCTTCCGTCGGCAGGTCGCCGCCGCGAACTTGGCAGTAGGCGCGCGCTGCATTCCAGTTGACGCAATTGACGGGATGGTCACCGCGCTGTGAGCCAACGTTGCACTTGCCCAGCCACGAAGCGGGCGTATCGGTTTCGGCGTACCACTTCGAGAGAGAATCGCGTGCGAGCACTTCGCTCATGTGAGCCTCAAACGCTCCCGTCGAAACAGGGCTGCGGTCGATTCGAAATGGGGCGATCGTGAGCGTGAGCGTTGGGCCTTCGTCCTGATCATGGCCGCTTTCCGTGTCAGGCGATCCCATTCGAAAGGTGCCGCCGGTAACTGCGATCGCGTCGTCGTTCGCATTGGGCTCTTTTGCTCGAGCGTCTTCGGGACTCGACGTCGAAGTAGAAGCTGCCGGTGCACAAGCCGAAACGCTAAGAACCAAAATAGATGAGAGCTTCATGCGCGCAACCCTGATCGCGAACGCACGCCGCGTATTGGAAAAATGCGACATCACGTTGCGGTCACGATGCCATGAAATAGGCCGTTGAGCGGGTGGTTTGAACGTAAGTAAGTGCTCCGCGTGGAGCCGGCGAAGCGCCTAAAATCGCGGATCAAGTGCGACTGATCGTAGTAGCCGCATGCTTCTGCGACATCGGTCCAGTGCTCGTCCTCATTCTCGATCGCGACAAGCGCACGACGAAATCGGAGCACTTGCGAGAGCGATTTCGGCGAAGCGCCAACGCCGAGCGCGAATGCGCGTTCGATGTGTCTGCGCGTCACGCCAAATTCTTCTGCGAGCGCTTCCATTCGAATGCACCCTTCATGGTCCATCAGGGCACGCACAACCCGTCGCGTGAGCGCGTTGTCCAGTCGTTTCGCTTTTTGTAATGTGTCGATGAGGCCGATTTCGAGAAGTTCGAGGCGGTCCGCAATGCATGCGTTCTGTACGCGCGCGATCGTTTCTCGCATCGCACGCGTAAGCACGTCGTCGTGAGCCTCGATGCGATCGACGATTTCACCGATGGGCGTGCTGATAAAGGGTTGCAACCCACCGGGCAGGAATCGGACGCCCAACAGATCGATACGGCCCGTTGTTAATGTAACCACCGGGCGACGTATTTCGCCGACAACGGTTACGCGTGGTTGGGCAAGAGAACCCGCAACTCCAATCAGTTGCTCGATAGGATCGCCCAAATTGAGGACAAGCTCGGTGCAGCCATCAGGGACAATGACCTGAGGCTCGCTCACCTGTGAATCACCCGCAAGTTCCCACACGCAGCGCACGAATGGCCGCAGCATCGGGTGCGGCAGGTGTTCGCGGTAGGAGAGTGGTGTCGGCAACAAAGTTGACGGATAGGCCAAAACACCCTCGGTCACAAGCACCAGCAGCGCACTTTTCTGTGTAGAGTACCCGCTATGGATGAACCGAAATTTATGGGCTCCTGTCTATGTGGGCAGGTGCGATTTTCGGCGCGCGGCACGGCGTTGTTCTTTCAATACTGTCACTGCAGTCGTTGTCGAAAGCGTTCCGGAAGCGCGCACTGCGCAAACCTCATGTTCAAGGTTACGCAATTTGCTTGGGAGTCAGGGCAAGCGCTGACCAAACGTTTCGAGTTGCCGACGGCTGAACATTTCTGTTCCGGCTTTTGCACGGCGTGTGGATCGGCCGTGCCATGGATCACCCGAAACGCGAGGTACGCGATCGTTCCTGCGGGTTCGCTTGACGAAGGACCCCAGGTGTTTCCGGAGCGAAATGTGCATGGTGCTTCGCGCGCGTACTGGTATCGCGCGGCGAGTGAGCTTCCGTATTTCGATGAAGAAGCGCCTTAGCTTGAGATGGAGGATCGGGATGGAGGATCAGGATCAGGAGTTGGATCAGGATCAGGATGGAGGATCAGGATCAGGATGGAGGACCGGAGCCCACTATGGTTTGCAGCTTTGCAGTTGCGAGAACGCGTCGGGGCCCGAAAGCATGACCGGGTTGCCGTTGGTGGGATAGTGCTCTTGCTCGTCTTTCTCGAATGACTGTCCGGTGAAGACAACATGTGTCGGCGTCGACATCGTTCCCGAAAGGTCGAGCTCTGAAATCGCGCTGATGTGCGCACGGCCGGCAAGTTGAAGGTTCTGCGCATCGCAGGCCGCACCAAAGTCCTGGTAGTAGACCCATGGCCTTCCTGTGGGGTCGACCGCTGCCTCGGGAACGCTCGCGCGAAATGCAATGCGATCAATCGCAGACCAAGTGAGTAGGTCCTTGCTCGTGGCGCGATAGATGCCGCGGTTGCAGAGTTCGCAGAGGTCATGACATTGGTGTCCATCGGCCAACGTTTTTGGGAAGCCCTTCATGATGAGGACCCAGGTTCCGTCGGTCCGTCGCATAATGCCTGCGTCCCCGAACACCAGGCCATCGGTCCCGCTCGCGACAGCACCCACAGTGCCAATCGGAACCACTGGAGTCGCATCGCCAACACGCAAAGACGATACCTTGGTCACCGCTGTTTCAAGGAAGCACATCGCATCCGGCGAACCGGTAGATGACCCGTTGGTCATCCGCAAGAGGTACATCGTGCCTTGGTTCGAGATGAACATGTAGTTACTGCCATCGATGTCAAAAATGCGCGACCCTTTGCCACCGACGACGTTGTCGGTTTGCTTGCACAGCGCATCGCTCGCGTGTGATTTCGGTGTGATCACCTTCACGGCCGCAGCTTCTGGAGCGGGACCCGACCGAGGGCAAGTCGTCTCGTGGTACATGAACATCGCCGCACCGCGTGGATCCTGATCAAACGTGCCAGCGGTGGTCGCGTAGGTACCGTTCTTCAAGTAGCTCATGACGGGATCGGCCCACGTGACATTCTTCCCAATCACGCCCCATGACAGCGCGTAGTCGCTCCCCGAACTCGTGACCGTTGTGCCGTCGTGAGTCCACCCGACGCGGACCTGATTTTGGAGGCCAACGGTTTGGTAAAAGAACCCCATCGGATAAGCCCACGACGTCACGGCGTCGCCCGCACCTACGTCTGGGTTCGCTGTCGCATCGACGGAAGCTTGCGCATCGACTGCGGCGTCTTGCACTTGTGCATTCACGTCGGAACGACAAGCGGCGACCAAGGCGAACACGGCGATCGCCGTCGAAAGAGATTTTGCCATCGCGCATCGTCACTCGGCTCCGGCGCGGTTAGCAAATCAATCGTGCCTCCGGTTCCCTTCAGCCGCGTGCGAATCGACATTGGCGGGAGATGTCAATGTGGAACACGCACAAACGTGGTCTCGGGGCCATTGAGAGTCACATTCCAGCGGGGGTGGGGAAGCCTGATATCGTTCACGCGTGTCGGTTCGTACGTCCGTTCATGCGCTTTTGAAGGAGCCATTGATCCATTTTATGGTGATTGGTGCCCTCCTTGCGGTGGTCCTGCCCCGCGATCCGACAGGCAGTGACGACACCATCGCGCTTTCGGAGCAACGGTGGTCGGACTTGCTTCGTGCCGAAGAGCGAAGCCTCACGCGCGCTCCAACGAAGGAAGAACAAGGTGCCCTTCTCGACCGGCATCTCAGCGACGAGATCATGTATCGCGAGTCGTTACGATTGGGCTTGGCTGACGACGATCAAGCCGTGCGAAAGCGTTTGATCGATCGCGCACGTGCCGTTGCTCGTGGTGCTGCGGAGCCGCCGAATGACGAGGTGCTCGAACGCTACTTTGGCGAGCACAAGGACCGCTACAGCGCGCAAGCGCGGGTCAAGATTGACTATGTCTACTACGCAGTCGATCGCCACGACGCGGGTCCGAGCGAGCTTGTCACCTTGAAAGAGCAACTCGATCGCGAGCCGAACCGTTCGCTAGAAGGTCTCGGTGAGATCGCAAATCTCACACGCTCGCCAAAGTGGATCACCCATCGCGAACTTTCCCAAGTGCTTGGGCCAACCGTCGCCGACGTTGCATTTTCGGCGCCGCTCAAGACGTGGGAAGGCCCCACGAGCAGCGCCTTTGGTTCGTATCTCGTTCGCGTGCAAGAGCGCGAAGCGTCACGTGCGGCGTCGTTCGCGGAGGCGCGCGAGTTTGCCTTGGCCGATTGGGTGCGCGAACGTGGTCAAGTTCGTGAACGATCGTGGATAGGCGCAGCGGTCGGGCGATACCGCATTAAGTTGCCCGAGGGCCTTCGCTGGCAACCATCACCATGAAACGGGCCTTTTCGTGGCTGGCGTTCTTGCTCGCGATTTCATGGCCACTCGTTGTGCTCGCCCATGGACCCACCACGGCCGTATTGCGCATCATCGCGCTGAGCGACACGCGCTACAGTGTTAGCTTTCGCGTCCCTTCCGGCGCCGCCGATGCAGTTCCAGTTTTTCCACAAGACTGCCAAACGATCGCACAACCAACGGCCGCTTCGGCGCTCTCGCAATTCTCACAGCACTTCGATCTCCATTGCGCGCGTACCCTTCGTGGCCGTGCGGTCAGCATGCGCGGCCTCGGTGGGTCGGTCTCGCTCGCGGTTGTCGATGTGAGCTGGGAGAACGACGAAGTGTTCTCGACCGTGCTTGGTCCTTCACGTGCCGAAGTTGAGCTTCCCCAGAAAGACGATCGCGGCGACGTGATTCGTCGCTACATCAGCATTGGCGCTCGGCATATTGTTACTGGAGTTGATCACTTACTCGTCGTGATGGGGCTCTACGTTCTTGCCGAAAACCGAAAGAAGCTTGTCGTTGCGATTAGCGCATTTACCGTGGCGCACTCGATCACTCTTGCGCTTGCAAGCTTTGGATTCGTTTCAATAAGACCTGCGCTTGCTGAAGTGTGGATCGGCCTCAGTCTCGTGCTACTTGGGATCGATGTCGCAAGGACACGAGGGGGTCGGTTGGTGCCTCTCGCGTTTGCGTTTGGCCTCGTGCATGGGTTGGGCTTTGCATCCGGCCTTCGCGAAATTGGCCTCATTAAGTCACAATTGCTGACAGCGCTTCTTTCGTTCAATTTGGGCGTCGAAGTTGGGCAGCTCGGATTTGTTTTCTTGCTTGTCACAGTCGCGTTTCTCGTACGGATCTCGCCGGTGCGAGCGCGCGTGATACAGCGTCTCCCGATGTGGGTGGGATACACGGTCGGATCGCTCGGTGCGTACTTCACCCTGATGCGCGTTGATGCGATGATCCGAAAGTGAAAACACGCCGCGTTGCGTTTGGGGCCCTCTCGCTTTGCCTATGTTCAACGCTCGCTCATGCCGCTCGTGACGGAGAAGGCCTTTCCGATATGCGCAAGACGCGCGACGGAAAGAAGAGCGAGCCCGCCAAGGATCCGAACAATCCTGAAAAGGTCGATCCCAAAGCGGCGAAAGAGGAGCCTAAGTCCCCGTGGGAAGTTGGCGTCTACGGCTACGTCCGCGCCGGCTACGAAAATGTGCAGAAAGACTCGCGCTACAACTTCGTCGGCCGGAACAACGGATTTATCCTCGAGAGTGCGCGCGTGGGTCTCGAAGGCGGAAATACCGACTACCACGTGAGCTTCCGTATCGCCGCAGAAGGCGCGTCAGACATCCAGCAGGGTGTTAACACGCCGCTCGGCTATCTCGATTTTCGGCTCCGCGATGCGTTCATCCGCTACGATCCCATGCCGTTCATTGGTATTCAACTCGGCCAATTCAAAGCCGCGTTCGCAGAGGAAGAACTCCGAGGCACGCAGGACATGCTCTTTGCGACGCGTGCTGTTGGTCAAGAAGGTGTACTAGTCGGTCGCGGGTTCCAACAAGCTGGCGTCGCGCTCGATCGTCAACTTGGTGTCATGCTCTCGCCGGCAAAACCGATCAAACTCGGCGGTGAATTGCAGGTCGCGTACTACGCGATGCTCATGAACGGCAACGGCGCGAACCAGATGCTCGATGACAACAGCAAGGTGGGGTTCATCGGTCGCCTGGAGTTGAACTATGGCAGCTACGTGAGGCTCGGTGGTGGCATGGTCTACAATCCTCGCACTGTCGGCATTGCGCCCAGCTTCTACGACGAGGACGATCTCGGCTTTTCGGCGGACGTAGCCGTCAAAGTGAAGGGATTCGAAGCGCTCGGCCAATTTGTGCAAATTAAGACTACATTTCCGACGGTAGGCAGTGCCGCGCAGACCAAGCAGGCCTATCACGCTCAGCTTGGCTACACGTTCGAGGCTCCGTACATCCACATCACACCGGGTTATCGGTATGCGCATTATCACCCATGGGCCGGCACAGGCTCCTCGGCGGGGCTCGACTACGACGCCTTCAAAGTGGACTATCATACGGTGGGCGTGAGGCTGCGCGGCGAGAGGCTGCCGCTTGCTCTTTGGCTCAACTACACGTTTACGGTCGAGCCGGCTGCGCGCGCGCTCGACAACAATCGGTTTGAGGCAATGGCGCAGGTTGTTTTCTAGCGAACGGGGCTCGTCATGAAGCGTCTTGTCGGTTCTGTTGTTCTCGCATTCATCGTCGCTGCGGCGTGGCCGGGTTGCAGTTCAAGTGCGCCTCAAGCCACCGCGCGGATGGTGCTTTCACGTCATGATCTCGTCGGGGGTGAGCGCGCGCTTGGCGAAGTCGGCGATTACCTCATCGAAAACGACAAGGTGCGCGTGATCATCCAAAAGCCTGGATTTTCTCGTGGATTCGGTGTCTACGGCGGAAGCCTCATCGATGCCGATCTGCGAAGGCCAAGCGAAGAAGGCTCGAGCGGAACACCGACGGGCTTTGACAATTTTGGCGAGCTCTTTCCTGCGTTCTTCCTTCAAGCCGCTGACATCAATTCTGTGCAGGTGGCTTCTGATGGCTCGAAGGATGGAATTGCTCGCATCGACGCCTCGGGTACCGCGGGAGATTTTCTCGAGATGCTTGCGGTACTCAACCGCGCAATCACGGGGTCAAGCGCCGACTTTCAAAATACCAAAAGCGCACCAAAGATTCGTTACACAAATAGTTACGAATTGAAGCCCGGCGACTCACACCTCACGCTGCGGTTCAATGTGAAGAACATCAGCAACGACACACTGATGTTCCCCGGCAAGGATGCGCAGCAACTGCTCGGTGTCCTTGGCCTTCCGCTCGATGGCTTCACGGTCCCTGTTGCCGAAGTTGCGCTCTACGGTGCCACGAGCGAAGTGTTCATCCCTGGCGTCGGATTCGATCTGCGTTTTGGTCTCGAGGACGCTTACAACAAAGGCATCGATTGGCCGGCCTTTCCCGGCTTCGCGACCGACTTCATCGCATCACGTGGCAATCAAACGAGCTATGCGCTTGCGCTTGGCGATAGCGATCGCAACTACGCGTGGAACAAGAAAAGTTACTACGATGACGGCGGTCGCACGCCGATCACCAAGCATTCGATCATGACGGTGCTGTCGGCAAGTTCGTTCGTCGGCCTCTTCTATGAGAACGCGCCCCCGGAGTTGAAACCGGGTGAGTCGTTTGAAACGGTACGTTACTTCTTCATTGGCGGCGGTGACGTTGGCTCGCTCGTCGATCAGATCAATACCGTACGCGGGAACAAGACGGGCCGCATGAGCGGACAGGTCCTCGATGAAGGAACGTTTGCGCCGGCCGACGGGACGAGCGTGATCGTTTTTCAGCGCGACCCAGCGAGCGGTTTTAGGCGGCCGTTCAGTCAATATGACGTTCGCAACGGGGGTTACTTCGCCGGCAATTTAGAACCGGGGGAGTACAGCTTTCGCGTCCTCGCGAAAGGTCGGCCGATTACGAACTTTGCCGACTTTTCGATTCGCGTTGGCGAGACAACCGAACTCGTCGCGGCTTCGCCGCCTCCTGCCAGACTCAGCGTGCGCGTCGCGGCGCCTTCTGGCGACGCGCTTCCTGCAAAGGTAACAGTTGTAGGTACGTATGACGCCAAATTTTCGGGCGGAAACCCGCGCGCGTTCCTCTACGATCTTCAATCTGGCGAACCGTTCCGATCCAGCGATCTGGTGACCGACGATCCTGAGAAGCCTGAAACGCGGCGCTTCATGGAGGCCGTCGGTTTCACGCGCGATGGCATCGCAGAACTCACCATTCGCCCTGGTACGTACGACGTCTATGTGGGCCGCGGACCTGAGTATGAACTCGTTTCTCAGCGTGTAACGGTTTCGAGCGGCAACACCACAACGGTGTCGCAGCAGCTGAAGCGCCAGATCGATACGGTGGGATGGATCGCGGCCGATACGCACATCCACAGCCGCAACAGCATCGACTCATCGATGACGATCGATGAACGCGTGAGCGCACTCGCCGCTGAAGGACTTGAATGGGTCGTCTCGACCGATCACAACTACGTCACCGACTTTGCGCCAAGCATCGCGCGATGGAATCTCAATCGCTGGATGTTCCCGTCGGTCGGTGTCGAGATGTCTACGCTCGAGTCCGGCCACTTCAATGGTTACCCACTGCGTTACGAAACCGGACCGATTACCCACGGTTCGTTCGAGTGGGCACGGCGCACTCCCGAGGAGATCTTCCGTGACTTGCGCAAGCTCGGCAGCCTGAGCGAAGAGAAGACAATCGTGCAGGTGAATCACCCGCGCGACGGTGTGCTCGGATACTTCGCGCAATACTCGGTGGATCCCCTCACGTTTAAGGAGGTGGCGCCGTCCACATTCGGAAGCCTTGTCGCACCGACGGGCCCTGCGTTTCGAGACGGAGGAGGGCGCACCACCTTCTCACTCAAGTTCGATCTCGTCGAAGTCGCCAACGGCAAGCTGTATTGGGAGCTGCATCATTACCGCGTTCCGCGAGAGCTTCCTGCAGGCGAGCTTCCGCCGAATCTTCCACCTGCGGGCGCAATCTTGCGCGACTCGACAGGTGACGTCTTGTACCCGGGTGCCGTCGACGATTGGTTCAATACGCTCAATCTTGGTTACCAATACGTGGCGGTAGGCACGGGCGATTCGCACTCGTCGTTTGACGAAGCGGGTCAGTTTCGCACGATGATTTACACGGGCGAGGATGACACGCAGAAGCTCACCGAAGAACGCATCGTCGATTCACTCCGAAGCCGGCGCGTCATTGTCTCCAATGGACCGATGCTCGACATGTACGTCGATGACCCCGTCAAGGGGA
>JAHFDZ010000240.1 GCA_023248745.1 Myxococcales bacterium | reverse complement strand
CGTACCGTTCCGAGTTCTTCGCCCGCAGCAACCGTGACGTCGACGTCAACCTGGCAATATGTGCCGTCACCCGGAAGTGATACGGGAACACACGCCTTCATCGCATTGAGAAGCCCAGGATGCGTGAGCTTCGACATGAGACCGACGTACCCTTGAATCGTCTTGCCGCAGAACTCGAACGTGATGAAAAAGACGTCTTCGAAGTTGAAGCTCGCCCCAGCGTCTTCGTCGTAGTCACGAAAGCTGACGCGCGTTGCCCGAGCGGCAGCGGGCGCGTACACACGAACGGCAGCGGTGCCTTTCTTCGTGGCGATGCCCATGTGAGGGGACGGAAACGTGTGGTCAGGCGGAACGAGCAAGCCGATTGGAGCCAGGCTCTGCACGTCGTTGAGGTCGACGGGCCATCGCGCGATTTGATAGCCCTCGCACGATGGCTGCACTGAGGAAGCGTCGACAGTGCCGCTATCGGGTGTCTGGGTCGGCTTTGATGCGTCGAACCATGCAGAATCCGACTTCGGATTGGACCAACCCTCGTCACCGCCGTCCCGTGGAGTCCCCGAACCACTCGCGTCAACTTGCGAGGCGCTTGCGTCGACTTGCGAAACGCTCGCGTCAACGTCTGAAGGGCCTGCGTCGCCAGCCAACCCTGAAGCGTTCGGTTCAGTTAGCGCATTCCCCAGTCCGCACCCCGTAACGATCAACAAGCTAGCGGCTGTGCGAGATGGTCCCACAATGAGGACTGAACGGCAGCTCTTCGATGAAGTTGAACCTAGAGACCGCAAAATCCGTGACATCGAAGACCACAAACGCAAACCGAGCGGAGCATCAGTCCCGCTCGCATCGCTTCTCCGGTGGGAGCTCGCGGTTCCAATTGGAACGTGCCGCCACGCTGTGTGGTGATGCGCGGAAACCCATTTCGGACGACGGTCACCCTCATCTTGATCGATCGCAAACCTTCTTGCCCATCAGTTTGACATCGGCGGGCGCCGCAATCCTAACTGTGGTGTCGGTGCTATCAGACTCAATCGAATCTGGTGCTACCGCCTGGCGAAACGCATGCGTCGATGACCTTGATCATGAAGTCAACTTGGTTGATCGTGGCAAGGGCACTTCAGTCCGTGGGTGAAAATAAGGTGCTTGTTTCAACTACGGTCTTTTGACCATGGACCGCAAGCCGTCATCGAAGCAAGGGCGAGCAACAGTGAGTACGCAAAGTCGCAAACGGCGAACGTTCGTGGCTAATACGCAACGCCCATGAACAAGCGCAGCGCGCCGGCGGGTCCCATTTCCCAAGCCTTCGTGTCAACGCCCGTGGGAATCTCTTGTGGCAGCGAACTCAAGCCGCCGAGGGGGAGGAACAGGCCGCCCTGGAGCATGGCGAAGAAGCCGCCGACTTTGTTCGGGTCGTCGTTGAGCGAGCCGTCTCGCGATTGGAAGTACACTTGAGCGTTGAACTCGAGTCCGAGATCGCGCTTGTGTCCGGGTGTTTGTAAGAATTGACTCGCGCGCGTCCAGATGGCCGCGCCGCCAATACCGAAGCGTTGGCCATTTGCGTTGCGCACGATGTCGTAGTCGACGCTTGGCCTGAAGTAGTACGATCCTTGCACGCGCGTCATGATGTTGCGGTGGAAGATGAGGTCGATGCGGTAGTCCGGATGGAAGCTGAACGTACTGAGCGCGCCTGCGCCGAGTCGTTGCTCGTATCCGTTTGACGTGGGCACGAGGCTCTTTTGCCAAGGATCACCGCTCGCCCAGCCGAAGCCAAAGCCAATGCGCAGCTTGTCGTCCATCCATCGCCCCTCGGCTTGTGTCGCGAGGCCGAACTGTCGAATGGCAAGCGGGTTGAGAGCATCCTTGTAGTGGGTTGCGTTGCCGATTTCGCCATAGATGGCGGCGAATTCTGCCTCGAATCGGAGCTTGTTCCACAGAACCTGGAGCCAAAGATCGGGCGTGAGGACTTTGGCTTCGCGGTACTCGAGCCCTGCATTGGTGCTCTTGGCGTCGAACGAACCCGAAAGGGGCGTGCTGCCGTTTGCGACGTCGAGTTCTTGCCTGCGATAGGTGGCGTAGACACCGCCGTTGATCACGACGTTGCCTTGCGCGAGCTTCAGACGCTGTATCTCGGGATCGGTGCGCTTGGCGACGATGACGCCCCACTGATCGACGTTGACCGAGTTCGCGCGGAGGTAAGGTTGACCGCCGTAGATCGAGTATGCCGTTTGGCTTGTGATGCCCGACGCGGGGTAGTCCCACATCGCGCCGAAATAAAGGTCAAGCGACTTGACTCCACTGAGGAACATGATGCGATCGACCGTCGATTGCCAATCCGAGTCGAGGCCATCGCCAGCGTTGGCGACCATTCCGAGACCCCAATGGTTTGGCATGCGACCAAAACGTAACTGGCCGAGTGGCGTTTGGTACTCGGCCCAAACTCGTTTCACCGCGATAGAGTCGCTAAACGAGTTAACGCCTGATGTTGGCGGGCCTTGCGTCGTTGAGAAGACCGCGAGCGGGGCATAGGCGTTCAGACCCGCTTGGGTGTAGCCGGTTGCGCTTGGCTTGACGGCGAGCGAATCAGGCGTTGAGCCGAAGATCACATTATCGAGCGCGTCGACCTGCGAGAGGATGCGCAGGTTGTCTGAGATGTGGAGCTCTGGCGCCATGCGAAAACGCATGTTGGTGAACTGCGCCATGCGGTTCGAGCAGGCCGTTGACGAGCCGTTGTTGCACAGGCTCACGTTGCGGGTTGCGCCCGTGGAGTCGGTGTATGAGTGGTCGACTGGGTTTGGAAAGAGGTTGTGCGGATCGGAGCCGGCGTTCTCGTGGCGGCTTAGCGCGAAGTTGTTCCAAAACTCGAATCGCGTTCGAAAGTAACCGTGCAGCTCGAAAACGGGCCGCGTTTTGCCCCACCACGTGTCGCTGAAGACCTCATCGCGATTGTCGGGGATGATGGCTGCGGCGGGTACGTAGCCTGAATTGCTTGGCTTCTCTGCGCTTTTGGCCTCGTCCGTCCTGGTGATGGTTGGCGTGGCGTGCGGTGCGTCTGAAGGCTCGGGTGCTGTTTCGATGAGCTTTGGGCGAGGTGGTTCATCTGCGCGTGCAACACCTGGAAAAACAAGTGCCGCGGTCACCGCAAGGGCGAAAGCGAGGGGCCGACTTCTCGTCGTACACTTAAGCTGATCGAGCGCGTTTACGGGCACGAGCACGTGTACGGCGAAGGCAGTAGCCTTGAAGGGAACACCCATGGGGTCGGTCTTCTAACATGGGGGTATGAGTCCACGCGAGGACCTTTGGCCGGTCAGCCGTGGGCTTCTCGCCAGTTCTTCCCCCAACCTGCGTCTACAGTGAGCGGGACTGAGAGGCTCATGACCCCCTGCATCGCCTTCTTAACGTAGGCCGCGGCCTCTTCGGCGATTGATTCGTCAACTTCAAAGACCAACTCGTCGTGAACCGTGAGGACCATTTCGCAGCCCGCAAGGGGTGAGGCGCCCATCTTGACCATCGCGAGCTTGAGAATGTCGGCTGCGGTGCCCTGCACGGGCGTATTTTTCGCAATACGCTCAGCCTCTGTTCGCAAAATGCGATTGGGCGAAGCCATGTTCGGCAGCGGTCTTTTGCGGCCGAGAAGTGTGCGCATCGCCTCTCCGCTTTTTGCACTTTCGACGGCTTGTTCGAGAAACTGCGCAACCTTGCTGTAGCGCGCGAAGTAAGCCGTGATGAACTGCTTGGCCTCGGATCGAGGAATGCCGAGTTGCTTGCCGAGTGCGAACTCGCCCATGCCATAAATGACACCAAAGTTGATCGCTTTTGCCGCGCGTCGCATGTCGGTGGTGACAGCGTCGGGCGCGACGTGCAACATTTGAGCGGCCGTGAGCGTGTGGATGTCGCCGCCGGTGTTGAACGCTTCGATGAGCGCGGGATCACTGGCGAGGTGAGCGACAATGCGCAACTCAATTTGAGAGTAATCGGCGCTGAGGATCAATTTGCCGGGTGGCGCGATGAATGCGCCCCGAATCTCACGACCGACTTCGGTTCGAATTGGAATGTTCTGCAAGTTTGGGTCGATCGACGAGAGGCGTCCTGTTGCAGCCACAGCTTGCGCAAACGACGTGTGCACGCGTCCAGTGTCTGGATTCACGGAGCGGGGAAGCGCGTCAATGTAAGTGCCCTTCAACTTGTCGAGTTCGCGATGTTGCAAAATGACGTTAGGCAACTCGTGCTCGTCGGCGAGTTGCTCAAGCACCTCGGCATCGGTGGATCGCCCACCTTTGGGTGTCTTCTTCACAACGCGAAGTGCAAGTTCGTCGAAGAGGATGCCTTCGAGTTGATCGCGCGATCGCATCGAGAACTCGTGACCCACAATCGCCTTCGCCTTGGCGTCAAGCGCTCGCAGTTCACCGTCAACTCGCTTACCTAGTTCTGCGAGAAAAACCGTATCAACGAGCACTCCTCGTCGCTCCATCGTGCTCAGCACGTGGGTGAGTGGCATCTCGACTTCTTCGTAGAGAGACGTCAACTTCTCACGCTTGAGATCATCGTCCAATTTCTTGACGAGCGCGATGCACGCGCCCGCATGTTTACCGAGGGATTCACCCACAGCCGAGACGGGCAACTGATCGATCGGCGTCGCGTTTTTTCCTTTTGTGTCTGCTACGGCGGGTAGCTCGATACCGAGCTCGCGTTTCGCAACGGCCGGCAGCGACGAATCAGCCTCTGGCTGCAAAAGGTAACCTGCGATGCGTACATCGCTCACACGCGAGGGAAGAGGAACGCCAATACGCGCGAGCGCCAACTCGAGCCGCTTTGCATCACTTGTCGCGATGCGCACAACGTTGACGACGCCCTTAAGCGAGGTTGCAAGCGCAGACGCTGCAAGCATCGGAGGACCACCGAGCACACGATGGGCGAGAGGAATGTAACCGACTTGGTGCGGATTCATCGCCACACCAAAGCCAACCAGTTCGGCTCGCAAGGCATCGTGCCGGTCGAACAATGGTTCGAGCGCGAATGTTCCGTCTGCAGAGCCGAGGAAGGCTTCGAGGTCGCTCTGTGTTGACAGAATTGAATACGTTGCAGGCGCGGAGTCTACCGCGCGCGGCATTGCTGCGGGGGCCACCTGAGGAGTCACAAGGGGTGATGCGCTCAACTTGTCGAGTGTTGTGAGCAAGCGTGTGAACTCAAGTTCCGTAAATAGACGGGTAAGCTCCTTGACGTTGGCTCCTCCGTAACGAAGGTGCTCAAGATCGAAATCGAGTGCGTCGTCTGACTTGAGCGTGACCAATTTTTGACTGATGCGAGCGTCGCCTTCGTTTGCCGCAAGAGCATCGCGGAGCTTTGGTCGCTTGATCGTGTCGAGTGACTGATAAATTCCGTCGACTGTTCCGAATTGGGTGAGGAGTTCGGAAGCGGTTTTCGGGCCTACGCTGGGGACACCTGGAATGTTGTCCGAGCTATCTCCGGTGAGTGCCAAAAAGTCGCGTACTTGACTCGCCCTAACGCCAAACTTTTCGGTGACCTCATCGGGACCGAACACGCGATCGCGCATTGAGTCCCAGAGCAAAACTCTGTGATCCTCGTCGCGGACAAGCTGCATCAAATCTTTGTCGGCGCTAACCACGACGACGCGCAAGCCTGCAGCGAGCGCAAGACGCGTGAGGGAAGCGACGAGGTCGTCAGCCTCAACGCCTTCCTGGCGATAGCACGGGATATTGTAACCGAGGACGATCTCTTCGCAGCGCCGAATTTGCTGCGATAGATCCGGTGGGGCCGGCGGTCGTGTGGCCTTATATCGAGCATCAAGCAAATGCCGAAAGGTTGGTTTCCCCGAATCCATGGCGATGGCCAACAGCGCTGGTTTGCGGTCGGTTACAACCTTGTTCAGCATGTTGACGGTTCCCATCACCGCATGTGTGGGCTCACCCTTGGAGTTCGAAAGGGGAACGACCGCGTGATAAGCGCGGAAAATGTAGCCTGAGAGGTCGATCACGTAGAGCGTGTCGTCCGCGCCCGCGGGCGGCAGCTGAGCTCGAGTCATATTGGCGCCACCCTTAGCGCACTCGGCCCTTCTCGAGTACAATGGCGGCCGATGGCTTCTTTAGGGGATGTTCCGCCAGTCAGCGGGCTCATCGCGGGAAAGTACCAAATTATCCGCATGCTCGGCCGCGGTGGCATGGGCTCGGTATGGGAAGGTCGACACTCGACGCTCAGCACGCGTGTCGCGATTAAGCTAATCGATAGCGAGTTTCTCGACAGTCAGGAAGCGCGCCAACGATTTGAGAATGAAGCGCGCGCCGCAGCCTCGATCGAGTCGCGTTTCGCGGTAACTATCTACGACTACGGCGTCAGCGACGAGGGGCACCCGTACATCGTCATGGAGTACCTGCAGGGCGAACCGCTCGACAAACGCATCGAACGGCAGGGGCGATTGTCGCTCGATGAGACCTGTAAGTTCGTCACCCAAACCGCCCGCGCACTTCAGAAGGCGCACGCTGCAGGAATTGTTCATCGCGACCTCAAGCCCGATAACATTTACATCGTCAACTCCGACGACGAAGAGATCGCCAAGTTACTTGACTTTGGCATCGCGAAGTTTCGCGCCAAAGCCGATGGTGACTCGCGCGCGATTAGCTCATCAACCAAGACCGGCACCGTCATTGGCACGCCTTTCTACATGTCGCCAGAGCAAGCGCGTGGCCTTCGATCGGTCGACTATCGAACCGATCTCTGGTCGCTCGGCGTGATTGCCTACACGTGCGTTACCGGCGTGCTGCCGTTCGATGGCGAGAGCACGGGCGATCTTCTCGTGAAGATCTGCACGGCGGCCCTTCCTGTCCCCACACGAATTGCGCCTTGGTTGCCGGCCAATTTCGATTTGTGGTTTGCACGTGCGCTCCAACGCGATCCCGAGCAACGTTTTCAGGGCGCGCAAGAACTTGCCGAGGCGCTGACGGCGGTGGCCAGTGGCTATCCTCTTCCGTTTGCGCAGCCAGTCGCTTCAGTTCCAGGGCAAGCTCCGGCAGGTTACGTCGCGCCAACGGCAATGTTTGCGCCCGGCTTTGCGCCCGCAGCGTCAGGCTACCGCTCGGCCGGACTTGCGGGTGGAACCGACGCGGGCCTTTCAATGTCGCGGCCAGGGGCGCGCAAAACGTCAACTTCCTTGATTGTCGGCGCAGGTGTTGCGGCGGCGATAGGTCTCCTCGCCGGGCTCGCGGCAGTCGCCGTTCTCGCTTCGCGCAAATCCCCTGCGCCAGCCGCGTCCTCAACGAGCACCACGGAGCCATTGAGTTCTGTGGGCGCGCCGACGACCATCGACACCCCACCGGTCAACACCGTGCCAGCGCTCCATATCGAAGATGCGGGCCCGCGTGTCGAAGTCACGCGTCCCGCGGCGCCGCCTCGCCCCGTTGGAGAGGTTCCCGCTGTCGGCAATCCGGTTGGCAAGTTGATCCCTTTGAAGCCGCCGGTCGGTCGCGAACCACCGCCGTCGCAAAAGCCACCGCCGGCGTACACGCCACCGACGCCGACGAAGCCACCGCATGATCCTGCGGGGTTTTAGTTTGTGTCGGGGAGTGCGTTTCGCGTGGGAGTGTCGGACGTAACCACCAGTTAGTCGCTTTGGCGGATGCCTTGGTGATGTGTTCGCGTGGGGGTGATGGACGGCCCACCAGTTAGTCGCTTTGGCGGATGCCTTGGTGATGTGTTCGCGTGGGGGTGTCGGGAGATCTTGGGCCTGGGGCGGAAGTCTCGACCGTTGTTGGTGAGGCGGGTACGCTGGGGGCGTGCCACACTTTAGAGCTAGGTTGCTCGCGCTCGGGCTTATCGTAACATCGATAGGTACATTTTCGCCGAAGGTTTACGCTGAGGCCACGGAAGCCGAGAAGCGAACTGCGCGCGATCTGTTTCTCGAGGCTTACAAAATTCAACAAGCCGGTCGGTACGGCGAGGCGCTCGAGAAATTCGAAAAGTCGCTCTCTTTGTTTCAGGCACCCACGACGGTTTATCGCATCGCACAGTGTCAGCAGGCGCTAGGAAAGTGGGTCGAGGCAGCCGAGAGCTTTCGATCAGCCGAGGCGATGCCGGTTGCCGAAAATGCGTCGAGTGCATTCAAAGAAGCACAAGCGAATGCCGCAACGGAACGCGTAGCGCTCGAGGCGCGCACGCCTACGCTGACCGTTGATGTAACTCCTCATGAAGGACCAACCATCACGTGGTCGGTCGACGGTGAATCGTTCAAGTCTGCGCTGCTCGGGACCGCTATCAAATTGAATCCCGGCTCACGTCGCATTCAAGTGAGCGCCTCCGGTTACGAATCGGCTGAGCGCACCGTGACGCTTAAGGAACGCGATCGCCGCACGCTTCGCATCGCGCTCTCGCCAGAAGCCTCGCTGCCCGTGACACCGCCGCCGGTTGTGGAGCCACCGCCAAGTCAAGAACCTTTACCATCTGGGCCCGCATTGCCTACACCCACCGATCCAGCACCCGCGCCAAAGGTGTCGGGTGGAGGATTCTTGTTGGGGGTGCGCGGTGGCGGCATGTACCTCAATGGTGGCCCTTCGCTGGCGCGAGGCAACGGCGATGCATTGTTCGGAGGTCCAGGAGGATTGGTTGCGGGCGAGGTCGGTCTTCGCTTTGCGAAGGTGGTCGTGCTCTCCGCATATCTCGACTACGGCGTTATGCGCGCCCCAGAGGCTGGAGCGCTTGAGCAGTTCGCTGGCGAGAACATCTCGTTTACGACCACCGCGAAAACGTTCGGGTTTGGCGTCTCGCTCTCGCTCATTGCCAATCCGCTTCGCCCCTCGCTCTATTTCGAGCTCGGAGCAGGTTCGCGGAGGCACATGCTGACGGTGACCCGAATTGACGATTCCGGCGGCACGACTGACTACGACTTCAAGTTTTCAGGTGGCGAAGGCACGATTGGGGCCGGCGTGTGGATTCCTGCGGGGCGATCGTTCGCACTTTTGCCCAAATTGTCGTTTACCGGCGGCTTGCTCAACAAGCTGGAGTGCAGCACCGCGGCTTGCCCGGTCGATACAGAGTTCGGTGCCGCGGGCGATACCTGGAGCAAGACGGCGCATACGATGGTGATGCTCCAGTTGACGGGTTATTACTCGCTAAACTTTTGACTTTGTTTGAGTTTTCGGCATGCTGCAGCGCGACAATTCTCTGCAACGAATTACAAGTCAGTGACAATTGGCGCGGCGTGGCGTGACACCTTTGTCGGATGTACTGGGTCCTATGTTCGGGCTACTTTGCCGTCCTTCTTCTGCTTTCTGCTTACGGTCTTCACCGTTCGCATCTCGTGCTGACGGTGCTGCGCAACCGCAAGCGGCTCACCGAGATGAAGGCGCGCATCAAAGCGCTGCCCGTCGACGGCATCGAGACGCGCACCGACTTGCCCCATGTGACCATCCAGTTGCCGCTCTACAACGAAGCAACCGTAGCCGCGCGCTTGCTCGATCACGTGGCAAAGATCGACTACCCGCGTAGCCGGCTCGAGATTCAGGTTCTCGACGACTCCACCGACGAGACCCGCACCATCGCGCGTCGTCACGTCGAGATGCTCGCAAGTCAGCACTCGGG
>JAHFDZ010000024.1:13613-36995 GCA_023248745.1 Myxococcales bacterium | reverse complement strand
AATTGTGATCCAATCACCCGATACTTTGACGTGAGTAAAGCCCAAGCCACCCCAGGCCCACTCGGTCAATTTGCCGCTGGTGCTCCATTCATATCCGATTTTCGACGCGGCTCCAGAGACGACAAAGTCGAGCTCCGGAAACCTCGGATCCCGAAGGTGCTGCAGATTGTGCTGATGACCCGCAAAGTAACCATTCACGTTGTATTTGACGAAAAGCGGCAAGAGAAGCTTTGCGAGCGTCTTGCTCTGGCCGTGTGTGCCGTGATTGAAAATTGGATGATGCCCAAAGACAAACTTCCATTCCGCATTTGATTTCTTCAGTAGCGCTTCGAGTCTCGCGACTAAATCGCCCTCACCGTGCGTCTTGGCTTCTAGCCCAGCGACAGTTCCAAGTTCATTTGTAATCACAGATGTATCAATACCGAAGAACTCTGCGGGCCCCTGCTTGAAGGAATAGACAAGCTCCGGCATGTGCCATACCGGTCGATCTTTCGCCCCGCGCACGTAGCTCTTTCGTGCGTACGCGAGTTGGGCGTAACCGTTGCCGCTGCCGGCTCCCGGCGCGCCAAGTATGCTCACTTCTCGAAATCGCCAGTCATGGTTGCCAAGGATCATGTGAAACGTTTTGTGAATGTCTGCGTACGGCTTTTCGAACTGCGTTTCGAAGACTTTTGCGTCTTCACTCGTGACACCATAGTCGTAGAAATTGTCACCGAGCCCGATCAGAAAGTCTGTTCGACTATCCCTCGTGTCCCTCCCCTCGCCCGCGCGAACACGGTCCGCCATCGCCTTCGCCACAGCCATCTGGCCGGCTTCACCCGTGCCTTGATCACCAAATACGATGAAACAGACGTCGTCTCGGGTCTTGCATTCGACCGGGTCACGCATCGGTCGCACCTTCGGCGGCGGAAACTCGAACTCTGTGAAGAACTTCCAACTCAATGCGCCATTGGATGCGCGCGTGAGTCTGAGTTTGTTGAAGGGCCGATCGTTGCCCACGAGCTCCCAGTCGGCTCCGCAGTGCCACACCATCTGCGTAGTCTTTTCTGGAATGTCGGCGTCGACCGTCTCTCCCGCGTTGACGTACTCTCGCCCTTTCTTGGTTTCAAACCAGACAGGGTGACGATCGTCACACGCATCCTTTGTTTCACCCACCATTGTCTTTTGCGCATAACTACTCGCAAACGCCTGGGTCGCGGGTAACACGAGACATGCCGCCGCGATGCACGTAGTCCTTGAAAACATTGGTTTCTCCTCAGCGATCTTGTGTCATCGGCGTTTGCATACCGACGGGAATGAGCTCCGAGGGAACGCGGTCTGTGGGCCGCGCGAGCGCGTTACGGATCGCACCTTCGTGCTTCGCGTATCGTGCAAGCAAATTGCTCAAGTACCGCTTGAAGCGCGCGTCTTTGGTTGCTGCGATCAACCCTTTGAGATCGGATTGGAGCTCGTGGATCTGCCTGAGGCGTCCTTGTGCAACCGACTTGATCAGCTCGGCTTGCGCGGCTGCGAGGCTTGCCTCGTAGCTGCCGTCAGACTTTGCTTTATCGTCGGCCGGTTTGACCTTGGTCATGAAGCGGCTGATGGCGTTACTGATGTTCTTCGCGTGCGCTTGTGCGTAGCTCACCCGTTTGTTCGTCAAACGCACCATCGAAGGACGAACAGTCTCGGGGAGTTTTGAGAGGCGTGAGGCTGTCCACTTCGTTTGAATAGGACGGCTCGCATCCTTGTTGGCCTTATCGAGCGCGTTCTTGGCGAGCACCGCCTGTTGGGTCATCGCGGAAGACGATGGTGATTCCTCTTGGAGCACGAGTTTCGTTTTGCTCCTTGCTTTGGTCAGATGCGCGAGAAGATTCTCGTAACACTTCGGAAACTTCTCGCGAAACACCGTACGAAATTGGGCATACGAATGAATGCCATCCTGTGCACCGGCGGGGCCTCCCGAAATGCTCCGTCCTTTGCCCGTTTCTAGAACGGTCCACATATTTTTGAAACCGCCACACGAAGCCGACAGACGATAGAGCTTGGCTGCAACGTTGCCTTCCCACTCATCGCTGCCCTCCTCGTCCATGTCCCAATCGGTAAGCGTCTGACGTATGTTGCTGTTGAGTAGCGACGCATGGAAGTTCGCCCAACCTTCGTTGAACGCGAAGCCCAGGTTCGAGTCTTCGTGCATCTTGTGATACCGGGCATAGTTGAACAGCATGGCGTCGCCGATCCAGTGGCCTAAATCGCCATCCGCAGCGTGACGAATGCGGTGACCAAACTCGTGGAAGATGGTGCTCGCTTTGAAGTAGTCGCCAGGCCAGTGCACATGCCCCATGCCCGTCCATGGAGTGCGACCGATAAACAACTCTGGCACGGTCACGCCGACGAGACCGTCGTTGCCTGGCACGCGACGCTCACCTGTGAGTTTAGTAAACTCTTCGTACTGCTTTTGTGTGTAAGCAAATAGACGTGGATAGATCGCGTCTTCTGTTCGGAACTTCCATGTCCCGAAGTTGATCGTTCCTTGCGTATCTTCAACGGTGTTCGTCACGCCGAAGTACGTGAACCCCCAGATGTCGTGAATATCAACGCGGTTTTCGTCATAGAGACTGAACTTGATGTAGGGGTCGGGACGATCGCACCCATCGCAGAGCGTGAATGAATCATCGGCTTCGCCCTTCAGACTGAAGTCACCGTTTGCGTCGGTCGTGCCCTCCGCCATGACTTCGTCGAAATCGGCATCCGAGTCCATGAGCTGCACACGAACACGGGCGAGTGGTTTCTTGGTTCCATCGCCGTCGATTCGAACAATTTCGGCCGCCTTCCCCGCTTCAACGGTTGCCGCGTATGCAGCATCGAAATACATAATGCGTCCCTTTCCTCGCACGCTGTAACCGAGTGCTGTGCTCGTGGTGCCAACGAAGGCCAGAAGAAACGCCGTGTGCGCAATGCTCTTATTCATTCTCTTTCCGCTTTACCCATTCGCAATCCATCCACCCCCTGGAACTGCAATCCGCACGCCGCGCTCACAAGCGTTTCAGTTTGTGAGCTGAGTCATCGTGCACCTGCAAATACAGGGTGATTGTCGTCCAGTTAATTGACAAAGCGTGAACGAGGCGACCACCCCGGTCGCGCTTCCGTTCATGCGATTTGCTCCATCTAATTGTCAATATTGTTGACGTAGTGGACATGGGTGCATCAATCGACGCCTGAGGTGACCACGCAATCGTGCACCTGGTCCGCCAGGTGTCCGAGGCGAAAGCAGCCCGATACTCAGGCCGACTTCGCGATCGATGATCGAAGTCCTAAAGGCACACCGCTTGCTTTAGGACCAATCGCGATGTGAGGGGGACTTAGGAGCCGAGGTTCAGCTATCGATGCGAAAAGTTATTTCAGCCGTTGTCATTCTTGGGGCCACGATGTCCCTCTCAACCACGAGCCACGCCGACAGTGAAAGAGATGCGAAGGTCGCGTGCGCCAAAGAGCTCAGCGCCTGCATCAGAGCCGGCCGCCGCAATGAAGCGCTCTGGGAGAGACACGTGCGATGTGCGAAGGAGCTGAAGGTTTGTCGCGCAGGCAGTGGAGTCGCGCCGACCAAGCACGCTGCAGAACCAGCGAAGCCCTCGACCAGTGCCAAGTTCCCTCTCATCGACGCGATGCCTGATCCAGCGCAACGAGGGCAGGCAAAAGTTGACGATGACGCCGACGATATTGGCGACCTGGAACCCTCTTCGAAGTCAGGACTCTCGAAGAACAAGACGACTGAAGGAGTCAGGCAGAAGAACGAAGATTTCTACCCAATGCCGCCGCTTGCCGGACACTACGTTGTTCGGCTCGATTCAAGTGGCGCGCCTCACCTCGGAAGGCAATGGGGTCGTCTACCGATGATAAGCCTCTTGCGATCGGTCAGTACGGAGTGGGCAAAGCGCCACCCCAACCAACGTTTTGCGCTTGGTGACATCAGCGAGGAAGGCGGCGGTAAATTGCCCGATCATGCGTCGCATCAGAAAGGCCTCGACGTGGACATCTATGTCATGCGCAATGACAACGCTCCGCTCGTTCTGCAGTTCAAAGGCAACAAACTCATTCGTCAAAACTTCAGCGCCGTCGGCGATAAAGTCTACGACAAGAAGCTCACGCTTGAGCTTTTGAAACTGTTCGCAGACAAGGCGCACGAAGCAGGCATTTCTATTGATCGCGTGTTCTTCAATGACGAAGGTGCGCAGTCCACAGTGCCCGGCATATTAGTCCAAAACGACGGCCAGGCAGGTACGGCGCGAGAAGGAATGCACATCGATCACTTTCACCTGAGGCTCGACTTCTGCACCTACTTCAACAAGGTGGTGAGCCCGAAGTTCAAGTGTGATCCACCGAAGCCACGTGGGAATTAGTGCGGTCCAGCATCTTGACGTTCGCCGATGAATCGCACCGACGGCCTCTTAGAAGCCGTTTGTCGACTTGCCGATCGGTGCGTGAACATTTCATCGATCGCCTTGCATCCGCATCCTTGCCCTAAGCGTGCCATACGCAAAAGCGTACGAAGGAAGCACCCTAGGATAGGTAATTTTCTTGCCTATATTATCGTCGCTCCGCCTCATGCCTTCGGGCAAGCGGCTTGACGGTTGCTGTCGTTATGAGTCGCTATCAACCGAGAACGCGCGCTGTGCTCGCGCTGCGTCGACACGTTGTCAACGTGTCGACGCGATGGGTTGATCGGTCGTGTTTGCCGTGTGCGCAACGCTTGTGCGGCTACCAGAGCCGTGTCCAGCGCCCTCGCGACTCGTGGGTTGAAATGACACGGGCCGTGACCGTCGCGCAGTATCTGCCCATTGCCATGAAGCGAGTGGACGTTCAGTCGACCAGCTCTAATTTTCGTCTATCCGCCGCGCGCGGTCGCGATTGAGCACAAATTTGAGGCTTCGAAGCATGAATCGAGGACAACGCATGAACTTCAGATCGACCACAACGCGCCTCCTCGAAGGGCTGGAGCAAGCACGAACTTCGGCGTTTTGAACGGCGCCGAGAATTGGCAGCGAAAGTGCATAGAGAGAAGGTGAACCCCAAGAAAGCGAAGGAATTATTTAATGAGAGTGAGTCATGTTGGTTTGAGTTTCGTCGCGCTGCTCGCGTCAGCGTTTTACGCCAATGAGGCGAGCGCATCGCCAGCCCCAAACGCGGCGGCCAAGAAATCCGAGCTGGCGCGCACCAACTCGCCCGCAGACGCGGATTCGACCGAAACCAACGAAGCAGGTTCGCGTGCCCGTCCAAAGCGTCGAACGCGAGACGCTAGCGCCACGCGTGCAACGCGCCCGACCCGTCCGACCCGTCCCGTGTGCAAGCTCGAACTTCATGCCGGCGAGAAGCTTCCAACGACCAACCTTCCAACCGAATGTCGCGCACTCGTCTTGAAGCACAACGCGAAGATCGCGCTTGAAGCAGATAAAGACGATGACGGTGATGACGTCGACGACGCAAAGACCGAAGCCACCGCGCAAAGCATCGAGGCTCAAAAGGCCGCCGCGCAAGCCGACGTCGAAGAAGCGCTCGATCTGATCGAGAGCAAGACCAAAGAACTCGAAGAAGCCGACGGCACGCCCGAAGAGAAGGAGCTTGCGAAGGCAGTCGAAGAAGCAATCAAGGCTTACGACGTGGCGCTCGACAAGGCCGCAACAGTTGCCGATTCAATCGCGGCTCGCAGCAAGAAAGAACTTCGAGGCAGCATCGACCAGCAACGCGGTCGCGTCGCAAAGCTGCGCACGCAACTCAAGACGACGCGTGATGCGGGCACGCAAGCCGAAATTCAAAACGAGATCCTCGACAACGAAGACGACATCGAAGAAAAAGAAGAGCTGCACGCGAAGGCAGACGTCGTCAACGAAGCGCGCCAAACCAAGATTGCATCTTTCAAGCTCGGTGCGGGTCGACGTCAGGCCGAAACTCACGCGGGGCGCTTCAATCTCGCGAAGGGGAAGCTCTCGCAAATTCAAAGCAAACTCGCCAGCAAACCAGCGAGCAAAAGGGGACTTCAAACCAAGAGCAACTACCCAGCCTACGGTGGGGCAACCGGTGCTGCAGCTTCCGGCGTTTCGGCTGGCGGTGAAGCCGACACCACCCCAGAAACCACTGGCGCCTCAGGCTCGTCTGCATCTGCATGCAAAGAAGCGATGCAAGCTTGCATAAAGGGACACACGGGCTCGATCAAGCAAGTGTCGCTCTGCTCGCAAGAATACAAAGCGTGCAACGGAACCAGCGGTGGCGGCAGCACAGCGTCGAAGCCCGGCGCGCCGAAGCCGGCAGTCGGCGGTGGTGCAAAGAAGCCCAAGAAGGCGAAAGACTTTGCGGGAAAGTTCAAGGATCTCGCCGGCAACGCGAAGGACGCTGAGGGCTCGGTCAAAGACGGCATCAAAGGCGTCAAAGACGGAATCGACGTTGGCAAGAGCGCCGCAGATCACATCAAGAAGGGCAACTACAAGGCGCTCATCGGCGACGTGAAGAAGGGCGTCAAGACTGTCAAGAGCGCCGTCAAGACGGGCAAGAAGGCATACGAGACCGGCAAAGACATCGTCGAAGGCATCGGCGATCTTTTCTAAGCGCCTTCGCTAATCGACAAACAATCATCGAAATACCCATTATCCACTTGCTGGGTAATGGGTATTCTGTTTTGTCTATTTTACCCAAAATACCCTGCAAAATTAAGCATATTGCGAGTTAATTGCTTTGCATAATTTATCAAAGATCGCAGTCTAAGTAATACGGGGTACGTGACGCGTTCAAACGTGGATCACGACCTGATTCACATTCTATTTACTGGAGAGAGCATGCGTCTGAAGCCCATGGTGTTTGGAGTCCTTACGATCGTCGGAACGACTCAAAGTGCGTTTGCAATCGAACGCACGCTTGAATTGCCACCGCCAAAAGCAAACGCGAGCTGGGGCACGGGCTACAGTCAGGCCGAACAAGAGTTCAAGTCGATCTCGTGCGTCGACTACGGCGATGCGTTCGACCAGGGAGCAGCAAGCCCTGGTGTCGACACATTTGAACGAGTTGTTACCAACAGTGAACTCGTTGACGCGATGGATATTGGCGTTCAAACAGGTTTCAAGGTGTCGATGGGCGCATTCAAGGCAAGCCTCGACGCGAAGGTCGGCTTCCTCGAGCAAACGAGCACGAGCGTGCACTCCGTCACCATGCTCGCCACGATCAAACGCAACGACTCGCCTAAGTTCATCAGCAGCAAGACCGAAGTCAAACTGAAGCCACAATACAAGTCGCTTTCGCCCGCGGAATTTAAAGCCAAGTGCGGAGAGTTCGTCGTCGTCGGCGTGCAGACCGGATCGGAGTTCTTTGGAACGCTTCAATACGAAGTGAAGAACGTCGCGCTCAAGACCGAGTACGACGTCGGCATTAAGGCGACTGCTGCCTACACAGCCTACGAAGCGCAGGCCGCCGTCAGTCTAAAGAAGAAGAAGGAAAGCAACATCAACACCGACACGCTCAAGGCCAAGATCATCAGCACAGGTCACAGCGGTGCAGTCACCGGAGATGGTCCAACTGCAGAGAAGAAATTCTTCAAGGCCATTGATGACTTCACACGAAAAGGCGGCAAGGCAATCACCAAGCTCATCTTGGTGCCGTACGACGAGATCGTCGAAGATTGGCCCGCGAAGAATCCGCTCGCAGAACTTTCCCCAGAGGACAAGCTCGACAAGCTGATGGATGTTGCGTTCGGCCACAAGTCACTCATTACCGACATGGGGTTTATCACGCACAACGAGAAGCTATTCGCGACGGGCACCACTCCGGCGATTCGAAAGAAGCGATTGGCGATGGTTGAAACGCAAATCGATGAGTACAAGCGCTCGCTCACGGCCCTTCAACATGACGCACGCGACTGCGACAAGAAGTGGGACGATAAGTGCGAGAAGCTCTTCAAGAAGTTTGAGAACTGGGAAACGCAAGACGAGTTCGAGAAGCTCCCTGAGCGCTACACCTCGACTTGCTCGGGAGTTAAGATCAACGAGGTCGGTTCGACCATCGTCAAGACGAGTGAGAACTTTCTAGCGACGCAGAACCTCAGTCTCGCAAAGGCCGATCGGAGTATCGGTTCGAGCCCACTTCGGGTCATTGGCAAGCTTTCGCTCAAGGCGCAAGGCAAGACGCTTCACGCTCGCCTCGGGATCACGGCCAGTGAGTGGGGCAATGACAACCACAGAGGCGACGATGGAACGCAATTCGCCAACGGGAACGGAGACGAGGCCACTTGGTTCAAACTCGAAGACCTTTCGCCAATCGGTCCCGACTATTCCAAGTGCCGCTTCGCCCGAGAAGACGAAGGCGGTCCGTACAACAAAGATATCGACGTAGTCGTCAAGCCAAAGAAGATACCGGAAGCGCTTCTTGCCAAGCTACCTGCCGCGGCACGAAAGAAGATGCTCGCGCTCACCGACAAGGAAGCACGCTACGCGGGGTACCTCGAATTCAAGACCGGGCCGAGCCCAGGAAAAACCGCGACGAACATCCCGATAACGGCAAAAAAAGGTGCCCTGCGCAAACTGGTCTGCAACTTCAGCGCGCTTGACATGAAAGGTGACCCGACCTGTACGCAAGTTGTTTTTGCAGACGTGGAACTCAACCTCATTAGCGAGCAAGACGACGAAGCCGACGCCGACATCGGTGCAAGCAAGAAGCCCAAGAAGAGCAAGAAGTCGAAGGCGCGCGCCAAGAAGTCCAAGGCGTCGGTGCCGAAGCACTCCAAGAAAAAGTAAATCGACGAGACTATCCTATCGCGGCAAGCCGTCGACCCACAGGTGGCGGCTTTGCTCCTTGGAAGTGATGTGGCCCTGAACGAGAGCGTCTAGATGAACAACACATGGACAAGTATATTGACAATCTCCCTCGCGTTCACCGCCGTGAAAGGCGCGCACGCGACGTCATGGGCCGACGTTGAAGCCCAACTGAGGCACACCGACTTTGGGCAAGAAGCGCTTCAAATTAAGGCGCGCTACGGCGTCGATGTCGATCCGGTGCACGGATCAGCACAGGCCGCTGCCTACTACCCGAAGACCAATCACTGCGAACTCAACATGTCGAAACCGACATACGAAGTCGCGACCTACTTCGTTCACGAGATGTACCACGCGCTGCAAGCGCGCACCGGCAAGTCCCCCAACGCTACGACCGACGAAGCGCGCGCGATGGGCAAGGACGCTTGGGTCAAGATGATGGTCGAAGAAGAGATCGAAGGAACCTATCGCGGCTTTCAGCACAAGATCGCGTTGGAGTTTGGCAAGAAGACGATCTTGGTCCCGACGCCGCAAGCGGATGCGCCCGTCGGGATGACACCCTTTCGGAAGTCGTATCTCTACGCATACGTGCAATCGATGAAATCCGATCGCGACATGGCGAAAGCCCATCGCGCCGGTCTAAAAAAAGGTCGCGACACCATCGTCGAGATGATCACAGGAGGTTCGGAGCGCTTTCAGTTCACGCGCACGCGCCTCGGCGGCACGGGCGGCGTTTCGTACACCTTGAAGTATCGCCACGAATGGGATCTCGACAACAAGAAGCGATGACGCGTGCGGTCCTCATAAGACCGGCCTGTTATCTTGAACGCAAGAACCTCGCAAATGAAACTCCGAACGCAATCAATCGCGATACGCACGATATGGCTGGCGGGTTTCACACTCGCTGCATGCGCACCTGCGACGCAATCGCATACCGCACCGCGATCCAGTGCTCTGCAAAACGCCACCGCCGCAATCGATGCGGCGATCGAACGCTCTGATTTTTCGAACGATGCAACAGCCGAAACCGCGGAAGGATCGCCTTCCGACGGGGGCGTGATCGACAGCATGCTCATTGGGTCCGTTACGCTCTATGCGGTAGCGAGACGGTCCGTCGAACGCACGCCGGATGATCTTTTGGGGAGCAGTGTGTTCTCGCCGTTTCCCATCGTCAGTGGATCGAAGACGTACTTGTCGAAGGGACTCGAGCTTGCCGAGCTCACAGACGACGGATCGGCAAAGTTTGTCGACGCCACCTGGTTTGCGGGCCTAATCGATCGCGTCACTGCCACGCCGGTGTACGTCACGGAGCTCGATTTGGCGAAGGGGAGCCTTCGGATGGACTTCCTCGTGGACCACGGGACGGCATTCGAAGTGGATGCGTTCGAGGGCGTTCGCAAAGGCGGAAGGTGGTCCCTTCGTGCTGCGTCGCAAAGTCCAGGTCGCCAATTTTCGGCGGTGTGCGATGGCTTCAACCAAGCGAACAGCCGTTTGAACCCAACAGGAATACCGTGTCAAAAGGTACCCGCGAAGGCCCGAAATGCGCCTCGATGGCGACATAATCTTTCGGGTCTCTGCGAGACTTCGTCGTTTCAAAACGACGGAAATGATGTCGTTGTAGGCCTCGACTGCGTTACCTACCAGCCCTCGTGGTGGATGCAGGGAGTTGTGCATCACTTTCCTTCGGCTCGTCCATCGCTCGAGATGTTTTACGGCAATCGTGCCGGCTACCTGCCTCCGGCGAACATCACGCTCAGTGGCGATACGAAGAAGCGTCGATTTGTTTCCACTTCAGTTTCGCGTTGGCGTGCGCCCGGAGAGCAGTCCCGCGACTCCGAATCGCACGCAGTCATGCAGGATGTTGTTTGGTTCGAGTTTGTCAATGCGTCATTCGAACCGGTTCGAGGGGACATCTCCGCGCTGCGCGAACAAGCATGCATCGCCGAGGCGCGCGCCGTCGGAAACATCAAGATCGATTCATGTGATTCCTCGGGCGCACATATCCAGATCGGGCGAGGCCCACGCACTCCCCTGGCCGCTTGGGTACGAAGCCACGTCAACAAAGAGGTCGCCGTCACGGGATTCATCTTCGACAAGAACGGCACACTTTGGCTATGGGCCTCCGCCCCGGGACTTGCTCCCGCATCCCCAGATTCCGCAGGCGACAACCACGGGGTGTCCACGCTCTTTTCCACGCGACGGTTCATGCCTATCCTGACGTTTCCCAACCCGGAATACGCCAAGCTCTCCTTGTCTGACCTGTCGAATCCGTTTCCGATTGAGCAAATGGAAGCCGGCAATCAAACGTTCTTTGTCGAGGTCGGCAAACGCAAAATTCCCGAGCAAGAGGCCAAAGAAATTCGATGGCGCGGCCGTGTGCTACGCGGGTTCGAGATTACCGGCCCCGATACCGCCCTGCCGCTCGCCGAGGCAAAGAAGAAGTACCCGGGCGCGCGCATATTTCTCCGCTCATTCACTCCACGTTGAGTTGCCTGGAACCAAACGGCCTACTCGACGAAAGGCCTGAACAAGTTGCAAAGCCGTCGTAGCGCAGAAGAAGAGACGTCCGATCGACGCTACTGCACCAAGTTTACGTTGAACCTGACGATTCCTGAGCGCTTGCAATGCAACGCAGTGACCGGAGGCTGACCACCATCGTCGTCTGATTGCTCCTGCACGTTGCGACACGCGGCGAAGCCCCATCCACGTTTGGCGCTGGTGGTCGAGCCCACAAGCTCTGACCAATCTCCGTACGTACTGAATGTCTTGCTGAACGAAGGTTCTTGCGTCTTGTAAACCGTGAACGTGTTGCCCAGTTCGTACGGTCGATCGACGCAATTCCAAGACGTGGTGTAGGTCGTGCTTTGATGGCAGAACAGATAATATTCGACGTTGGCGACAGCCTTCCAAGAGAACGAAAGTGTTCCCGGAACAGTCACGCTAGCGTTTGCGGTTGGCGATTGCGGCTCTAGCAGTCCGATCTCCGGATAGATCGTGATGTCACGAACAGGAGCCCAGTCGACAGTGCCCGACTTCGTCTGCCTGCCGACCTTCCACTTCCAAGCGGTCGAGGTGGAACTGGCCGGAAAAGAGATCGATGACTTGCGCGCATTCGGCCCCTTCGTAACGTGATTGTTGCCGACCACGCCACACGATGAGCCCGCGCGGTAGTAGCAAATTTCCCAACCATCGACCGCACTCTCATCCCCATCATAGGTCCACGCAACGTAGACATTAACACTGCCGTTGCCACCGTCGCGCTCTTCGAAAGCAACGCCGCTCGCCGGATACGTCACCTTGGGTTGGGTCGAAGCTTCAACCGCGGTTTGCGTTGTGCTCGTTGTGTTGGTTGTCGATGCAGTCGTTCCCTTGCCACTCGAGGATGAGCTGGAGCTCATTGACTTTGCGGTTGTGCTCGAAGACGGCAATCGTGTCTTGACGGCAGCCCGCACAGTGTTCGCCCTTTGCGTCGTCGCGGCATTGGCGACCGGTGCGAACGCCAGAGAACCAAGAACAAACACGCACATCAAACTTCGCATAATCGAGACTTCCTTCTATTGACCGCGATGAAGTGCGGTAACGATTCATACGCAAGTTATGGGCCTCACACTGGTCGGCAAAAATGCCGAACTTTGCGGGCATTTCGCCCAGCATGACGGCGTGATTGCTGAACGTTCAACGGACCACCTGGTCGCGAATGTCTGCAAAATCATGAGCAGTTGTCACGCGCTCAAGCGAGTGACATAGACTCGAACGGCTCGGGACTCGAATGACTGTCGCTAAGAAAAACGTTTTCGTCGCAAACTTCTTGGTCACTCTTCTTTTGGCTGCGTGCAGAGACGCAGCACCCATTGCGCCGTCCGCTCACGTGCCCTCCCAACACGCTTCACCTCGTGAAGTCGCAACGTCTAACCGTGGCGTACACTTTCCGTTGCATCACCTCATTCGTGCTGGTGCTTCGGTCTACCTCGCACGTTTGAGCACCAAAGACGTTACCGCGCGCGGCCCGGGAACTCAGGCAACTCACCTCTCACTATCGGTTCTCGAAACGCTCTTCGGCACGCGCGGCGCGTCCCAACGCGGCGTCGATATTGTGGAACCCGCAAGCGAGATTGCGCGGCGCAAGTTTCTGGTGCCTCAATGGTGGCTCATCCGCGATCTCGACCCCGGAGCGCTGGTTTTGCTCATCACTACCGAGCAAAGCGAGAGTGTGACGGATGTTGCGTACGTTGAGCATGTCAACTCTATTGACGATGCGAGAGTCACCACCCTCCGGAAGATGCTGAAAGCTGAATCCGCGCCCACCAACCCAGCGATGCGGCGAGAACGCTACGTTGAGTGGCTGTCGTCAAGCGACCCGTTGAAAATTCTGTTTGGTGGCGCCGCCCTCGCCAAAGACGACCTGCCCGATGTCGATCCAGCCGGTCAGCTTATGCCGACGTTCGCGAACGCCATTCTGCACGAGCACGACCCCCAATTGCGCAGCGCTCTCTATGACTGGGCGTGGAGAATCTACCCTCGAACCAATTTGTCGGGTCGCGTGACGATGCTGCACGCGTTGGTCCTGGGCACGGTCGACACCCAGGAGAAGCGAGAACCCGGTGCGTGGAGCCTCAGCGGTGCATGTTTGGACATGCTCTTCGAAGCACCCGCACAAGACCTCAGCCTACTTGCCTCTAAGATGCCCGACGATGTTCGAATGGTCGAAAAACGGGCAAGCGAAGAGAAAGACGAAGGGGCAAAGTCTCAACTTGAAGGAATTTTGCGAGCGATGCAAAAGACCCGAGAGAAGTAGTCCGAGTTGCGCCGCACCAGTGCACAAGCTCGGTGTGCAAAGTAGAGTTGGGCATGGCCCTCGCACTCTCCACAAGAGCATGGCTGCTTCGACGCAGACTCTACGCCGTCGTCACCGTGGTGCTTGCCTCGTGTGCAAACCCTCCTCCAAAAGCGCCACCGCCAATCACGCCATTGCCGTCCCCCGTGTTGCTTGACGGCGCCACGATCACAGATGCCTCACCAACAGTTGCGGCCGCCATTCTCGTTCCCAGTGTGACGGCGATAGACTGTGAGAAGATCGGCCGCGCCTATGGCATCGCGAGTGGCAACGACATGTCGATCGCGTTTCATCTGACACGTCACTCCGAAAAATTCGATCTCGGCAAGGCTGACGAGAACCGTGCCCAGGAGGCGGCGTTCTTAGCCAAAATGATCACACAGCATTGCAATAAGGGAATCGTAGGCATGCCGCTTTCTTCCGACGTCGTCGCTTGTGCAGAAAAGGCATCTTCGATCAGCGCGTTTGACTCATGCTTCAAGTCGCCGCCTGAAGCCGTGGCGGTTCGAACCAAGATGACGAGTCTTGGCGACGGCCGCATCACGGACGCTGATCTCGATCTCGCAATCGCTCGCGCCATTGGTGGTGTTGCCGACTCTGGTGACAACACATGCATCGCGCCGTTCGGCAAGGTGCTGCAAGTGGGCGATGACGAGCTGTTGCTCAAGGCCACAAACCGCGACTTGCGGCTGCCGCCTTTGGTGGAAAGGCGTGTCGTTGCACTGATGGGCTGGGCGCCAACGGATCGCACTTGGCCCTATGTGAAGAGTGCCGTCTTGCGTGCCGAAAAGAACCCGTGGATTTTGGGCGCGGCAACCTATGCACTTGTGAAAGGCTGGGCGAGCACGCGCGAAAAAGAAGTCTCGTCGCTGCTCATCGCCCTCCTGTCGAACAGGGTTGCAGAGGTTCGCGTCCACGCGGCGACTGCGCTTGGCCGCCTGCAAACACGCACGACTCGACTTGCCTTACAAAGGCGCGCGCGCATCGAGTCCCACGAGGTGGTGAAGGAAGCGATCGCGGGCGCACTTGCTACACCCCCCGCGGCCGGTTCGTGCCCGGATGATTGATCGCTCGGCCGCCGGCAACGGACGGTGAGTTCGACGCATTCGTTTGAGCGAGTGACCATTGCTCAAGCTTGGGGACGCCGGCACATTGAGAATTGCTTCGTCATCTTTCTTGACTAACTAGCTGCATTCGAGTGCAACAGAACGCGATTGTCCCTGCCGCCGCTACCCAATTGTGCATACCGTATGATCGTCATGCCGTTCTCCCGCAGCCTCCCCGCGATTGCGGCCGCGTGCCTCGTGGCCTGCGTACCTTCACGGGCGCATCACCGGGCATCAAGCACGCCGAAAAGATGCGAGCTCTCCGCAATGCCGCCAATTGTGATCGCCCAAAAGGTCCCGAGCCTCTTCCCGATCGTAGGCTCGAGCTCGCAACGCGCCGTTGCAAAGGGCCTCATCGATCAAACCGGACGCGTGATCGCGCCGATCCAATACGAAGACGCAAAGCGCAGTTCCGAGGGGTTCGCGGCCGTACGCGTTGGAGAAAAATGGGGATTCGTCGACCTTTCGGGCACGTGGGCAGTGCCTGCACGTTGGCTTGCAGTTTCTGCTTTCTCTGAAGGCCTCGCTGCCGTTGTCGAAGAGAAGATGCAAGCCGGCGAATCGATGGAGGACCGCGTCGAAATTTATAAGTGCGGGTACGTCGACAAGACCGGCGCGATCAAAATCAAGCCGGCTTGGGTTCACGACTGCGGGCCGTTTCACGAGGGTCGCGCACCTTCGGTTCCTACGTACGAAGGAGGTCTCTTGCGCGTTTTGATTCTCAACCGATCGATCAGCGACGCGGGACCGCCACCGCTCGAGGGCTACGTCGATGATAAAGGTCGGTATGTTTTTTTGTCGGCCGGTGTGAAAGAAAAGCTCGGTGAAGCCTGGGTCAACACGCACCACGCCGGTGCCGATCAGAACCAATAGAGCGAACAGAGGCGTGTCGAATACACAACGTCAATTTGTTTGACCATCGACCGCCGCCATGCGCAATGCCCCGCGTTCTCTTGTGCCCGCCCTTTCCTATTGCGGTTAGCCGTCGAGGATACCCGCCCCGTCGCCACGCTTGCGCTCATAGCCGGTTATTGCCGCCTCTGAGCTGCCTACGTTGTCTTCGCGCACAGACTCCGTGGCTGCGCCGCAGCCCATCATCAGTGCGACCGTTCTCACCCATGGCAAACGACTGGACATCTTGAGGTGCTGACGGCACCCGCGTTCGGGGCGTTTGCGGCCGGATGAGTGATGACGTGTTCACTTGAGCCTAAAAAGGCTCTCGTTCGTACAACTGTCAGTCGGCACATGCCTTGCTCTGTGACGAAACCGCCTGGTGACTCCTCACGGTGGCGTGATGCGAGTCGTCCAGCAACAACCACAACGAGGTCTCCGAGATGTTTAAGGCAGTACAAGGTTTGTCATTGGCGATGGTTCTGAGCTTTTCGATTGTCGCGTGCGGCGCGGCAGAGGCGGGAGACGAAGCGCCAACAGGAAGCGTCGAAGACGCGGTCATTGGTTCGCCCCCGGCGACCGGGTCGGGCTGCACAGACATGTTCACGAGTTGCGTGACGGCAACGTGCAGCGACGAACTGGCACGCGTCAATTCGTATTGGACGACCTACAGAAACTGCGTTCGTACCTACGGCACGGGCGCTCAAACCTGCGCAACTTATCTCGCGAGCTACACCAGCGAGCTCTCGAAGTACAACGCGTGCGTCGACGCATGCGACCGGGCTTACTGCCACTAAGGCCGCGATTTTTCATCTGTGGGCATGCCCACGCAGGACTTAGCGCTCGATCGAATTCGCGAGCTTGATAGCAACGTGAATTTGACCGGTCTCAAGATGTTTCGGGCGGTGTTCGAGTCGCGCAAGCGACCCATGACCGCCCATGCGCGACGTTCGCGATTTCAATCGAGCAGGGCGCACTGTCACTTTACTTGACTCTAAACGGCCTATCAATTTCACCAGTCGATCGACGCGCAATTAGTCAACTACGTTGATAATTTGCGCACCAATCGCGTTCCCGCGCACGCATCAGACGTCTCACGTCTCCCAGCCACCGCAAGGGCATTTCGTAAGCGGCTAGCTGACCTTCCCGATGTCACATCCCCAAAACGCCATCGAGCGATAGTAGCCCTTCTGCGTCTCGCGGTAGGTGATCGTGACACGCTAGACGTCAATGTTTGTCCGGGCAACGCGAACGCCACGCGACCGTCAACCCCTTGACTTTCTGCGTCGCCACTCCAGAAGCCTTCATCTCGACTTCACCGTCGACGAACTGCAGGTCCTTCTTCCAGTAGTCGTACTGAAAGCATGCGGCAGTCGACCATGTACGACAGCGATTAGCGCTCTCGCCACACACACAGAGCGTTCATCATCGCGAAATCCTACGCACGTACCGTCGCAAAACAAACTCGATCGGCACGCAGGCTCTTAGTCGACGCACGTCGGCGCGACCTCGACCAGACGCATACGTCAACGTCGTTGACATATGCGTTCCGCAGACAAATACACTCACCTCAACGATAGAACGTGACCGTCATCGACTTGATCGCCAGGTCGTTGTCGAGTCGTGCAAGCCCTTGAAGGTCAGCGTCGACGGAGCCACCCACCACGGGCGAGATCTCGAGGGTGCTTCCAACGTTGTCCGGCAAGTTCATCGTCATCGTCGAATCGTCATCGCCTTCTTGAATGTCGTCTGCAAAGCCCTCGGCATCGAACGGAAGTGGATTCGGAAACGCGTTGCACGCGCTGATTTCCTTTAGCTTCGTCAATTTCACTGGCAGATTGATCGTCGCCTTGCCGATATCGAGGGTGCTCAGCGTCGCGCCGTTGAGGGCGGTGACGAGTACGCCGACGTACGAATGCGCCTCCGCGAAAAATCCGAACGACATCGCCGTAACGTCGAGATCGACCTTCGCTGCGAGAACGACCTTCATCTTCTTCGCACCAGCAGGAACCTTCACCGTCGCGGTGCGCCCTGCCTTGATGATCATGCAGTCTTCATCAGCAATGGCAGAGCCGGCCTTCACGCGAACAGAGTTGCCATCGAAGTCCCACTTGTCGCTGCTGTCTGGGCAATCGTATTTGCCGGTGAGCGTCTTCGGGAACGAAGTGATCTTGCCGCTCCACAATTCAGAACCCGCTGCCATCTCTTCCACTTGGCGCTTCGGGATGCGCTTGATGGGGGATCGCACTTCGACATCCTTGGGTTCGATCCCCGCCTTCGACATTGCATCGTTCCGAACCTCGTTAATTTTAGCCGCAAGTTCGGAGAGCGCCCTTTTGCGTGCGCGGCGATCTTTGATCGCCGATGCCGTCTCGACTTGCTTCGCCAACTTGATCACGCGCGAGTCCTTCGCAAGCGCGGCCTTGAGCTTTGCCGTTTGACCCAACAGCGCGCCCTTGGCGGCTTCTTTTTGTTCGACTTCGAGAATCTCCGCGCGAAGGTTTGGCGGTGCTGAAATCGCCGCTTTTTCGTTGAGCCCGACCGCTTGCGAAGAGCTGCTGAGAAACGTTGCTGTGAGCGCGGTCAAGAGCGGAACGGTAACCTTCGATTTCATTGACGACTTTCCTCTGTGTGTGGGTTTCACAATGTCACTCGCAAGTTGCGTGCCTCGGCGCTAGCGCCATTTCGCAGCAGAATTTCCTCAGCTTCGAGGGCAAATGAGATGAACCTTCGTCGTACCTGGGAAACGCCAAGTGCACGGCGTAAGCGCGGGACTGGACGCTACGAGCGCAACAAGACGCGGAGCGCCCAAATGCTACCGAGGCACCCAGGAATGTATGCGAGCAGAAGCATGGCGCCGGTACGGGCCGTCACACCAGTGGCCATTATCATGATGCAAAAAGCATGTAGCCAGACAAGACAGCGCCGGGGAGAAAGCCCAGCAAGGCGAGGACTTAGCGCGGCCATACGCGACCGGCATGGTCGATCCGAATCCTCGCCGGCGATGGACGGCGATCGCTTGCTATCGATAAACATGAAACTCCGAAACCTCAGCCGTACCTGAGAAGCTCGTGATTTTGAGTCGAACGAATTGCGCAGTCGTCGGCGCAAACGAAAGGACGTTGGCCTTGCCGGCGCCCTCTTCCGGAGGAAAAGCAGGTCCTCACGTTTTACTCATGCGATCGAAGCGTTGACGATGGCGAAAACTCTTCGGTCGCCTTCCAATCCGAGGTGCGTAGACGCACGTCTTGCCAATCAAAGCTGGCGGCATCCGAAACGTAATGCTGCGGTTCCGCGAGTAGAACGCATTCGAATGTTGCAACAAGTTCAGTAGGCGTAGGAAAACGACCAATGGCGCCGAGGTATTGCGCTTTGATTCGCCCGAGCGCTGCGGAAAAAGCAAGCGCGATGTCTGGGCAATTCGCGGTCCCGTCAAATGTGCGTACACGTACTCGGCCGCGCCACATAGCCACGCTGCAGGACTGCGAATGTGAAGAGCGCAATGCCCAAGCATAGGACTCGAAGGTTTCTTCCGCGGTGGCCGGCAGAAAGTCGCGCCCAGCACGTTCAGTGAAAATTGTGCGCCAAGCCGACGCAAGCTCCTCCGCGGCTTCATCCGCGAGCACGTTTTGATTCTCATCGCACCACCAATTCACGAACTGTCTCCTCACTCGTAAAATCAAAAATGAAAAACACGTCGGTAGCCCCCGCTCGAGTCTTGACCGGATCCGACACGACCTGCGCCCATCTCGATGATGGCAAGACGCAGTGATGGGGCCGCCATGATCGTGGCCAACTTGGTCTTGGCGGCATCGTCAATCAAGGCGACCTTCCTTTGACGATGCGCGCGACCCTTCGCTCGCATCGTGAGGGTTAGGTGACAAAATTCATCACGCCTCGGACGCTTCGAAGGCTATTCGACGCGCTTTGAATGCGCGCTTTTATCGCTGGATTGACGCGTTGCCCTTGAATTACCCCATGAAAACGGATGATTAACATGGTAAGCGCGATTGGCTCCAGAATTGCGGTTCGCACGAACCATGACGCCAACGAGCCGACCGGAATTCCAACAAACAGCCCCGCGAAACCTGCAGCGAACAAGGCGATGATCTGTGCTCCTTGCGCTGGCAACTTTGTTGAAGCGGCGGCCGTTGCGTGGTCGGCGAGCGAATGTACCGTTGCAAAGATCGCCGCGAAACTGATGGCCATGAAGAAGAACCCGACGATGCCTCCGAGGACCTTTTCTGTGATGTGCGCACGAACAGCGGTGCCGACGATCGCTTTCGGATTTTGAGCGACGTACACAACTGCATCCTTGGATGCGTCCTCAAAGTTGCGATCGCCACGCGCGACTGCGAAGGACAGTGCGAGGTCCGCGATCCGCGGTGACACGCGATTAGTGATCCATGCCAATACGGTCCGAACCGGACCGAAATCGAACGGAAGGACTCCATCAAGTTTGTCGAAGGTTTTGAAGAATGATCTCACCAGCGACTGCACGCGATTGTGCGCGTCAGCGATTGCACCGAGGTCTCCGAACTGCATCGCGAGCGCCTGCTGTCCCATCTCCGATGCATTGCCGGCCGGCGTGGAGTACTGACGACAAAGCGCTTGCGTGATGAGATACGAGAACGCAGCGCGCATCCCCCACAAGCGTCGTTCGACAAATGGGACGAGGCCAAATGCAAGCCCGAGACATACGACGAGCAAGAGAACGCCTCCAACCGCACCGTGGACATAAACGGCAACGACGCCCGCCATCGCGATACCGAAAGCAAGAATGGCGGCGAACAATGATGCATATCCAGCAACGGCCATCGCACGTTGCGTTGAGTAGCTTCCGGTCTTACGAACGACGCGCGCAGCCGCAAAGAACGACGCGTCCTTCTCGGCGAGGGGATAGTTCGGAACAGTTGTCGAGACGTTAACTAAATAGGTACCTTGCGCGCTCATCATCTAAAACAAACTCCTTCTCAGTGTGGGTGTGCCTCCGCGATCGCAAGTGACATGCCGACGCGCTTGATAGGGCTTTTGTAAATAGCGGCGCGCTTTTCGGCGAAAAGTGGTGGACAGGCCGTTGACCGTGGTCAAGATTCTTTCCTGTTGTTCTGCACCACGTGCGCTCATCGCAATCGCGAAGCATGGAAAGAAAAAGGGCGACCGTCGCAAGACAGTCGCCTTTGTTTGATCGTGTTTATGAGGCAATCACTCAGGAACGGGCGCGGCGACGATCGGGCTCTGAACTTCGATGATGGTAGCGTCGTTTGCGTGTTTGCTTGAAAACGCATCCCTGGTTTTCAAGAGCACATCGGATGCGTTCGATTCCTTGGTTGGACTCGTAAGGCAACCCGAAAACACGGTTGGCGGTGCGAACGAATTCTTCGTAGGCGTGTTTTCCTTTTCATAGATGAAGCACGTCTTGCGCGACCCGGATCCTGTGATGAAACTCTTGATGTCACCGGCAAGATCGCAATCGCGGCCGAGACGCTCGTGCGTGCAAGCAGTCTTCACGGTCTTGAGATCGAGACGACCGGTGCCTTCGAAGCAGAATTTCGTCCCTGTAAAGCGACCCCCGGTAAACAACTGAAGGCTTTCGCGCGAACAGTTCCTTACGAGGCGAAGCGCCGATTGTTCGGCAACGGCTTTGCCCTCTGCTGCGACTGATGCAACAGCGGTTGGCGCGGCGACTTTTGAGCCGGCCAACACTGGGACGGCGCTGAGTGAGCTCGCGAGAATGGTGACCAGCGTAACGTAACTATGATTGATACGAATCATGATTCCTTTGTTTTGTGTGGATGCCGAAAGTGGTTGGTCACGCCTGGAGCAACTAGCGTGCCCACGGGACCTGCGTTGACTTGTCGGCAATCTCGCAGGTTTCACGAGCTGGCCGCGGCGCTCGCGCCCGGCGCGTCTCGATTCTGCATGCACATCTCGTCCACACTGGTCGCACCCACGTTCACGGCTAATCGCCCCCCAAATGCGGCACTTGCGAATGCGGAGCTGCACTTTTCGAGTGGGAACACAACTTGCGAAGCGCTGGCCACACATCACCGCGCTTCCGCGGCATGTTCACACACGGAGTTTACAAAGTATGGATTCGCGGCATCGGGCACCGGTTGGTCATTGGATTCGTTTGCTAGTCGCTTTCAGCGCTGCCACAGCTGCAGGTTGTTCCGGATCTTTACCTTCAGAAGAAGCGTCCGGTGCAAAACCTTCAGGAGGGACGTCAAGCATTCCTGCTGACGCATCCAAAATCCCAGCCGATCCCGGTGGCGCAGCGCCACAAACAAAGTTGAACAATCTGCGCCCCGCAGCGACCTTTCAAGCCACAACTGATGGAAGCAACATTGTTCGTGTGACGACGCTCGGGCTCATTGATCCCGTGACTTCGAAGCTGATCGACTTTCGCCCCAACGATACCGTTTACCTCAGCGAGGACGGCATTTTGAAAGGACTTCGCATCACCAGTGCGGCTGCATCCAGCACGAAGCTCGCGACCGATATCGTCTTTGTTATCGACAATTCGAGCAGCATGGATGCTGAAGCCAATAGCATTGCCGACAAAATTATTGCCTTCGCCAATTTACTCAAGGCTCTTGACGTTCACATTGGGATCGTCGGACAAAACGGCAAGATCACTGGCGCGATCAATCTCGGGCCTTCGACCGATGTTGAAGGCTACCTCAAGCGATCCAACACAACCGGCACCGCACGCACCAAAGGCTTCGCGAATACGACGCTCGAGACCGCCGCAAAGACAGCACCAAGCAGCGCCTCAGAGAACGGCATCCCCGGCGTCCTCTTCGCAGAGAAGAACTTCGCTTGGCGAACCGAAGCGGCGCGCGTTTTCGTCAACGTGACTGACGAATCAACGCAACCCGGCTCGAACAAGGAACTGACGACCAAAGCGCTCTGTACAGGCTGGAATCCGCTGCGCGGGACGATTCCCACCATCTGGAGCGGCCCGACGTTGAGCACGACGAAGTGGACCGAAGGATCCTCTGAAAATCCCGCAGACCTCTCGACGTGTACACCAGGCGGCGTCGTTCTTTCTGTTAAGAGCGACGCATCCGACCTTGATCTCACGACGCTTCCGATGACCGAAGCGCTTCGCAATACGTCGCTCCTTGAATTTGTAAGCAGCGATGTTTCAAAAACACACGAAGTCGTTCTCACGGTAAAAAACGGAACGACCGCCGACGGCAAAACCACGTACTCGAACCTCAAGTACCCCAAGTGACAACCTGTCTTGTCCATAGACCTTCAATGCGAAGGCACTTCTTGCAGTCCCTCATCGTCAACGCTGCATTCGTCGCGTTGCCCGCGCATGCCGCCAGCGTTTCGCCCGAGACGACCCATTTCGAATCCACGCCAATACTGTATCGGGTGCCTTCAAGTGGAACCGAAGGAGGCTTCAATCGCATCGCCTCGGCCGAACGCACCCGCCATTGGTTCCTTCTCGATACCAATGGGGATGGAAAGCTGGAGCTTGTACAAATGCGCGATCCAAAAGCGCGCGAAAACTACACGTTCAACGCGTCCGGGCACTTTCCGCATTGGAAGGCGTGGACGAACGACGGCACCGAGTTTACGAACTGGCTGCAGACCATCAAGATTCCTGACAATGGAACCAAAGGCAGTTTTTACACGCTCGGTGCGGGCAAGACTGTTCGTCAATGGACCGCGCTACCGCTAGTTGATCGGCGAACCCTCGATCTCCTTCAGACCGCCGATCCAAAGACGGGCAGCGTGTTCAAGGACGACGAAGGCAACCATTTCT
>JAHFDZ010000024.1:0-13603 GCA_023248745.1 Myxococcales bacterium | reverse complement strand
CAGCGTGCAAACGATTTTGCTGAACCCATGAAAATTCGCGTCTTCAAGTCGGGCAAAGAGAAGGGCTTCTTCAGCGCCTTCTCAGGCAGCGGAACCGATCATTGGGCCATGATCGATCTCACCGGTGACGGTCGACCCGATCTCGTTCAGACGATGGATCCGAAGAAGAACAAGCCGTTTTCAGAGAAGGGCACGAAAGCATATTGGCGTGTCTCGGTGACTCCGTCCGACACCGCGAACGGCTTCCGACTCGAGCAGAAAGGCGCGTGGAAGGTACCCGACATGGGCCTTGAAGCCGGCTTCTACTCATACGGCATGAACGATGGTCACAAGCAGTGGATCACATTTGACATCGATGGCGATGGCAAGCCCGACCTCGTTCAACCAACGGATCCCAAAACGGGCAAGGTGTGGGGAAGCGCTACGAAAAATCCTCACTGGCGTGTCTACAAGAACCTGTGGCCTCAACAATGGGGGTTCGCAATGGAGCGCACGATCTGGCCGGTTCTTAGTCCATTCGACAAGATCGCGAGCGGCGAGCTCGGCAAGCACTGGGTCACAATGGACGTCGACGGCGATGGCAAACCAGACCTCGTGCAGACAAGCCAGACCGGGAAAAATCAAGTGTTCAGCGAGAACGACGAGCAATTCTGGCAGGTCTACAAAAATACGGGGTCGGGATTTTCGCGCTCGGCTTCTCGCTTCAACGTTCCCAACATCGGAACGAGTGAGGGACTGTACTCCATCGCAATGAGTGACGACCGCAAGCAATGGGCGGTCATGGATCTCGACGGTGACAAGCGCCTAGACGTGATCCTGCTCGTCGATCCCAAGACCGGAAAATTGTGGCCGGCAAAGGATCGCAAAACAGTCGATGGGCAGCAGACAAACGACGAAGCGTGGCGCGTCTATCGCGGCGCTCCGTGACTCTCATTTTTTTGAATCGAACAAGCACACAGATGAAAAAAGTACTTCGCTGCACATCGCTCCTCGGTCTGTTCGCCGGCGCGGCGTTCTTCAACGTGCCACAAGCACGCGCCGACGGCGGAGCCCCCGACAACCTTGATTTCGAAGGTGGCATCGTAGGCTGGACGAGCACCGGCGTCGCATTCGGAAGTCAACCGATCACGGGGCGAATTAGCGCGAACCTCGCACCGGTTACGTTGGGTGGTGACTACTGGAAAGACGTTCGTTATCCGGTCGGGCAACACGGTTCGAATTGGATCGGCAGCTATTGGAAGCAAACTGCCAAGGGTCCAGTTGTCCAAGGAGATGCGCCGACAGGGACACTTGTGTCGAACACGTTCGCGCTAGGGTCTTCGTCGAAGTACCTGAGCTTCTCAATCGGCGGCGGGAACGATATTGAACACGAACGCATCGAGCTTCAGGTGTTTGCTAGCAACGCGAACGACGTTGCGGCGCTCGAGAAAATAAAAGACCGCTCGGCGCGCACACTTCGACCGATACGCGAAGGCAATGATGTCTGGGTCTCCGTGCTTGCGGCCACAGGGAGCAAGCACGAAGCACTCTCACCTCGCTCGCAGTCAATTCCGGAAGGCCTCACAGGCAAGAAGGTGCGAATCCGTATTGTCGACAGTGGAAGTACAGTCTGGGGCCATATCAACGTCGACAACATCCGAATTACATCGACGCGACCAGAGCCCTTCTACGGTGAGGTCTGGGGCTTCGCCGATTACCACACCCATCCCATGGGATACTCCGCCTTCGGTGCGCTCAAAGGAATCCGCACGGTGTGGGGTGCAATTGGTCGCAACGCGGAAGCGTACGAGAAGGACAAGAACCTCATCCGGCACGATGTTCCACAATGCAATGCGAAACACCTTGGAGGTCGGATCTCGAACTTTTTCGTCAGCGGGCTCGAGGGAAGCAAGCCGAATTTCGTTCTCAATTTCCTCGCGAACTACGCAAGGGATCATGGGCACTTCGGTGGCGACCCGCACGGCTTGCAAGATTTCGCCGACTTCCCGAGTTACTTCCGCGGCACGCATCATCAGTATCACGTGACGCAGATCAAGCGCGCGTATGAGGGTGGCTTGCGCTTGGTTTCTGCGCTCGCACACAACAGCGAGATTGCAGAATTTTTTATGGCGAGGGCGCTGCAAGACAACAAAGGCAACTGGGACGTTGAACCCACGCCGGAACTCGCCCTGCTCAAGGCTCACGTCTGCGGGATGCGACAGCTCGCACGGTACAACAGCGACTGGATGGAGATCGCGTATTCACCGGAGGATGCAAGGCGAATCATCCACGGCAACAAGCTCGCTGTGATCTTGGGCGTAGAGTTCGACAAATTGGGCTCGCTCTTTCCAAACAAGAGTCCGAGCGAAGAGATCAAGGAACTTTACGAAATTGGAATTCGCCAAGTTGCGCCGATCCATGCCCACGACAACAAGCTCGGAGGCTCGGTTGTGTTCGTCGACGGCTACAATACGGCGAACTACAAAGCCAACAACAAATGGTTCAGCGTCAAACCCGGTGAACGTTGCAATGCAGCTGGCGAACCACGGGCAACGTGCACGCAATTCCGTTTCGCAAAGGAACAAAACGCGGGCGTCGTAGGACGATTCTTTGAGGTCGCGGTTGCCGAGGCAGGCCCCGTGGTGCCCGCCGCGGTGGTCGATCCCGGAACGGCAGCGCTCGCACTGGGCATCAACATTGCGATCACTGAACCGAGCCCTTGGTTCAAGGCGTACGACGTGCCTGCGTACGCATCAAGCGGACCTCCCACTCGCACGCCGCAAGGTCACGTCAACGTGAACTCATTGACCGAAAAAGGCACCGCCTATCTCGAAGCCGCGATGTCGCGCGGCTTACTTATCGACCTCGCGCACATGTCCGACGCGAGTGCGAAGGAGGCCCTGGGCGTTGCGAAGAATCACAAGTCGTACCCGGTCATGATCTCGCACGTCGGGTTTCGAGCGCTGAAGCTTCGCAACGACTACTCTGATTTTGCTGTGAATGGGTCGTTTCACGCCTCAATGGGAAAGAACGACAACCTCAGCAATCGATGTCTGATTCCGGGCATGTCGAGTGGCGTTCGCAGCGATTGTGCTGCTCAAGTCAAAGAGTACCTCAAGGAAAAGGGACAGCTCGACAGCAAAGGCAACATTGTTCCGGGCACGACCAACCGCGGCTTCCTCCCGACGGAATTTGACGTTCCGACGTGGCAAGTCGATGAAGTAAAGCGCCTTGGCGGAGTCATCGGTACGTTTGCTGCGCACGAGGCACTTGACCCCAATGGCCCCTCCGTTCGGCAGAACAAAGGTTTCGTAAACGATTGCGCAGGCTCTTCAAAGGGCTTCGCGACTGCGTTGGGTTTCGGCTTGTCGCGCGGCTTCGGTGCGATCGGAGTCGCAACGGACCTTGGTATGCATGGCACCACCACTCCGCGATTTGGCACTGTCTCCACCGCGTGCGGTGCCGATCGGAAAGCTGGCGGTCCCGATCAAAAAGAAATGTGGGCCATCGAACGCGCCCTTACACCGCAGCAGTACGACATTGGTGCGCAACGCGATGGAATTAAGTACGCCGGGGGAAGCTCGAAAAGTGGCGTTCGCTACGGCTCGAACGATCCGTTGAAACCGTACCGCATGGCCGATCATGTTTTTGATTTCAACGTCGATGGGCTCGCGAACTTTGGCCTCGTGCCCGACATGCTGCAAGACGTGAAGAACTTCAGTCACGGCAGCTTCGATCTCGATCCGCTTTTCAGTTCAGCTGAAGCTTACATCCGCATGTGGGAAAAGGCGTGGACCGCTGGCGGTTGCACTGGCGACAAGTGCGATGCAAAGCCGACGTTCAACGATGGAATTTGCGCGGAAGCTTGCAAAGGAACATGTCCCGCTTCATTCAACGGGGGCGCGCCGCTGCACCCGCTTGCTTCTACGATTGAACGTTGCAACGAAACGAACTTGCGCTTCGAAGGCAAGACGGTGGTTGGCGAGAGCGTACTGAAAACCGGCGACTGGTCGATCGTGCGCGTCCTCAATCCGACCGACATCGTCTGGTATTGCGGCGACACGAAAGAGCGGACGAAGAATGTGTGTCCCGCCAACACCGGATACATCAAGGTGTTCCGTGGTGGCCCAAGCGGCGCTAACCAGAGCAAGGCGATTCACATTGATTGTCTAGAAGAGCCTTACGATTGGGCCGAACAAACTGTGATGTCAGCCGATCAAGTCGCGAGCGCAAAGCTCATCGCCACCGAGGAAGACGCGTGTGGCCGTCCTGAGGTTGAGGTCATCTCCGGCCAGAAAGTATCGGGCCCAGATTTGCTCACCAACACGTCTCAAGAGTCGGTGTACGCCGTCGAGTCCCCCAACATTTATTGGTTCTGTACTGAAGGCCGCGACAAGGATCCGAATCGAACTGTCTGTCCAGCGGCGACCAACGTCGTGAAAGTGCGACGTGGGAAAGATCGGCTGCTCTCGGTCGGGTGCTACTCGAGCAAGAATCTTGGCATCGTCCCGGTACTGCCTCACTAGTGCCTTGACCGGGGCGCATTGATTCATGCGCTCGCTGCTCCGCAGCGGGTCAAGGCACTAGACTTTTTCCTGGGGCGCTGCCCCAAGACCCCGAAACTCGCTCCCGCGAGTTTCCCCAGTCCCTTCAACTTCGCTCAGGAAGCAATCACTACGCCCCGGTCAAGGGACTGGGGCAAGCGCGAGCAGTTGCCTTCGTTTCGCGAAGTAGCGCACAGGCTTGCGTAGGAAATCCTCTCCGACACTTGTGTCAACAGTTCGCTCCTGCGACGATCAAGCTGAATGGGGAGTCAAGATTCAGGTGTCTCGGAAACTTCTTCGGAAGATGAGTCCGAAACACCCGACCCACCGCTCGAAGCCGGCACTATGGTCGGCGAGTTCGTCGTGGAAGCTGAAATTGGCCGAGGCGCGTACGGTACCGTGTACCGCGTTCATCATCCGCTGATCGGCAAACGCGCTGCCGTCAAAGTTCTCGCGGCCGATCTCGGTGCAAGTCGAAACGCCATTGCGCGCTTCATTCAAGAAGCGCGCGCCGCGAACGAAATTCAACACCCAAATATTGTCGACATCTTTAGCTTCGGTCAGCTCGCCGACCAACGTCACTACTTTGTGATGGAGCTGCTCGAAGGACAGCCGCTTGATGTCTTGCTCGCGCAGCGCGAAACAATTTCGGCTTCTGAACTCATCATCATTCTTGAGTCGACGACCCAAGCGCTCGACGCCGCGCATGCAAAAGGAATCGTCCATCGCGACCTCAAACCCGAGAACATCTTTTTGTGCTTCCGCGATGGTCACTTTGACAAGGCTAAGTTGCTCGACTTCGGGGTCGCAAAACTCTCCCGCGGTCAGGTTGTCGATCAGCCCACGACACGAACGGGTGCCCATATGGGAACGCCGGCATTCATGTCCCCTGAGCAGTGCCTGTCGGACCCCGTTTCGGCAGCGACCGATGTGTATGCACTGGGTGTCGTATGCCATCGCGCACTCACCGGCGAACATCCCTTTCGCGCGAACTCATTGGTCAATTTGCTTGCCCTTCACATCAGCGCGATGCCGCCGGCCATGAGCAGCGTCAATCGTGATGTCCCCACCGAGTTTGACCCTGTAGTGCTACGCATGCTCGCGAAGAAGCCAACCGATCGGTTCGCAAGTGCGGGAGAAGCACTGAGCGCGCTCGTTGACGCCGCGAAAGCCAGTGGGATCGCGGGCAATCGAAAGGGCAAGATCGACATCACCGCACGCGTGCCGAAGGGGCGACACATCGAACGAAGATCGATTGGAGCCATAAGCGCTCGCACGGCCGTCCCTCTCGCAGCCAAAGTCGCAAAAGAGCGCCTTGCAGCCAGCTCGAAAGTGATACTTGTCCTCGGCCTACTCTTCTTGGGAGCAGGGATTGCAGCGTTCAGCCTGCGCGCGAGCAAAAGTGCGCAACCCGTATTGAACGCAACCAGTGCGCAACCCATCTTGCCCACGGCTCAGCTCATTTCGGCCGCGCCATCATCGGTTCCAAATGCAACGGTTTCGGCCGCGCCTACGCTCACGCGCACGTCCTTAGACGCGGGAGTGTCAAAGCCGATGGGGCAGGCGCGGCCGGTTGCTGTGCCATCCGTACCTACCGAAATCCCGTCGCCTCAAGCCCCGGTGAATCCGCCAGAGCCTCCTGCAGCGCCGTCTAGCCCTCGCGTGCTTCCCAGTCTTTAGATCGAGCGCCAGTCGCTGTATTTACTCGCCGCTGGCGTCATTTTGCTCGCCTTCCGCAAGCCTTCAGTCGCGTGGACGTAACTTTGACCGGATGGTCGTTGAGACCCCCGTCATTCGAAGGTTGCATTGCCCCAAGTGACGCAAACCCCGAGTGAGCGCGAAGCACGTGGCGCCCACCGCCGAATTCGCGATGTTTCGCGGAGATGACAACGCGCGAAGCAAGGAAGAAGTGGTCATTGAGCAGACCACCCAACTCCGCACAATCTCGCAAATCGCAGCAAATAGCCTACGATTCGGTGGGTGTCGTCCTGGCACACAGGGTGCACTCACAAAGAAAGATGAATTCAGCACACTCCGAATCCCGCATCAGGCGGGAGACTAACGGAGGTTGCTGCGGCGTATCCCGACGGGGTCCGCCTTCGAAGTAACCGGATCGTGCGCTGGCTTGACTTCGCTCGAACGGTGCGACGCGTTGTCGCATCGTAAATCAATCCTTGCTGGTGAACGGATCCGATGAAGTTGAGTTTGAAGCGCGCTGAAAAATCTAGTCTGTGTTCGTCGATGGTGGTCGTGCTTCTGCTCGCGACGACGCCATTAGGATGTGCGGGAAACAACCTCGCGAGCAATCTCGCGACGACGCCAGCTGTTCCACAAGATCGCAATGCGACCTGCCGCGTGCTCGCGAATCGTTCCGAACCGCTGATTGTCGAGTGGCCTGAAACATCACGAGGAAAGCTCGAAGCGCTGCGACGGCGAGGACTTGTAGTGGTGCGCTATGAGGGCTGTGAGATCCAGGTACTTCCAGGCTGCGGGGTAAAGACACAGGCGGCAAAGGGATCAAAATCGGCAACCGAGTTCGACTACCGGTACGAGCCATTTGAACGGAAGGAAGCGCGAGTGACGATTCGGAGCGAAGACGAACTGTTCGCCAACTTGCCGGTCGGCGCCGTCGCGCTCCAAAGCAAACTTCATGCGGCTGGGCAGCTAACTATCGATATGAAGATCGTCGGTCGATATGAATCCGGAATCCGCAAGGTCCTGCGCGATCAGCTCGACGGAGAATGCGAAAAAGCTTCGCACATCATCACGGACTTTTCTGTGGGTGCGTTCAAGTTCGAAGCGGGCGCTGAAGCAGAGGTTGGGGCTGGGGCTCAAGTGGGTAACATTGGCGGTCGCGCCGTGAGTGATGCGCATCGAGAGCTCCTTGCGCGCGATGGCCAAATGGAAGCGTGTGCAACGTCGAACCGCCATGATCGCGCGCCACCTGACGGGTGCGGTGCACTCTTGCAAATCGAACTCACACCACTGAACGAGCAATCGGTTACGTGTAGCGATGGCTACCGATGGAGCGGAAGCGAGTGTGTCACCGCCTCAAAAAAGGTGATGATGATCTGCCCGATAGGGCAGCACATGGAGGACTTCCGATGCCTGCCTGACGTGCCTGCATTGGTGAGTGCGACGCCAGTGTCGAAGCCTCCAGCTCCTTCTTTAGGGGCGCCGCGCTATGGAACGACTGGCGGTCTCGGCTGGGGCCTTGGCCTGAGCTCGATCGCGCTTCTTGCGGGTGGCGCCGGCCTAACGACGTATTCGTTCATACGGGCAGACGCGATTTCGAGCGGCTCGACAGGGCAATGCGATGCTCTCAAGAGCGCGTGCACGCGCGATGGGCAGTCGGACCTGTCGACGATGAAGACGATCAATATCGCCGGCGGAGTCGGGCTAGGCGTTGGCGTCGCAAGCGGCTTGCTCTGGATCTTTTGGCCAAAAATTGCCGCGGCATTCAAGCCCGAAGTCAAGGTCAGTCCGACCGGAGCAATCGTCGGCATGGGCTTCGAGTACTGATCTCAAGGACAACCTCGCAACAATCGATGGCGCTCGTTGTCGCCGCCTCCAGCGCTATCAGTGCCCAGAAAGGTAAAGCGAAGCCACAAACATCCCAAGGCAGGTCATTAAACCGATCAACATGAAATGCACGAGGCCCAAGACGGCGCAATTTCTTCCCATGCGCGCGGTCTCGGCCTTTTGCATAAAGAAGATCGCACAACAGAGCGACGCCGGCCAGAACACGAAACTCAGCACGTACCAAAGGGGTGCGAGCGAAGTTACGTCCCCTGGATCCGCCATTGGCATCCTTGCACCAGTACCGCGGTACGCGGAGTGTGCAATGTGCACTCGCGCCTCTCGCTCAAGAGAGGCAAGTCGTTTGTTGACGAAGTAGATGATAAGCGCGCTGACCAACGCGAAGAAGATGAAGGTGATGATTGCGCTAGTGCCGACAATGAGCGCAATGGGTGGTTCGTGCGGATGCATGCTCACTCACTCCTTGCTATCGCTCGCGCAACTTGACTTTCTGCCGCGGGAAGATGCCAAAGCGCGTCAGTCTCGTTTGTGACTGCCCACTCTGTCTTCGCATCAAATGCCACATCAAACGCGCCGAGTGAACGTTCGGCAACTTCCTTGACCGTTGGCACACAGGCACCAAGCGCTTGTAGCGACGTTACGCCCGCATCTCGAATGCCACACGGCACGATCGTCTGAAAGCCACGAAGGTCAGTCGACACGTTGAGGGCAAAACCGTGCATCGTCACCCATCTTGACAATCGAACGCCAATGGCGCCGAGCTTTGCGATCTGCCGCCACTCTCCTTCATGCGGCGCGCGCCACGACTTTTTGTCTTCGAGGTCAACCCAAACGCCAATCTTCTGCTTGTCGCCAGGAATAGTGCCCGACGAAACGCCGAAGCCCTGCGACAAATGAATCATCACTTGTGACAAATCGTTCACGTAGCGGCGCACGTCACAACGATCAGGGGCCAGATCAAGAATTGGATACGCCACAAGTTGTCCAGGCGCGTGATACGTTACGTCCCCGCCACGCCCGGTTTCGAACACGTCGATTCCAAGCTGCGTGCGCATCGCAAATGGCGCAACGATGTTCGAACCGTCAGCGCCTCGACCTAGGGTAATGACGGGCTCATGCTCGAGCAGAAGCAACGTGTCGCCCACGTCGCCTCGTTGACGCGCTTCAACCAGGCGCTCCTGCAGATCGTGCGCCGCGTGATACCGCACACGCCCTAGCCAATGCGCCTTAATCGATCGCATATAGTTACAATACTCCCCAAGCCCGATAAGGTTCTCTACCCCTTGGAGTCCGGCACTCCCGAAGTGCACCGCCCACCTCACGTTCACCCGCCAAACGCGGTTCTCTGCTGCTTAAAGTCCGGCACTCCCAAAGTGAACCGCCCTCGTCACGTTCACCCACCGAACGCGGTTCTCTGCTTGCTAAAGTCCAGCACTCCCGAAGTGCACCGCTGGTCACGACGTAAAATAATTCGGTGCCTCTTGCGTAATGATCACGTCGTGAACGTGACTCTCGCGAAGGCCCTGTGACGTGATGCGCACGAAGCGTGCTTTCTCTCGCAGCTCTTCGATCGTGTGCGACCCGGTGTATCCCATGCCACTACGAAGGCCGCCCATCATTTGATGAAGGATCGATGCGAGCGAGCCACGGTGCGGCACGCGGCCTTCGATTCCCTCTGGCACAAGCTTCTCGTCAGCCGTACCGCCCTGCGCGTAGCGATCGCGGCTGCCGCGCTTCATTGCGCCAAGAGAGCCCATGCCGCGATACACTTTGTAGCTGCGACCTTGGTACAGAATCATGTCGCCTGGCGCTTCGTCGGTACCCGCAAAGAGTGATCCGATCATGACCGTGTGCGCGCCCGCGGCGATGGCTTTCGTGATGTCGCCCGAGTGCTTGATGCCACCGTCCGCGATGATGGGAACACCATGCTTTTTCGCGGCCGCGACGCAATCGCGAATGGCGCTGATCTGCGGAACACCGACGCCGGCGACGACACGTGTCGTACAAATGCTCCCCGGACCAATGCCCACCTTGATGCCGTCAGCGCCGGCGCGTACCAATGCTTCGGTCGCGTCGGCGGTTGCGATGTTGCCTGCGATCACGTCAATGTGAGGATGCTCGCGTTTGGTGTCGATGACGGCATCGACGACGCCCGCCGAGTGACCGTGTGCCGTATCAACAACAAGCACGTCAACGCCTGCACGAACGAGCGCCGCGGCACGTTCACCGCGATCGGCACTGGGACCGATGGCGGCGCCGACCAAGAGCCTTCGATGTGAATCCTTCGCGGCCATGGGATAGCGGTCGGCTTGCAAGATGTCTTTGATGGTAATGAGCCCGACAAGCACATCGTGCTCAATGACGAGCAACTTCTCGATGCGATGCTTGTGAAGAAGGCGCTTCGCCTCGTCGAGTGCAACGCCGGGTGAGACGGTCACAAGTTTCGTCGTCATCAACGCCGAGACCGGTTGGTCGAGATTTTCTTCGAAGCGAATATCGCGCGCGGTGAGAATGCCGACAGCACGCTTTCCCTCGGTTACCGGCACGCCGCTGATATCGTGCTCGCGCATCACTTCAAGCGCCTCACGAAGGCTCGCCGACGGCCTAACTGTAACAGGGTTTGGTACAATTCCGGTCTCAGCGCGCTTGACGCGTTCGACCTCCCGCGCCTGCTCTTCGATAGGCAGGTTCTTGTGAATGATGCCAATGCCGCCCTCTCGCGCCATCGTGATGGCCGTCTTGGCCTCCGTCACCGAGTCCATCGCGGCGCTCACCACCGGGATATTGAGCGCGATGTTGCGGCTGAGCTGGGTTTTGGTGTCGACGTCTCGAGGAAGCGTGTCGCTGTAAGCGGGCACCAAAAGGACGTCGTCGAAGGTCAAACACTCGGTGAGACGGTCTTCGAGCATGCCCACGTGTACCCCTTCAAAGGCCGCGCGAAAACCCACCGCTGCATGCGATGCGTTTTTTTGCACGAATGTCACTCACGAACTTGCATCAGCGGGCGAAGCTACAATCGCCCCAAATCGTGCATCAGCCGCTTGCAATGCGACGCGATTCCTACAAAAGGGCGTGTCGTTAATGTCTTTCCGAGGAGTCCGCCCCTTGAACCCTGACAGCGCACTCGGCATCGCCGCCGCAATCGAAGAGCCTACCCCCGCTGGCAACGGTCCTGAATCAAACATCGCACCCAGGCCTTGGACCGTCGAAGACGCAAAGGAGCTCTATCTGATCGACCGCTGGGGCGCCGACTACTTCGATGTCTCCGATGACGGCAAAATGCTGTGCGCACCCCTTCAGGGCCGTGGGAAAAAGGTCGCGATCCTCGACGTCGTCGAGCAAGCCATGCGCGACGAAGGACTCTCGGCTCCCATGGTCGTGCGCTTCCAGGACATGCTCCACCATCGCGTTCGCACCCTCAACGAAGCGTTCAACCGCGCCATCGCCGAGAACAAATACCGAGGCAACTACCGCGGCGTGTTCCCCATCAAGGTGAATCAACTTCGCGAGGTCGTTCAAGAGATTCTCGATGCCGGTCGTCCGTTTCACTACGGCCTCGAAGTCGGCAGCAAGCCCGAGGTGTTCGCCGGGCTGGCGTTTCACTCCGACAACGAATCACTGCTTGTCTGCAACGGCTACAAAGACGATGCGTTCATTCGCACCGCATTAATCGGAAAGAAACTCGGCAAGCACGTCATCCTCATTGCCGAGAAACTCTCAGAAGTTCTTGCCATCGTTCGCATCTCGAAAGAACTCGGCGTCGAGCCCGAGATCGGCGTGCGCGTCCGCCTGGTTACCAAGGGCGCCGGCAAGTGGGCAGAGTCCGGCGGCGAGAACGCAAAGTTCGGACTGTCAACCGCCGAGATTCTCGAAGCGGGACGCATCCTGCGCGATGCGGGCATGCCGGGCGCGTTCAAACTCGTGCACTTCCATATTGGGTCGCAAGTCCCCGATATTCTCATCATCAAGCGTGCAGTACGCGAAGCCGCTCGCTACTACGCAAAGCTTCGTCGCATGGGCCACCCCATCGAATACCTCGACGTCGGTGGCGGCCTCGGTATCGACTACGACGGATCGCGTTCAAACTTCCACGCATCGATGAACTACACCGTCGAAGAGTACGCGCGCGACATCGTGTGGAACATCGCCGACATCTGCGACGAAGAGCGCGTGCCGCATCCACACATCGTGTCCGAATCAGGTCGCGCGGTTGTTGCACCGCACGCAGTTCTCATCGTCGAAGCGTTCGGCAATGTCGAGCGCACCAACGTGCTGCCTGAATCGATGCCCGATCACAAGCTCGTCAAAGCGGCTCTCGAGACAACCGCATCGCTGTCCGAAAAGACGCTCGCTGAATGTTGGCACGACTTGTTACAAACCAAGGAAGAGGCGCAGAAGCTCTTTGAGCTCGGCTATCTCGAACTCGACGTCAAGGCGACGGTCGAAACCATCTATTGGGGCGCAACCGATCGCATCCGCCAGATCGTCAGCACACTTGACCCGGAGGATGTCCCCGACGAGCTGAACGACATCGAAACGCAACTCGCCGGCCAACACATTTGTAACTTCTCAGTCTTTCAATCGTTGCTCGATCACTGGGCGTTCGGCGCGCTCTTTCCCATCGTGCCGATTCACCGCCTGAACGAGAGGCCCGCGATCGAGAGTCGCCTCGTCGACATCACCTGCGACTCCGATGGCAAAGTGAGTAAGTACATTGACCGTACGAGCGAACGCGACACCGTGCCGCTCCATCGCATCGACAGCGGTCCGTACTACCTCGGCATCTTCCTTACCGGCGCGTACCAAGACATCATGGGCGACATTCACAACCTTTTCGGCCGCGTGAACGAAGTGCACGTGTTCCTCGATGAAGACGAAGAGTGCGGCTACTACCTCGAAGAAACGATCGAAGGAAACACGATCGCCGAAGTGCTGCACATGACGCAGTACGAACCGAGCGATCTCGCCGCCAAGATGAAGGCGCAGATCGACGCTGCCATCAAACAAGACCGCATGAAGCCGACCGAAGGCATGCGATTGCTCGCAGAGTATGAGCGCGGACTCAAGGCGCAAACTTACCTGACGCTCTAATGGAACCGTCGAGCGCGAACCTCTCGCTGCGTCACGTTGCAATCGAGCAACAAGCTCGTCTCGAACGAGAACGCGATGAGGCAAAGCAAGAAGTTCTCGCGCTCTACCAAACCTTGGCGGCCGAACGGCGCGCCATTCGGAACCAGCGTCTGCGCGGATCCGCGGGGCTGGGTGCCTTGATCGGCACCGTGATCGGCACGGCCGTCGCGATCGCGGCAAACTTGTCCGTTCTTCCCCTGGTGCCGGCGTGGATTCTGTCGAGTGTGTTTGCATTTGCTTCGTTGGCGTCAAAATTGAAGGGCGACAACGACAAGCAAAGGAGTCCGCCAGACTTGGGGTCGGAGCCATAACCTCGTTTGACTTAGTTCACAGGTTAGTTCACTCTTAAACCAATGGCGAAGCGGCTCAACATTCACGAGGCGAAGACCCACCTGTCGCGTCATCTGGCC
>JAHFDZ010000440.1 GCA_023248745.1 Myxococcales bacterium | reverse complement strand
CAATTCGAAGTGCGGGCCGAGAGGACCCTGACGTGATTTTGATCGGCGAGCTGCGCGACAACGAGACCATGAAGCTCTCGCTGCAACTCGCGAGCTTTGGCGTCCTGGTGTTTGCGACCGTTCACACGAACAGTGCCCCCGCGACGATCGACCGCGTAGTCAATGCGTTTGGTGCGGAAGAGCAGCCACAAGTGAGAGGCATGCTCGCGGAGAGTTTGGTTGGCGTCGTCGCTCAGCAACTGATGAAGCGAGCAGACGGGCAGGGAAGGGTTGCGGCGCAGGAGGTTCTGGTTGCGACAAGCGGGCTCGCGGCCATGATTCGAGACAACAAGACGTTTCAGATTCCCAGCTTGATGCAGGCGAGCCAAGGCGTTGGCATGCAAACGATGGACATGGCACTTGAGCGCCTTGTGTTGCAGCGGCTGATCAGTTTTGAGGTGGGACTCGAAAAGGCAAGCGACAAGGACGCGTTCGAAAAGCGCGTGAGGGCGAATGCTTAGCCGGCGCGCGCGAAGTTGCGCTAGCTACAGATGCGGAGGTTGTCATGGGGTTCGGTCGCAATCCGTACGTTCCAAAAGCGCAGGCCGCAGAGCAAAAGGCAGCTGACGCCGCCGACGACATCGCGCGAGCACGCGCCTATCGCGATGCAGCGCACCAGTGGGATCGCGCAGCGGAGCGTGAAAATCCTGGCAAGATGCGTGAGGAGTATGCGCGCAAGGCGGAAGAGAATCGTGCGCTTGCCGACGGTGGGTCGGCGGCAATTGAGGGCGACGAGGCGACGCTGCAATCGGCGGGACCTCGGGTTTGGAACTAGAGGTCGGCGCTAGCGAATGCGCATTCGAGCGACGCATGCTTGCGCAGCGTGCGGGATTCGGTTTCCACTTCAGGAGCGGCGCCCAAGCTGCGGGGGCAAGCGCACGTTCGACTTGGGCGACGAGGTTTCATTCGTTGCATTTAGTCGGGCGCGAAACGCGCTGATCAAGCCTCGGACGAAGGGGTTTGCGCTTCTTGAAGCGCTCGCTCCGTGGAAGCCGACGTCGCGCGGGTACGGAATCGTTGCAGCGGCTTTCGTGACGCTACCCATCGGGTTCGCGTTGCACGGTGGCTTGAACTCCTTTCGCGACACCTGGATCGATAAGGTGACGTTCCGCACCTATCATGAGGGTCTTTCCACTACTGGGCTTGAAGTCATCGCGATCGGGCTGGTGGGGCTCGCGTTTTTCGCATTTTGGGCAGTGACGAGTTTCGCGGCCTCTAAGGTGGTGCACCTTCCGAAGGCTGTCGGCATTCATTGCCCACCTGAGGACCCGGGTGCCGACTCTATCGTCGGGCGAGTCACTTCGGAGGACAGCTCCGTCTCACCTGTCGATGGGAGGTCATGCGTTCTGTTTGGCATAAGTGGCACGATTGGTCCGTACCCATTTGATGACGGTGACGGTGCCGATTTCGAGATCGAAGTCGACGGCTCGGGCGAGCGTGTCGACGTTTCGATTGACAACGCCGTGATTCACGGTGGAAGTGACGCGTCTGTCGAAGTCGTCACGTCTGACGACTTGCGCGCGTTTGCTGAGGCGCGAGGAATCTCGTTGCCGACATTCTTTGGCGGTGATCGCGTTTCTGTGCTGAGTATCCGTCAAGGGGATCGCGTCCGCATCTATGGAGAAATCGCCTCTCAGAAGAAGGCCGTGTATCGGGACCACGGTGCGGAAAAGCGCGTCGTTGCTGCGAGCGCCATGCAGCCCGTGGTTGTGGGCCGACTCACATAACTCGGGATTGCCAATCCCCCGAGACGCTGCTTGTCCGGTGACGGTTGCTTGTTCGCGCGGACAGTGATGGCGGGTGTGAGGCATAGGGTTTCCCGGGGTGGGAGCGTGGCACGCCCCTTGCGAACCAAACTGTGCGCGCGCTTGCTTTGATAAATAAGATTGACGAAGGTGACGGGACGAGTGGACGGGCGGGACTATCGACGGGGCGTGGTGAAGCCAACACCAAATTTACGGGTGCGTCGTTAAACCTGACTCGCAATAAAATGGCTCTTTCGTTGCGGCATCATTTTTCCAAATCGGGGAAGCCCGAGGGGGATCATGTCTGCGCCGCTGCCGGGAAGCGAGTCGGCGCATTGATCCGCGCGAGGGTCGAACTGCCGAAGTAGATCGCAGATGCCGTTACGGGTACACCCCCCGGCTCCCCCCATGATCGCGCTCACCAACCTCGGCAAATCCTACGGCGCCCGCGCCCTCTTCGAAGGTGTCACGCTCAAGCTCGTGTCAGGTTGCCGCTATGGCCTCGTCGGTGCCAACGGCTCCGGCAAAACCACGTTCGTCAAGATTCTTGCCGGTGACGAAGTTGCTTCCGAAGGAACCGTCGTTTTCCCAAAAGACGCGCGCATGGGTGTCTTGCGCCAAGACCGTTTCCTTCGCGACGAAGAGCTCATCATCGACATTGCGATGGCTGGCGACGAAGTCGTGACTGGCGCGCTTGCCGAGATCCGCGTCGAGACCGAAAGCGGCGAGCCCGATCCCGCGCGACTCGCCGACCTCGAAGATCGCATCGGCGTCCACGACGGGTACACACTCGAAGCGCGCGCGAGTGGCATTCTCGAAGGTCTTGGCATTCCGGTTCCGTTGCACAAGAAGCCACTCTCAACGCTCTCAGGCGGATTCAAACTCCGCGTTCTTCTCGCGCAAGTCCTTCTCGGTGGGCCCGATATCCTTCTGCTCGATGAGCCTACGAACCACCTCGATATTCTCTCGATAAGGTGGCTCGAAAGGTTCCTCGCCGCGTATCAAGGCTGCGCGCTCATCATCTCGCACGATCAAAGATTTCTCGACAACGTTGCGACGCAAATTCTCGACGTCGACTACGAGACCATCACGGCATATCCAGGCAACTACACGTCCTTTGTAACCACGAAGGCTGCGATACGAGAACGCAAAGAAGCCGAGGTTGCGCGCGCAGAGGCCATCATCGCC
>JAHFDZ010000023.1:28209-37402 GCA_023248745.1 Myxococcales bacterium | reverse complement strand
AACGTTCATCAACAACGGGCACGAAGACGCAACATTGCTCGTCGGCGGCGAAGCCAGCAAAGCTGACAACCGTATTTTCTACCCGCTCCATCCCCATCGCGAAGCCGATATGCCGTGGAGCCACTGGTGGAGCGACATGCCACAGAAGCCGCAAGGAGCGCACGATGGAAAACCCGACGCGCTTCGCAAACAGGAAAGGTCAAAAAGAAAAGTGAGCACACCGCGCGCAGGAGACTTTGATTACGACACTCACGGAAGCGGCTATGCCCTGCAGCGTCGCACCGATTCAAGAATCGAAGCGCACGTGCATGCGGCGCTTGGAGCTGCACGAAGGGTGCTCAACGTCGGTGCCGGCGCAGGGTCATACGAGCCAACCGACAAGCACGTCATTGCGATTGAACCTTCCGCTGCGATGCGCGCGCAGCGTCCTTCCCATCGCGCACCCGCAATTTGTGGAATCGCCGAAGCACTCCCACTCGACGACCAATCGGTCGACGCTTCAATGGCGACGATCACGCTGCATCAATGGGCCGACTTCCGCAAAGGACTCGCCGAAATGCGGCGCGTCACGCGAGGACCGATCGTGCTTCTTACTTTCGATGGCGCTGCGCTCGATCGGTTTTGGCTGACGCACTACGCGCCCGAAGTCATTGCGGTTGAGCGGCGACGGTTTCCTTCGATCGAATCGATTTGCGCGGCGGTGGGTGGAACATCGAGCGTGAAAGAGATTGCCATTCCGGTCGACTGCGTCGATGGCTTCGGCGAGGCGTACTACGCAAGGCCAGAGCAACTTCTCGATCCCGTTGTGAGGCGATCGCAATCCGCATGGGGATTCGTCACAGACGAAGTACAAAATCGTTTCATCAAACAGCTTGACGATGATCTTCGAACTGGCAAGTGGGACGAGCGCTACGGAGAGTTGCGCCGGCGCCCATTCTTTGAAGGGTCGTTGCGGCTCATCGTCGCGTTGCCGACGGGCTAAATTGGCGGTTTTGAAAACGGCGCTGCGGTTGTCGCTACGCGTCACCTTCGAGCGCGCTTCAACAGAGCGCTCAAACCGGCATGTCAAAGAAATCAACCGCCCCGGTCGTCAACGAATACTCCGCGCCCACGACCATCAGCTTTCCTTGGCCAATGAGTCGCTCGAGAACACGACTCCCCTGCCGAAGATGCGATGCCGTGTGCAGCACGTTTGCGCGCGTTGCCGCATGCATCAGTTCGACGGGATCAAGCCCTCGCGCAAGCAACGGCCTCACAGCGGGGCTAATCCGCTCGACGATGTCGCGAATATTCTCCGAGAGCTCCCCGCGCCCACTCTTTGTTAGTGCGTCGAGCGTCGCGCCAATGGCACCGCAATTCGTGTGACCCATCACCACCACAAGCTCAGTTCCAAACGTCGAGGCCGCAAACTCGATGCTGCCAACGAGCGACGGTGCACAGACGTTTCCGGCGACGCGAACAACAAAGAGATCGCCGAGGCCGCAATCGAAAACGATCTCGGATGGCACGCGCGAGTCCGAACACGACAAGACGATCGCGTTGGGCGATTGGCCCTCGGCGAGGGCTTCGCGACGTTCAGAAGAGGTTGGCCCGCCTATGCTCGACGCATGCGTGCGAAAGCGATCGTTGCCGTTGCGAAGCGCGGTGAGCGCATGCGCCGCAGGAAGTGGACGAAGCGAAGCGAATGTCATGGCTCAGCGATCTGTGATGGAAGCACGTCGCGCGTCAGTGCGTTGCCATGAAAAACCGCTTCAACAGAAGCGCCATCGGGATCGCGCACAAACGCTGCGTAGTATCCCGCGCCATAGGCCGCACGCAAACCCGGCGCACCGTCGTCGGTGCCGCCATGGAGGAGCGCCGCAAGATGAAACGCATCGACGGCAGCTTGCGACGGTGCCGCAAGCGCAAGGTGAGAGCCTTTGCCAGCTGGGTAAGCACCTTGACGTTCTTTGATCGCGAGCTTGTCCTCTCCTCCTGGCAAGCCATACCCGATCGATTTTTCGTGCGTCCAAACGCGAACATAACCAAGCGCGCCAAGCGCCGCGTCGTAGAAGGTTGAGGCGCGCAATAGATCGATGACGCCAAGCGAAACGTGATCAAGCATCGGGAGTCACTTTCCGAAGCGCAAATAGAGCACAAAGGGATGCGGCGTGAACGTGCTGTGTCTCTGCATCGTCTCCCGCACAAGGAAAATACGTCGACTTCGTCTAAAACCATTGTGATTTCACTTTCCTTTTCAGCCCGCAATGTGGCGGTAGCGTTGCTCGCGTTCGCGACAGGTTGTGGCGGTGGTGCGTATCCGCAGGCAAGCACTGCGTATCCACAGGCAGAACCTGAAAGCCCCGAGTCGCGCGCGAACGCCTCAGACATTCGGGTTGTCCGCGAAGATAGCGGCTTCCGCTTCGCGGCTGACACCCTTCTAGCGGCGGCATCGGCCGGGTCGATCCAATCGAACGTGAGCGCGTTCGGAAAAAAAGCAGGCAAGGTTACAGCGCAAACGTATCGCATGAAGGCACGCCAGTATCGCGGCGGTGCGGGAAGAACCGTCGTCGCTGCCAACGCGCCCGCGGAAAAAGACACCGGCACGGATGCACACGACGTTGCGCTCCTCGTCTACACGGCGGGCATCAACTTGGCCGTGTTTCAAGTGGTCGAAAAAATGAACACAGTGGAGCAACTTGCGCGCACTGCAGGCGGCTACCTGTCGAAGCGCGCTGACAATGCGATCACGATCCGTGTACCACGCGAAAAGTTCTTCGAGACGCTCACCGCAATCGAAAAGCTCGGCGATGTTTTGCATCGCGACGTTCAAGCGGTTGACGTTACCGATGAGTACGTCGACACCGAGGCACGCCTCAAGAACGCCCACGCGCTTCGCGATCGCTTCGAGTCGCTGCTCGCGCATGCGTCGGTAAAGGACGCTGTCGAAATTTCAAAAGAGCTCGCGAAGGTTACAGAAATCATCGAGCAGCTTGAGGGCAAGATGAAGCTGCTCAAGAACAAAATTTCTTTCGCAACCATCGTTGTTTCATTTGCAGCCCGAGACAACGCAACGGTCCCCGATCGCTCGTTACTTCCCTTCCCCTGGCTACAACAGATGGGCCTCACGCCGCTCCTTTCGGTGGACCCATGAAGCGGCTCGCTACTTTGGCTTGCGCCGTCACCACGATGGCAACCGCTGCGTGCGGCGTTCCTTTTCGGGCGACCACGCCGACCGGCTTCGTCGAGCTCGACGATCAGGCAAACTACGACTACCGCGCGATCGCTCCAGAGGGCGTTGCCATCGGCGTGCGCGCTATCGACATCAACAGCAAAGGCGATCTGCCTTTTTGGACGCGCGCCGTAACGTTGCGCATGCGGCAACTCAACGGCTACGCGGTGGTCTCTGAACGCGACGTCAAGTCACTTGACGGCACGCCCGGCCACGAAGTCTTGTTCGGGCACGACGAGGGAGGCAAGCCGTTCGTCTACCAGGTGCGTCTTTTCGTCGCGCAAAACCGCCTCTTCATCGTCGAAGCCGGTGGGCCAGAAGCCGTCTATGCGCAGCACAAAGTCGCCGTAAACGATGCTCTCGATCACGTAAAAGTGCGGTGCAACATGTTCTTGAGTCCCGTGTTCGCATCGCGAACGTGCCATCGCTGGTGACAAAGGAGAGCGCCTTCGTGTTCAGCAGGCGGGTCCAATCACAGGGCACGCACGTGCGTTCGTGCCAAGGTCCTGCTACATCGCCACCGTGACTGCTGTCGTTGTCAAAAGTGCGCCTTCGACGCTCGAAGTGGGCACCCGTCTCGATGGCAAGTGGGAGCTTATTTCCACAGTCGCGAGCGGCGGGCTAGCGACCGTCTACGAAGCAAGGCATCGGAACGGCCTTCGGGTCGCGATCAAGCGCCTGCACCCTCGCTACCTTCACGACGCGCGCATCGTCGAGCGGTTTGCGCGCGAAGCGAGTCTCGCCAATCGCGTTCCTCATGCGTCAATAGTCAGGGTTCTTGACAATGGCGTCGACGACTACGGCTGTCCGTTCCTCGTCCTCGAGTGGGCGGCAGGGCCATCCCTCGAAGACGTCAGGCTAACGCGGGGCGGAACGCTACCATGGGGTGAAGTCGTCAATCTAGGTGACCAATTACTCAACGCGCTTGCATCTGCGCACGAGGCACGCGTCGTACATCGCGACGTCAAGCCGGCAAACATTGTCGTCGACGAAACGAAGCGCTTGCGCTTGCTCGATTTCGGTTTGTCGCGCGCGTTCGAGGACGACACCGTGGAAGACGCGCTCACCAGTGTAGACACCGTCCTCGGAACCGTCGGCTTCATGTCGCCAGAACAAGCAGGCGGACGGTGGGACCTCGTTGACGAGCGATCGGATCTTTGGTCCGCAGCCGCAACTTTGTGGAAACTTGCAACCGGCCAGGACGTGCACGAAGGTGAGACCAAGCTCTCAAGGCTTGCGGTCGCGGCCGTCATACCCGTCAACAATCTTGCCGATCGCAACACGGGCCTTAGCGCGGCAGTCCTCGCGTTCTTTGATCGGGCACTCGCGTTCGGCCAGCGCGACCGCTTTCAAACCGCCGAGGATATGCGGCGCGCGCTCTTGGCGCTGGCAACGTCCGAGCCAAATGAACCCCGCACATCAACGCTGAAGCGTAGGCGGTGGCTTGCGCCAGCATTGCTCGTCACCGCAACGTCATCGTTTGCGCTCGGCTATGTCGTGCGCCCGAGCACAATCGCAAATCCTCTACCGGAGCTGGCTCCCACGATTTCGTCAATTTCGATGACTACACCGTTCCCGGCGTCACCTTCTGTCGAGACGAATCAAGTCACCGACCAAGCGTCGCCGCCATCAAGGCGTCCTGATCCGCCAGCTTTACCGATGGCACAAAGAGCGAGCGCCTCGCCTGCAAAGAGTACATCACCGCAAACGACGAAGCCCGACCCGCTCGATAAGCTTCGTTGACGGTCAGCGGCCGTTTCGATCTCTCGATCAAAACGTCAGCGCAAAATCAACGCGACCAAGCCCCACCGCCAACGCGCTTTGCTTGTGTGGACGGGCTAGGAACAAAGTAACACTCGCTCCCGCAAGCACGAGCGCACTGATACCCGCCACGGTTGCAACCGTCGCGAACGTTCGACCCTGGCTTGATGCGCGCGCACCCTCGTCTGAACACGTGGCTTGGCACTCACGATCGACCGTTGCCTTGCGATCAAGTGCGAGAGCGCCGACCCCAAACGAGACGCCGGTCGAGGCAACCGCGCCGGCTGCCGCGATCCAACCCCACGTCGTCATCATTGCGCGTTCTTGTGAACGATCGTGATCAGGTGATGGACGCCTCGGGTCCGAAGGTATTGAACTCGGCGGCGCTATTGGCACTCCCAGCACAATCGGCACGACCAATGTGGCACCCTCGCCAATGTCGAGTTCGAACTTGCGCTCGGAATGAGCGGGCGCGCGAATCACGATCACGTGGTGGCCTGGCTCTACAAAAATGACTTTGTTCCAATCGCTGCGGCTCACCACCACTCCATCGCGTGCAACTTCTGCACTCGCGCCAATGGGCTCTGCGGCGACAAATCGCAGGCGCCCCAGCTTGCGCTCGACGCGCGTCGTCAGCTCTTGCGTCAGCGTTCTTCGTTCATCGTTCTCGGGCAGCAGGGTCGTTGCCGCTCGCACGTGCTCTAGCGCGCTGAGAAACCGGCCAAGCTTTTCTTCGGCGAGCGCCAGGTTGAGTGCGGCGCCCGCTGTCTGCTCGAGTCGATAGCTCGCGGCGAATTTGTCACGCGCTGTTACATAGTCCGCGGCCGCTACGGCGGCTCTTCCTTCGCGAAAGAGCACTTCGGAGGAAGGTCCGGGTTCGGCCGCCTGCGTATGGCGGGCACCCATCGACATCGCCCCCACTGTAAGAAAAGCGACCTTGAACGCGTGCCAATGCATGTGCACGTACTATACCGGAAGTCGCCGTGACCATCGCCACACCAATACCTTTTTCGCTGATTGTGATGCCCGCTCAAGGCGCGCTCAGAACCGAGCGAAAGTGCGGAAGTGCCATCACGATCGGCTCGGCAACGACGTGCGACGTCGTGCTCGTCGACGCAGACGTTGCAGCGCATCACGCAACGATAAAATGGAGCGATGGAAGTTACGTTTTGGTGCGACAAGAGAATCCTCTCTTGGTCAACGGTCTACGCACGCGTGTTCATGCGCTGCTTCCTCACGATCTCATCGTCATCGGAAAGAACGCCCTCGCCTTCCAGACAGAGGAATCGCGCGCACCGCAAGCGCTCACGGATCCATTGACGCGGCTTCGCGCGTTCATGCTCGCGATTCTTAGTGGCGACTCAGCCGAAGCGCTTTCGAAGCGTTTGCTCGACGATGCGCTTGCCCTCACGTCAGCGCAACGAGGGACACTCGTGGGCTTTGAACACGATGGTCAACCTTATTGTCTATTTTCCTGTGCGGTCGGCTTGGCGAACGATGAAGCACTCTTTAGCCGGACACTCATCGAGCGGTGCCGCACGACACTCGCGCCGGTTGTGCTTCATCCACACGACGCGCAGTCGCTCGCAAAGGCGCCCAGTCTGGCAGGAACGGCGGCTCGCGCGATTGCGGCGCTTCCTATCACCGATGGATCGCGGCTCTGGGGAGTGCTCTACCTTGCGGCCAAGCACGAAGACGCGCTCGACAACGCAGCACTCGAGCTGATGAGCCTTTATGCGACTCAAGCCGTTTCATTTCTACGCGCCGAAAAGCGAGCGAAGGTTCTCGAAGAAAAGCTCTGTGAGCTCGGTCAAAGCGAGGACGAAACATCGTCCCTCATCGGCGCGTCTGCGTCCATGCTTGAGCTTCGCAAGTCGGTGCGTAAAGTGGCCGCTTCCGACATTAGCGTTTTGATACGCGGGGAGACTGGAACCGGAAAAGAGCTGCTTGCGCGCGAACTTCACCGCCAAAGCCCACGAAGCTCACGACCGTTCGTGGCCGTCAATTGCGGCGCCATTGCAAAAGAGCTGTTTGCGAGCGAACTCTTCGGCCACGTCAAGGGAGCGTTCACACAAGCAGATCGAAACAGGCAAGGTTACATAAAGGCGGCCGATGGCGGGACGCTCTTTCTAGATGAGGTCGGCGACATGCCGCTGCCTCAGCAAGTTGCGCTCCTTCGTGTGCTGCAAGAACGTGTCGTCGTTCCCGTCGGGGCCGAGGTCGGCAGTTCGGTGAACGTACGTATTCTCGCCGCTTCGAATTTAGACTTCGACGAAGGTGTGCGCACGGGTCGATTCAGACAGGACCTCTACTTCCGCCTCGCCGGGGTCACACTCGACCTGCCGCCACTGCGTAACCGCGGTGGTGATATATTGCTTCTTGCCCATCGGTTTCTCGACACCGCGTCGCGCACCGAAAAAAAATCGGGGCTCTCGTTCTCGGAACCCGCACTGCACGCAATGGCGTGTGCAACATGGCCAGGCAACGTGCGTGAACTCGAGGCGTCGGTGCGCAGAGCCGTGCTCCTCGCCGAGAGCAAGGTGATTGCGCCCGCAGACCTTGGCCTCACCGGTGATCGGGTGCAAAGCGAGCCGGTCGTCAAACCCTTGGTGGTCGCACGCGACGCTTTCCTGAAGCGCTACGTGCAAGAAGCGGTTGCGCAGTTCGACGGCAACCGCACCGCGGCCGCAGAAGCGCTGCTCGTCAGCGTGCGGACGGTATTTAAGTACCTCGAAGAGGTGTAGGGCGCAGAGCTACCCAAGTTCGTTCCACGCATTTGGCCGCGTGAGCAGCGACTCGGCGCCCATTTTTTTGCACCACGCCGAAAATCGACTTCGCGGAACCCCACGCCAGCGCAACTCATCGAGCGACTCTTTGAGCGGCACGTCGCGCACCAACGTCGCCAATTTGCGATAGAGCAGCGCGTTATCTCGCTCTGCATGCAACGTCGCCGCAAGCGTCGCAGCACCGCGCGGCTTCACGGTCCATTCTTCGGCGGACGCGGGAATCGACTCGATAGTGCCATAGACGCCCAGCAGCGCACTTGCGCCTTTCTCGCCAAACCCTTTGATGCCTGGAATCCCATCCGCCGAATCGCCCACAAGCGCGAGCCAATCGGGAATACTCGCGGGCGCGATCCCTTTGGCCTCGCGCAATGCATCTTCGTCAACTTCCTTGTCTTGTCGCCGATCGACCTGCACGACCTTCCGACCGACAATGCACTGACCTAGGTCCTTGTCGGGCGAGAGAATGCGCACCTGCTCAACGTCACGACTAAACCTCGCAGCCGCGGTAGCGAGCGCATCGTCGGCTTCCCACTGATCCATAGCCCACACCGTGAGGCCAATCGCCGCTGCCGCTTCTTCGACCGGTGCGAATTGTCGCAACAACTCTTCTGGCACACCTTCTTCGGTCTTGTAGCCGTCGTAAAGATCGTTGCGAAACGATCGAATCGGATTGTCGAACGCGATCGCGATGTGAGTGACCTCTTCTCGCGAGTCCGACAGCAGCGCGAGCATCGAGTGCACGAGGCCTACCGTCGCCTTCGCGTCGTAGCCCTCCGGCGCGCGATGATCGGGGCGCTTCGAAAAGTGTGCGCGAAAGAGTTCGTACGTACCGTCAACCAAGTGGAGCTTCACGCTGCCCATATTCGCACATCGCTCACCCGCTCAAATCGCCAAGTCGATGCTGCAGGATGGAGAGCCCGCTATAGACCGCTGTCTCTGCGCGAAGCACACGTGTGCCTAAGCGAAGCACCGCTGCGCTCGCACCTTCAAGTTGCGCGCGCTCGTGGTCAGACCAACCACCTTCAGGCCCCACCGCAAGCACGTAGTCACCTTCTGAAGAGAGACCCGCGAAAGGATCGACAGGTGCGGTGACTCGATCGTCCAGAAAGAAGATGCGTGTGGCTCTTGTCCAATAAGGAGCCTCGATCGCATCCGCCAACGAAATCACTTTCGCAACTTCGGGCACGCTCGCACGACGGCACTGCCTGCTCGCTTTGATCGCCTGCCCTTGCCACGCCCACGGCTTCTCCTTTTCGAGATCGGCGCGCTGCACGCTGTGGTCCGACAAGACAGGAACGACGCGCACGCATCCCAGTTCGGTCGCCTTTTGCGCGACCGTGATCATGCGCTGACGACCAAGAACTGCGCACACGAGTGTGATGCGCGCCGGTGACTCGGTAGAGCCGTGCATGGCTTCGTACACGAGGGCTTCGCC
>JAHFDZ010000023.1:0-28199 GCA_023248745.1 Myxococcales bacterium | reverse complement strand
AAGCGTGAACGCTTCACGCGGATTGATCTCGCGAAATCGTAGCGATGCTGCGAAGGCCGCGTCGAACGAGAACGTCGCGTCTTTGGCAAGAGGCGTTGGGTGCGTCAGGGGAGCGTATGGCGGCGCAAGACTCATGGTGCTTTTCGCGAGGGTAACAGCTGACGAGCCACGTTCACGCAGTCAGGCGCGCACGATGGCGCATGCATCAAGGAACGCGTTCAGCGCCTCTTTTTCACCCGAAAGATCCTCGTGAACAATGCGCTCGATGCACCCTTCGGCGTTGACCGTGAGACGCTGCACGCACTGATGACGATGCTCGCGGCCGCGGTGTCGCAGAACGTCGGTGAATAAAATGCGCAATCCTGCGTCGTCCTCAACGGCACGACTCTCGTACGCCACTTCGTCGACCAGCGCGTGCGCAAACCGAGTGGCTTCGGCATACGACGCGAGAATCGCGTCAGGCCCCACAAGCGAGGTCCCGCGCACGGCATAGTGGCATTGTGTTGCGAGGAGCGGCCTTGCCCGCTCAAAGTCGTCCGCATCAAGCGCCGCCGCAAATGCCCGCGCGCGATCGATCGCCGCGAGACCGACGCTGGCTTGTCCGCTTTGTTCGCGCCAACTCACGCGCGACAGTCGATAGAGCACGTGTGGTCGCAACGGATGCCCCACCGGGACTTTCGGATGCTCGAAGTCTTCGTTCACCGATCGCGTCATCCCGATCTTCTTCATCACGTGTTGCGAACGAACGTTGGCCAGCACCGTCATCGACACGATCTCGGAAAGACCGAGCGACTCGAACGCAAACGTAAGCGCAGCGCGTGCACCCTCTGTTGCGTACCCGCATCCCCAATAGGGAACCGCAAGACGCCAACCGATCTCTACGCATGGCGTAAAATGCGTTTCAAACGTGGGTCGCGCGATGCCAATAAAACCAGCGAACGGCGTTACGCCTGGAATTTCAGCAGCCCACCAACCAAAGCCGTGGGCATCAAAATGATCCTGAATGCGAACCATGCTCTCGCGGGCATTCGTTTCACTCGCCTCTCGCCCAAGAGCACCCATCAGATGTTCCATCACGCGCGCGTCCGCATTCATCGCCGCGAAGGCGTCCCGATCAGAGTCACGCCAGGGGCGAAGAATGAGTCGCTTGGTTTGGAGTGTTGGCGCGTACGGCATCGTCGAACTTTCTCACGGCGTGCCCAAGGCAGGTAGCGGGAACGGCCTATCGCATGTGATCGAACGGTCCGCGTCCCACGGGGCATAGGTAGATGTCGACGTACAAATCGTAGGTCTGTTCGGGGCAAGGAATTTTGTAAAGGTCGATGACCGTTTCGCATCGTCCACCAACGCCAACGTTGCCGGCACGCGAGGCATGGGCTTGGTTCGGGCTCGCAAATGGACGTGAGCCGTCGTTGCACGAAAGCCGAAAAATCGCTTCCACGCTCTCTCGAACCCCGCACGCTTCCAACGGCGTCGCTTTGGTCGTCGGAACCTCCGAAAATTTCGAGGCGTGTGCGCCTTTACGTCTCTCGAATTCCTCGGCTGAAACGGTAACCCCGCTAAACATATCCTTCACTTTGCAATGGTCCGGCGAGGCGCTCGCGGCGGGTGGCGCCTGTGCGCTTGAAGCAGGCAGCGGAGGCAGCGGCGATGAGTCCGTAGGCGCCGCAACAGGCCCGGCCGTCACGTTCGGTGCACAAGCGGAAAGCAATGCGACGACAGCCGACCCAAAGATTCGATTCAGCATGATGTTGGTTCCTTAGCGAAGACTGCACAGGGGAGAGCCACGTCGAATCACAATGTCGCACTCATGCTAATTTCATAGCGTGAACGGGAACCCATCGCCCCGCAAACGCCTCACTGTCCTTTGTACAGTCGTCCTCACCGGCTGCGTCGCGCCAGTTTCCCTGACGCCAGCGAATCAGATGCGCGCGATCGCCGATGACTATCGCGCCTTCTATCCGAGCGAAGGCGATCCCGATCTCACGCGCGACATCGGCCTTCTGCGACCGCGGTTCGGGATGCCCGTCATCGCCAAAAGCGACGATGCGATTGCCATCGAGGCGCTCGTTCGCAACGGAGGCGGCAAGACGACGATGGCGCTGCTCACCGCGTCCGTTTCAGATGAGGACGCAGCGAGGTGCAGTCCTGGCGAACCCATCGAGGGGTGCGTGCGTTTGCGCCTCGATGCGCAAAATGTAACTTACGTCGCACGCAATACGAACCTTCATCGTTACCATGCACAACCTGAAGCTCCGGTACCGCCAGGCGCCTATGACCTTTATGTCTCGTCGTCATCCGACGCACCCGTTCGTGCGCATCGCACGGTTTGGCTTCGCGAAACCGACCCTAAGGGCGCGACTCCAATCACGGTGATTCAGCTCAGTGACCTTCACGTTGGCAAGGGCAAGTCGCACGAAGAGCGCCTTGAATCGATCATCAAGGATGTGAACCATCTGCATCCCGATCTCGTGCTCGTCACCGGCGACATCACCGACAACGGCGAAAATCGATCGCAGGGCGAACGCGCGCAGAAGTACCTTCGCACCGTTGATGCGCCAGTGATGGTCATGGCTGGCAATCACGATCTCGGACTCGGGCCAAAGTCAATTTGGCGCGGCTCCTACCACGTGGGGTGGCCCAATTTCGCGCAGGCCTTCCATCCCTTTTTGCTCGCCGAACTCGACCTCGCGGGATGGCGCTTCCTCGGCTTCGACTCCGGTGCGTCGGTCTTCTCACCGCTCAATCTCACCCGTGGGCTATCGCCAGAATCGCTGCTTCAGATTCAATCGATCTTCGCAGACACTTCGCGACAATCGATGCAAGGGGTGATCGCATTCAGTCATGCCCCGTCACGCGCGCGCTTGTCGGAGCACGGCGTCCCATCCAGTCGAGGAGCCGTTGCACAAATGCGCGACGGCGCGATCGATTTTGAAAAATTGCTCCTCGCCCATCAGGGAAGTGGTCACACGGCGATTCATTTGTCAGGTCACACCCATTGGAACGATCTCTTCATGTCCGCACAACGAGGAGGCAAGACCGCCTTCGTTCACATCGAAGACGCGGCGAGTACGGGTTGCGAACGCGAAGTGACCGGCGCTGCACTCGTGAATGTCCAATCGGCCACCCATAGTGGGCTCGATTTCTTGCGGCCAAGCGCGGCGGGCTGGGGCTTTTTGCGCATGCGATTGAACGAGGGACCGCCGCGCATTGCGTTTCATCGCTATGGCGTGAAGGACTTTGGCGGACTGGGCGGAAGGTGCGCCCAGGCGAGCGCGCACATCAACTAGCGCTCAAACAAAATTCCGTCGGCGGTCATGGTCCAATGGCTGCCACTTCTTTTCGGCGGATCCGTCACTCTAATTGTAACGAGGACGAGTACTTTGAGTTCGATATCGTTGCCGCGAAACGCAGCGATGGGCGCGGAGTATTTTTCAGTGCTCCCGCGGGTTTCCTTGTTCTCGAAAAGGAAAGTGCCCTGGTCACCGATCACGAGCTTACTGCCGCCCTTGCTCGCCCAAGAGCCAACGTAGTCCTTCTTGATTCCGGCCAGCTCGGACACGACGGCCGGCGGCGACACGAGAACGAGTCCTCCTGCGTCGGCCACATTGGCCGCAAGATCTTGCGCCTTGTTCTTCAGCCAATACGCACCGAGCGAGCACGCCCCAAACCCGAGGAACAGCGTCACTCCAACCACGATAAGGAACCACTTGAGAAAGGAGCTCTTCTTCGCCGCACGTGGGTAATGAGAGGTCATCGCAGGAGAGCGTACACCCTCGTTGTTTTCTCGACCCGCACCAAAGACGCCGGTACTTTTTGCGCCAATGCGAACTACCCAGATTCTCTCTCTCTCGTTTCTTTCAATCACCCTCGCAGCGGCGGTGCTCAACGTCGCGTGCAGTGACATCATCAACGCCGCAAATCCGTTTGGTGAGCAGCAAGCACGATGCGAACTGCGTCCTGGCAAATCGCAATGCACCGACATTCGCAAATTCAAAGGACCCTCGCTCGTTACATTTCAGGGCGTGTGCACATCACTCACTGCCGCGTCCAAGGACGCAGGCGGGTACACCGAGAAGTCCACTTGCGGCGACGTCAGCACCATGTGGGGCGGTTGCCAAACCAAGAGTGCCGACGGCTCGCTTCAGACCAATTGGTATTACAAGGGCGGCGAGTACGCGACGATCGACGACGCAAAGAAGAATTGCGATTCGGGCCAAACGTGGGTCGATCCTGCATGAAGAAATAGGGCGACGCAGCCGCGTGCTTTGCGTCGCCTCTTCTATCGCTCAGCGAGCAAGACGATCCACCAACGCCGCGTGATGCGGGAATTCTCGCAGCAGCTGCGTGCGATCGCCCATTTCGAAATCGTCAAAGTCGAAACCTGGCGCCACGGTGCAACCGCACAAGGTAAACCCACTTGACTGCAGTTCGGCCGCCTGCCACACCGAAGCTGGCACTACGGCATGCAACGTCATGGCCTCACCGCGTCCAAGCCATCGCGATTCATGTCGACCCGCAGCGTCGATCGTATGAAGCAGAAGCGGGTCCCCGTCGTAAAAGTGCCATGCCTCATCTGAGGCAACACGATGAAGCGCCGAGTGTTCGCCCGCGGGCAGCAGATAGTAGATGTGGGTCATCGCCCAACGCATGACGCCCTTCGTCGGGTGCGCCACTTCAAGCGGCGATTGATACGTGCGGCGGTAGTAGCCACCTTCGGGATGGCGGGCGAGTTGCAATTCTCGAATGAAGCGTTGCGCGTCCTCGTTCACGGGCATCTCCTGCAATCCGTCGTCAACACGAGTGCCAGCAAATCATGGCGTTTCCCACTCGTAACGTTAACGTTACGAGTGAACGGGCCCAATTTTTGTTGGACGTCCAATTGATGCTCAATTTTGTGAACCCATTTACATCAACGCTGGACCTTGCGTCAGGCCAAGGGTCGGTCGATGCTCCGCCCCACGATGATCCTCCTCAACCCAAAGAAGTACGCGCCGAAACACCTCGACCCCAAGTCAACCGAGCTGATGCAGAAGACCATCGCGTTCTTCGAAGGCAAGGGGAAGCGCAAGCTCAAGGCCGACGACCGCGCGCGGGTTTGGTACGCCGACTTCCTCGGCTTCGTCGCCAAGGAGAAGGTCTTCGCCACGCTGCTCACACCGGCCAAATATGGCGGCGGCAATCCGGACGTTCGTTGGGACACCTTTCGCAATTGCGAGTTCAGTGAGATCACCGCGTTCTACGCGCTGCACTATTGGTACACATGGCAGGTCACGATCCTCGGCCTCGGCCCCATCTGGATGGGAGGCAACGAAGGCGTAAAGGAAAAGACCGCGGGGCTTCTGCGCAACGGCGGAATTTTCGCGTTCGGACTTTCTGAGAAAGAGCACGGCGCCGATCTGTACTCGTCAGAGATGAGCCTCAAGCCAGCTGGCGACGGCCGCTGGCTTGCCAACGGCTCGAAGTACTACATCGGCAATGCAAACGAAGCGGCGATCGTGTCCACCTTTGGCAAGATTGCCGGCACCGAAGAGTTCGTCTTCTTTGCCGCGAATCCGAAACAGCCGGGGTACGAGCTCGTCAAGAACACGGTCAACGTGCAGTCCTACGTCGCCGAGTACCATCTGCACGACGTCGCACTCACCGACGCCGACGTACTCTCAAGAGGCACCGACGCTTGGGATTGTGCGCTGAACACCGTCAACGTTGGCAAGTTCAACCTTGGGTGGGCCTCGATCGGCATTGCGACGCACGCGTTCTACGAAGCGATCCACCACGCGTCACACCGCGTCTTGTACGGCAAGTCGGTTACCGAGTTCCCTCACGTGCGTGCGCTCCTCGTCGACGCGTACACGCGACTCGTCGCGATGAAGGTGTTTGCGCGACGCGCTTCCGACTACATGCGCGCGGCGTCAGCCGAAGACCGCCGCTACCTTCTCTACAATCCCATGGTGAAGATGAAGGTCACGACCCAAGGAGAGGAGGTCGTCAACTTGCTTTGGGATGTGATTGCGGCCAAAGGCTTCGAGGCCGACACGTACTTCGAGATTGCCACGCGCGACATTCGCGCATTGCCAAAGCTCGAGGGAACGGTGCACGTGAACATGGCGCTCATCGTCAAGTTCATGCGCAACTACTTTTTCAACCCAGGCAGTTTTCCTGACATCGCGCGACGAAGCGACATGAGCGACGACACGTTCCTGTTTGCACAAGGCGCAACGAAGGGCCTCGGCAAAATTCAGTTCCACGACTTCAATGCCGCATACGCCAGCGTGTCGCTGCCCAACGTCGACGTGTTCAAAAAGCAAATCGAGGTTCTCAAAGAGTTCCTCATCGCATCGGCAAGCGATGCAGAGGCTGCTGCAACACAAGGTAAGGACATTGACTTTCTCCTGTCGCTCGGCGAGGTCTTCACGCTCGTTGCGTATGGGCAACTGCTCATCGAGTACCGCAACATGAACTGCGACGAAGTGTCAGACGATCTGCTCGATCAGATGTTCGACTTCATTGTGCGCGACTGCTCCAAGTACGCGTTGCAACTCTATTCGAAGCCGAGCAGCACCAAGCAGCAGATGGATCTTTGCCAGCGCATGATCATGAAGCCAGTCGTCGACGCCGCGCGCTTCGATCGCATCTGGGCGGAAGTCCACGCGCTGCGTGATGCGTACGAGATGAGTCCGTAAATATCGTTTACACTCCGCCGCATGGCCCATTGGGAAAACCGCCCCGAACCACGCTGGAAAGAGTTTCAATTCAATCAGCCCTACGCGAAGGGATTGAAACGCCTCAAAGAAGAGGTCCTCGCCAAGACCGACTTCGATCCGGCCACGCTTTGGCAATGGGGCACGATGCAAGCGATGGCCCTCATCGAGATGCTCAAAGAGTGCGAGCGCACCTTCGGCGAGGAAGGGCAAAAGCTCGCCTACAAAGCGCTACACCGCACGGGCCTCGACGTCGGACGGCAGATCCTCGAAGGCACCACGATGCCAGAAGGCCTCACCGAGGCCGAATTCGTATCTTTCTACGCGACAGTTATCAACCGCGTCGCCTACGCATCGCTCGAAGCACCTCGCATCGACGATGGAGACAAAGCGACGTTCGATATTCTGTGGTGCCCGCACCAAGATCACTACGGCGCGTTCGATTGCCGCGTGCAGCGGTACTTTGTGCAGGGCATGGTCGACGCCGCCAAAGAGTTCGGTTCGAAGTTCAACTTCGAAGTGCGCTTCGACTCGACCATTCCCGCGGGCGCTCCAACGTGTCATTTCACGATGTGGCGCGCGACAGACGCCGAGAAAGAAGAGTGGGCCGGCTACACGCGCACACTCGAACGCAAGGCGCTCAAGGTCGTAAGGTCCGAATCGCGTTGATCCGAGCGCCGTTGATCTGACACAACGTGAGGACCCGCAAATGACCGCTCTCGACGAACTCAAAGCGCGCCTCCTCGAAGTCGATGATCTCAAGAGCGCAGCTTCGCTCTTGCGTTGGGACCAGGCGACTTACATGCCGCCCGGTGGCGCCGTGGCGCGTGGCCGTCAAACATCGACGCTCGGTCGCCTTGCGCACGAGAAGTTTACCGACATCGCTATTGGCCGTTTGCTTGATCAACTCGAACGCGAAACGGCGTCGATGCCGCATGACTCTGACGACGCATCGCTGGTGCGTGTGACGCGTCATCACTACGAGCAAGCGGTGCGCATCCCCGCTTCGCTCGTCTCGGCATGCGATGAACACGCTGCCAAAAGCTACCAAGCGTGGACGCTCGCGCGACCTGCAAACGATTTCGCCACGATGGTACCGCTCCTCGAGAAGACCCTCGAGCTCAGCCGCCAACGAGCAAACTGCTTTCCTGGTTACGCGAGCATCGCAGACCCCCTCATCGACGTGAGCGACTTCGGCATGAAGGCCGAAGCCATGCGGTCTCTCTTTTCCACCCTGCGAACGCGCTTGCTCCCCATCGTGCGCGCGATCACGTCGCGTTCACCCATCGACAACGCGTGCCTTCGGCAGCACGCGCCTCTCGCCGATCAACTCGCCTTCGGACAGCAAGTGATCGAGGCGTTTGGCTACGACAGCGCGCGTGGCCGGCTCGATCTCACGCACCACCCGTTCATGACGAAATTCTCACTCGGCGACGTTCGCATCACGACGCGCGTGCGCGAAAATGCGTTCCTCGATGCGCTCTTCATCACGCTGCACGAATGCGGTCATGCGCTCTATGCACAAGGCATCCGCAAAGAGCTCGATGGCACGCCGCTCGCAGACGTTCCGTCAGCCGGCATCGACGAAAGCCAATCGCGCCTTTGGGAAAATCTCGTTGGCCGCAGCCGCGGATTTTGGGAGCACTTCTTTCCCAAACTTCAGCACGCCTTTCGAAAGCAACTCGGCAACGTGTCGCTCGACACTTTCTATCGCGCCATCAATCGCGTCGAATGCGGTCTCATCCGCGGCGGCGCCGACGAGGTGACGTACAACTTGCACGTGATGCTTCGCTTCGATCTCGAACTCGACTTGCTCGAAGGACGCCTCGCCGTCAAAGATCTCGCACGCACGTGGCGAGAACGCTTCGAGGCGGACTTTGGCATTGCCGTGCCCGACGATCGCGACGGCGTTCTGCAAGACGTGCATTGGTACGACGGTCCCATCGGCGGCGCGTTTCAGGGCTACACGCTTGGCAACATCATGAGCGCGCAATTCTTCGCCGCAGCCACGGCCGCGCAACCCGAGATCCCAACGCAGATCGCGCGAGGCGAGTTCGGCACGCTGCATCACTGGCTGCGCGGCAACGTGTACCAACACGGCAAAAAATTCACAGCGAGCGAGGTGATCCGCCACGCCACCGGTAACGACATGTCGGTCGAGCCTTACCTCGATTACCTGTGGAACAAGTTTCAACCGCTCTATGGACTCACCGAACGCGACCGCATGACCCTCGCGTAGCAATCGTGCGGCGTGTTGGTCATTGCGACCATTTGCAACTTGATCGAGTGACTCGCCTGTGTCGCTATGCAGAGATGAAAACGCGCTTAGTCTTGGTGGCCATTCTCTTCGCCAACACGGTCGGATGTGCAACGGTCTTTGACGGCACGAAGCAGACCGTTCGGTTTTCAGCCGTGCCCGAAGGCGCCGACGTTCGCGTCGAGGGGAAGTTTCTCGGCCAGGCGCCAACCGAAGCAGACCTTGAGCGAGGCCGAACGCAGAACGTCGTCATGACGAAAGCCGGCTTCGAAGAACAGCGCGTGCAGGTGCGAACGCAACCTTCCATGGGTTGGTTTTTTTGGGACATTGGCTCCTGCGTGTTTCCGATCGCACTGTGCATCCCGGTGATCGTCGACGCGATTTCAGGCGCGTGGTTTCACTTCGACGACGAGTACAGAGTCAAGCTCGACCCGTCGCAAAAGGCCAAGCGGCCCGCCGCCCAACCCAGCACGACCGACATAGGGCTTTGAGCGATCGTCGCGCGCGCTTCGCGTTCTCGAGGACGACGCCTGCGCACGAAGACGCACACGCGAGAATGAGTGTTGTTCGTTTAACGTTTTCAACTCGATAGAGTTGTTTATCTTGTCTTGCGAGGGCGCCGCTCGCGGCCTCTGGAGGCATCGATATCCATGACTCAGTTGCCCAGTCGCTTGCGCGCACGCGCGGCGCTTATCTTCTGCTGCACATTCGCCATCGGCGTCATCGCATGCTCGCCACGCGTCGGCACCGGCGCCGCAGGCCGAGGGAAGTGCGCAACCCGCTCAGGCACGTTTCGCTACACGTACAAACTGCGCAACGGCACCTGTGGTGAACACACCGAAGAGATTCGAACGCTGGTCGATCAGGCCGCAGTACTGCCGGGGGTGTGTACAGGCACGCCGCTCTACTCAGAAGACAACTGCGAAGTTCGCTTCGACTACACCTGCACCGACAGAGGTTACAACGAGCACGGCCTCGAAAAGTGGAATGCCGACGGCACCTACGCAAGGTCCGATACTCAAGCGTCAGTCGAGGGCAAATGCTCGAGCACCTACGACGTCACCATCGAGAAGTTATGAGGCGTCGCGCGCGCGCTTCAGTCGCCCCTGGCGCGAGTCTGATCCTCTGCTTCGCGTTGTCTTGCACGAGCGCGCCTGCCGCCGTCTTCAAGGTCCCGGATGGCGCCACCACCAATGACGCGTCCATCGCAGACGCCAGTCCAACAACGGACGATGGGGCGAGCCCGCAAGACGGATCGATCGACGGCTTCGTCACAGACGCTGGCGATGGTCCGGCGGCTTGCGTCCCTCAAGTGGCTTCGCTCGCGCACGGTCAGGTCGACGTCATCTTCGTGATCGACAGCTCCGCGAGCATGAGCGAGGAATTGGCGAAGGTCGAAGCCCGCATGAACACGTTCACGTCGACGCTCGAAGCGAGTGGTCTCGACTATCACGTCATCTTCGTGGCCGCGAAGGGAACATCCTTGCTCCAAATATGCGTACCGCAGCCGCTCGCGGGTGCGAATTGTGCTGACAATCCACCCAAATTTTATCACGTCACGATGACCACTTTCGGCGTGCAGGCAAACGACTCGCTCTCGCTCGCCTTGTCGACGTACGACACCGGCACGACACCCTGGGTCAACTACGTTCGTGCAGACGCATTCAAAGTGTTCATCGAAGTGACCGACGACGACGCGAGAGCGCCTTACGTCACCACCGACACGTTTGAAAAACAACTCTTCGCAAAGTCGCCTACGGGCATGTTTGGCGATCCCGCCAAGCGCAAGTACGTCTTCAACAGCATCGTCGGTTGGAAAGAAGGAACGCCCTACCAATCAACGACTTACTGCACCGGTGCAACCAATCAAGGCCTCGAGTACCAACGTCTTTCGTACGCGACCGGCGGCCTCATCGATTCGGTATGCAAGAACGACTACAATGACGTCCTCGTCAACTTCGCGACCTCGATCAACAAGCGTCTCGGATGCGACTACTTCCCGCTGAGCGGCTTCGACCCAAGCCTGTCGGCACTTACCTATTCGCCTGGCGGAAAGCCACCTGCGGTGACGCTTCCCTACCTGACCGACAGCAGCAAGTGCGCCGCAAACCCGACGGGTTGGTACTACGATACGGTCGCCAGCCCTGCGCGGATCGTGCTCTGCCCGACCGAGTGCGAGAAGGTACTCGCAGACGCAGCGGGCGTTGTCACGACTGAGATCGGCTGCGTGCAGCCAGCGCCTTTGTAGCAACCCGCGCGTTCGGTCCTATCGCGCCATCCCCACGGTCTCTTCATCAAAGCGCCGGCCGGTGGCATGATGGGATCGTCTTGATGTCCTTCTCCTCGCTCGTGGACGCGCTGCGTCCGTACATAAAGCCGACCGCCGATGTGCTCGAGCGGCGCGATCCCGCTGCAGTGGCGCTCGCACGCGACTTATTGGGACCGTTGCTACAAGCGTGGTTTGCGCCCGAAATTACGGGACTTGAGCACTTGCCGCCCGGCGGAACGCTCGTCGTTGCGAACCACAACGGCGGCATTCTTGCGCCCGACATGTTCGCCCTGATGCACGCCTTCTGGTCGAAGTGCGGACCGGATTTGCCTTCGTACGGTCTTGCGCACGACACGGTGATGAAGACGCCGATCCTCGGACCGATTGTGAGCACCATTGGCGCCGTGCCCGCGCATCCCGCTCACGCGGAAACGCTGCTTCGTCGCGGTGCAAAGGTGCTCGTGTTTCCAGGTGGAGACATTGACGCATGGAAGCCTTTCTCCGCGCGTCACGAAGTTCGCTTCGGGGGACGCACAGGGTTCATTCGCGCGGCCCTGCGTGCAGGCGTTCCGATCGTGCCTGTCGTGGCGGTCGGCGCTCACGAAATTTTCGTCGTGCTTTCGGACGGCCAAGCGCTCGTGAAGCGCATGGGTCTCAAGCGCCTGTTCCGCCTCGAGGTACTTCCGCTCTCGCTCAGTTTTCCGTGGGGCCTGACGCCTGGCCCGCTTCCCTTCGTTCCGATGCCCGCGAAAATTCGCATTCAAATGCTGCAAGCCATTCACTTGCCCTACGGCCCTGAGGCAGCAGACGATCGCGAACTCGTCAAGAAGCTTGCCGAAGACGTACGCACGCAAATGCAGGCCGCATTAGTCAACATGATTGATCGTAACAATTCCGGCGTGCGCGCTCGCCTTGCCGAGATCTTGCTGCGCTAGGGCACCGCAACACCACTTACGTATCGCCGAGGAGCGCGAGAGCAAGCTCTCTTGCCGCAGCGAAAACGTGCGGCGCCATCTCGAGCGGCTTCAAGCGCCCCATGTCATGCGCATCCAAAAAGTCGCTCTCGAGAATGGTCACGCCCTGCACAACCTCGGCCCCTGGCGCAAGCTCGCCGAGCCGCGTTGCCGCGTTGATGGTGTACGTCGCTGGAAGCAACTTGAGACGACGCAGCGCGCTTGGACGCGCGTGGTGGTAGAGAATCGCCTCTTCGAGCGACGTTGGAAACCGCCACATATGCGCGAGATAAGCCCCAATGTCAGGGTGCGAAAGGCCCAAGCATTCAAGCTCGGCCGTCAGCAGATCCGAACCTCGGAGGACGCGCAGCTGAATCGCCAGGTGATCTTTCGGAAACACTTGGCGAATGACCATCTGTCCCAGATTGGTCATGAGGCCACCGATGAACGCTTCTTCTGGCGAGGTTCGTCGAGAGCCGCCCTCTGCGAGCGAGCGAGCCCATTCGCCGACGAGAATGCTCTGAAACCAAAACTCGCGCACCTCGAGTTTCGTACCCGCCGAAAATTGCGACATCAGCGTCGCAGCCAAAACCACTTGCTGCACGTTGGTCATGCCAAGAACGACCAAGGCGCGTTGCACCGTCGACGCTCTTACGCGCGTGCAAAAGACGGCCGAGTTTGCGAGCCGAAGCACCTGGGCCGCGATGGGCGGATCGCCTTGAAGCGTTCGGCCAATCGCTTCGAGATTGACGTTCGGATCTTGAAGCATCGAGAGCACGCGCTGAACGACGATCGGCAGCGTCGACACCTTCGTGATCATGCGAAGGCGCGCACGCACACGCTCGCCATCGACTTTGCGTGACGGCAAATCGGATGCTTCATCGACCGAACGTCCATTGGCAGCAGCCCACGCAGGAAACGCGGCGATCAGTTCTTTCGCCGTTGCCTCTTCAACACGGAAATTGAGACGGATGACTTCGAACACTTGAAGACACCGTTCAGTCTGCGTTGCGAGCGCCGCATCGACTTGCTGTGTCGTGAGCAACCCCATCTGAACGGCCAACTCACCGAAGCGGAGATCGGAATCGACTTGACCCGCAATCACGACAATCACGTCGCGCGGCTTCAGATAGCCCATGAGGATTGCGACTTGACCGACACGCAAATCGCCCGGCACGCGAAAGAACGCTCGGGCTTGCTCGATGACATGCGCCGGCAATGCCTCTTTTGCCTCGAGGTATGCGAAAAACGCTTCAATGCGTGGATTGCCCGAGGCCTCATCAGCCATTCACGCCCAGTGTCGACTGCCTGACCGCGGAGGGCAAAGAGTTCGTGATCGGGCACCCGCAGTCATCACGCTTCGCCATCGAAATGCTGAGGGCTCTCGCATAGCCCAACGGCCCGCGGTCGGGGCCCACAAACTGCGACGATTAAGTATGTTGACCACTAGTCTTTGGGGCCTGCATCGCCTGCATCGCCTGCATCGCCTGCGTCGCCTGCGTCGCCTGCATCGCCTGCGTCGCCTGCATCGCCTGCGTCGCCTGCATCGCCTGCATCGCCTGCGTCGCCTGCGTCGCCTGCGTCGCCTGCGTCGCCTGCGTCGCCCTCGTCGTCTGCATGGCGTGCAGCGTCCGCAAAGATCGCACTGCCAGCGTTACAGGCCTGAAGCGTCAGTGCGGGGACGGCAACCGCGGCGACGGCGCCCGCGCGTTTTGCCCGATTCAGCAACCGAGAGGCCAACGTGTCGCGAAACCAAATGTTGCCAAGCTGATCATACAAGTAACGCACACAGAGGCCTTCGGGTGAGGAACGGAGGAGCGCCTTCGCTTCGCGTTCTCGGAGCGAACTGAGATCGTGCACCACCTTCTTACAGCTGTCGCAGAAGCGGGCGTTCGCGCCTCGACTGCTCATCGATTCAAATTCTTCGGAACAAGGTAAGGCAATAAGCACGCTAGTCGTCTTCATGCGACGAGCGCAGCGCAAAGGTCGTGCCACACGTGGCGCTTCAATCCGCCTTGTAAAGCGAACCTCGTTGCAGAGGTGTGAAATTCTGTCCACGGTCGCGGTGCACGCCTCGTCAGGGGCGCGCCTCGATGCAACCGCACCTGATTGATCAATCGACTTACCGAACAAGATTGCATACACGGCACTGGACCCCGGGATCAAGTACGTTGACCGCTAGTCTTTGGTGCCCGCATCGCGTGCATCGAGCGTATCGCGTGCATCGAGCGTATCGCGTGCATCGAGCGTATCGCGTGCATCGAGCGTATCGCGTGCATCGAGCGTATCGCGTGCATCGAGCGTATCGCGTGCATCGCGTGCATCGCGTGCATCGCTTGTATCGCTTGTATCGCTTGTATCGCTTGTATCGCTTGTATCGCTTGTATCGCTTGTGTTGAGCGACTGGCCAAAACAGGCCTGAAGCGTAAGTGCGGGGACGGCAACCGCGGCGACGGCGCCCGCGCGTTTTGCCCGATTCAGCAACCGAGAGGCCAACGTGTCGCGAAACCAAATGTTGCCAAGCTGATCATACAAGTAACGCACACAGAGGCCTTCGGGTGAGGAACGGAGGAGCGCCTTCGCTTCGCGTTCTCGGAGCGAACTGAGATCGTGCACCACCTTCTTACAGCTGTCGCAGAAGCGGGCGTTCGCGCCTCGACTGCTCATCGCTTCAAATTCTACCAAGCAAGGTGAATCAATACGCAAGCTGGTCGCCTTCATGCCAAGAACCTGGCGCAAAGGTCGTGCCACACGTGGCGCCTCATTCCGCGTTGGTATGGCGCAATTTATTGCGGAGGTGTGAAATTCTGTCCACGGTCGCGGTGCACGCATCGTCAGGTACGCGTCTCGACGCAAAGCCCCATCTGATTGATCAAGCCACATTTTCCTTCTGCGCCCTCACCAAAGGTGCCTTCCTTCACCCGGCGATTGCGCTACGGTCCGCGGCATGAAAGCCATTGCCTCGTGGATTCTCACTTCGGCCCTCGTCGCTTGCAGCGCCCAAGTTGCCGATGAGGGCGGTAACGCTGACGAATCTCCACAGGTCACCGACCTCGCGCCAACGCATGTGTCCATCTTGCCTATCGATGAAACGACGATGCACGTCGATTGGCGCAACCAAGCGAAAACCGGCCGCGTCGCGATCGAATGGCGTGTCGTCGGTGAGAAGCAATGGACGACCGCGTCAACGCTCGAGAGCAAAGTTGGCTCGCCACTTCCCACAAGTTACGTGCTCACGCTTGTGAAGCCTTGCGCAATCGTTGAGGTGCGCGCCGTCTCCATGCAGAAGGCCAAGACGTACCCGTCGAAGGCCGCGTCACTCTCTCCTTCAAAGAACCGCATGTGGATCTGGCCGTCCGTCGACGGCGATCTCACGATCCCAAGCGTTCGCGCGGCGATGATCGCGTGGGCGACGAGCCACAGCGTCGACACGCTCTACGTCAGCGCCTACCAGATTCTGAACGTGAACAACGACCCTGTCACATTGGCGACATTCGTCAACGAAGCTTACCTTTCAGGCATCGGCGTCATGCTTGCGTATGGTGATCCTGTTTGGTCAGATCCCGCGCACTGGGCAAGCGCCCACAGCAAGATTCAAACTGCGGTCGACTTCATTCGGCAGCAAGGCGCATTCGCATCGACAGGGCTTCCTTCGTCGCAACGGATCGGCATCGTGATCGATAGCGAAGCGTGGGTGAGCAACTGGCAAGGCGGCGTGTGGTCCACGGTCGCGAGCGATTGGCTCACGATGCTTAGTGATCTGCGCACGGTGACGCACGGCTCCGCAACGACCAATCCGAATCAGCTTCGCTTCGCCGTCGCCATCCCGTCGTGGCTTGATACGAGCGCTACGAGCTGCCTACCCGGTCCTGGATGCAGCGTGACGTGGAACGCACAAGTCAAGTTGCTTTCCGATCACGTGATAGACCTTGCGGACGGGACCGTCGTGATGGCCTATGCGCAAAGTGCGTCGAGCATTCAGTCGCGCGCCACCGCCGAAGTCGCGCGCGGATCGCTCCGTTGCAAACGGCAAGACGTGGGCATCGAGACGGCTTGCCCCGTTGACGCATCGTCCTTCTGTGGGCTCACGCAAACCACCATGAACGCTGCGATGACGAGCGTCCGCACAGGCTTTAGCGGTCAATACGGTTTTGGCGGCATCGCGATCGATCGGTATGGCAGCTGGTCTGCAATGACTCCCTAAGGCTCGCGACGAAGGAATGCGCATCCAACCGCGTTCCCAAGGTCGCAAGCAGCCTTGTAGAGAGCGTTCGCCTTCGCGACATCTTTTGCGACACCGCTACCATTTGCGTACGCAACGCCGGCATTGACGCAGCCAGGCGCGTCGTCACCTTTGCAACCTTTCTCGTAAAGTTCCGCTGCCTTCGTCGCGTCCTTCGAGACGCCGGTGCCCTCGGCATGAAGAAGGCCCAGCGCGGTGCAACTATCGGCGATTGTCGCACATAGTTTTTCGAAAAGCTTGGCTGCGCGCAGAGGATTCTTTCGCAAGCCGCCTTTGCCTTCGAGCAAGAGGAAGGCGAGATTTCTGCAATCCTCGGTCTCTGTAGCGCTGCACCTTTTCTCAAGAATCGACACTGCCTTCCGAAGATGTGTCGCACTCTTCGCTTGCGCGTTGGGCAATGCCATCTCGACGTACGCAAGCGTCATGCAGCCATTGCCGTCACCCTTTGCGCACGCTTCTTCAAGCAACTTCGAACCGCGATCGATATCGACTTTGACGCCTGTTCCCTCAACGTATTGCCTGCCGAGCTGCGTGCAAGACATGAGGTCGCCGTTTGCGCACGCCTTCTCGAGCAACGGTGCAACATTCGCCAATTCGGCGAGTGGTCCATTGGCATAGAAGCTCGCGGCATATCGGCAACCCTTTGCGTCTCCTATCGCGCACGCGCGCTCGTAGCGAAGCAACGCCGCAGTAGCGTCCTTTTTTCCGGTGTAGCACTTCGCAGCCTCGAGACACCCGTACACGTCGCCAGCGTCACAAGCCTTGTCGAGAAGTTCTTGAGCCCGATTGCGATCGACTGAAACGCCGCGCCCAACCAGATACGCATATCCGAGACTGGAACAACCGAAGACGCTGCCGCCACTACAGGCCTTCTCGTAGAATGTTGACGATCGCACGAAGTCCTTTTCGGTCACGAGCAGCGATGCAAGTCCTGCGCACGCGTCGCCGTCGTTGTCTTCGCATCCCTTCTCGAAGAGCTTTTTTGCGCGCGCAGCATTCTTGGCGACGCCAATGCCTTCCGCATAGAGGTAGGCGACCGCAATGCAGCCCACAGAATCGCCAGCGGTACAGGCCTTTTCGACATATTGGGCCGCGCGTTTCGGATTCTGCTTGAGTCCACTTTTCGCATGGAGCAACGCCAACTGCAGGCAACCTTTGCTCACGCCCGCCGTGCATGCTTTCTCGTAGAGCTGAGCCGCGCGCTCTGGATTTTTGGAACCGCCTGCGCCCGTCGCAAGCAGCGTTGCGAGCAACATGCAGCCGCTCGGATCATTCGCCGCACACGCCTTCTCGAGAAGCTCGAGAACACGCGCCCCATCTTTCCCCTCGGTCCCCGCCGTCAGTGCGGCGAGGAGCGTACAAATCGACGCGTGCCCTTCGGTGCACGCCTTCTCGAGCAGACCTCGGGTATACGCATTAGGACCACCTTGATCGCTTGCCTGCGTTTGAGCGAGCCACTTGCAGCCCACTTCCGACTTCAATGCACACGCTTGTTGGAGGAGCTGCGCGGCTCGTTTGCGGTCTAGAGGAACACCCTCGCCAATTCGATACTGAAGACCGACCGCGGCGCAACTCGCCCCATCGCCACCCGCACAACCGAAGTCGAGGTACTTGGCCGCGCGCTCATGGCTCACGTCCACACCGTTGCCCAAATAGTAAAGCTGCCCCAAAGCGACGCAGCTGTAGACGTCGCCCGCTGCGCATTCCTTCTCTCCTACCTGACGCGCACGCCGATACAGCGCAGTCGCACGCGCTTGACCGGTTTCCTTCAAGCTTCGGGCAAACTGGACGCACGAAGGCGCATATCCTGCCGTGCAACCTTTTTCGGAATAGTGGGTCGAAGGATCGACGCCTTTTGGCAATCCGTGGTGTAGCCGAACGTCCGCAGAAGCGAGACCATCACAACTGGGGCCGTCGCCAGCCTCGCACAGCGGCCTTATCATCGCCATCGCACGAGCGACGTCTTGCGCGACGCCTTTTCCGAATGTGTAGAGGTACGCAAGCGACGCGCAATCCACGATCGATCCGCGTTCGCACTCCGTCCGAATCATCGGCACTGCGCGAGTGAAGAGCGCGGCTGCTTGGGCAGGGTCTCCGGGGACGCCCACAGCCATTTCGTACATCAATCCCAGTCGAGCACACGCGCGGCCAAATTTTGCCGTGCACAACGCATCGAGCATGATGACGCCATCATCCACACGACGCTCAAGAAGCGCGACGCGAGCACGCTTGTATTGGGCCTCTTGCGCATCGTGGTTGCTACGCGCCGTCGGCATGCGCGCAGGTGATGTCGGCAAGGGTCGCGATCCACCACAGCCAAGAAAAGCCAACAGGAGAACGAAGCGCCCACACTGGCGAGAGATCGCGTTCATCAAGATGATGAGCCGACACCAAGTCGCAAGTCGCAAAAGCCGTAAGGCAATTTCACTCTCGGTCGCGGCCATGCGCAGGGTGGAGCACCGCACTCAGCAATCGAAAGTTACTTGACCAAGGCGCGTTCACTTTCTTCGGAAGCCACCCCGACATGACGCAAACGGGCCCCGATCGCGGTTGCAATCGGAGCCCGTAAGACAGATTCGCGTAAGGATCATAGTGCGTTCGTCGTACCGCAAGCGCGAGCCTGAAGGCTGCGCCGCCTGTAAGCATAATACGTAAGCTAGTTTACGGTATTGATCGCGACGAAGTAGGCCAATACCCCCAAGCGCGAGACGATGGCCTCACCCCTTTGCCCGCTGCGCGACAAGTGGACTTATCCTACGCGTCCATCGCTTTGCTTCTTGGCTAGCGGCGCCAAGGATCAAGCCGCTCACGACATTGGCGCACAACACAACAGCTCAGCCGAACGGACTTCCGATCAGCGGCGTTCGAGCATTGAAATAAATAAACCCGCTCTGCGACCCCTCGCGCGCCAGGCGTTCAACACCTTCGACGCCCCCAATCGGGCCAGGGATGAGCGTCAAACCCTCCATAGCGGGCCGCCAAACACTTTCCCCACGACCCAATGGACCAGAGCCCACGACAACATCGATGCCACCCAGATCGACGGGACGAAGCGTCCCTGCGGCGCTTACCGATCGAGGCAAGTCGATGAACGGCACGTTGACCACGAGGCCATCGATGCGAGTGTGAACGACAAAGAGGCCTAAGAGGAGTGCTTCGTTGTCGCGACGCAGATCGCGCAAGAGCGGCAAAGAACTCGCGGCGATCACGAAGCGATGTCCGAGGCCGCGGTCTTCCATCGCTCGAACCAACCGCGTAACCGCCTCACGCGAAGAGCCGCGACCACCCTTCATCTCGAACATGTAGTCGAGCTCATCTGCACGCGGTCGTGCGAGCAACTGGTCAAGCGTGAGCCACCCACGAGCCTCGACCTTCGAACGACGCGGCCGGCTCAAGCCTGTTAGACCATGGTGAAAGAACAACAGCGGCTCGCGCCCCTCGAGGTCCCACTTCAGGTCGCATTCGACGGCGTGACGCAAGGTGCGACCATGCAAACGCGTGGTTTGCGACAGGACAGCATTCAGGCCTTCCGCATCGTTGCCAGCGCGATGCCAAAAGAGGACGAGCTCTTCCGATTTTCCCATCAAGCACTCACGGAGACTTTTCACGCGCTCTGTATTGTAGCGCGCCCTCGACGAGCTTGCCCGAGACCGCTAAGGGCTCACGTGCGCGAGAGCGCTTTGAAGCCACGGGACCACGGCACGCTCAATTTCGGTCGGCTTTGAGAACCAGAGAAAGTGATCCTCTGCAGGCCAAAAGCGCTTCGCAACGGTCGCGCCAAATCGCTCGAGAGCGATCGTCGCTTCAAGAGCGTCAGCCGCAGGGATTCGCTCATCTGACTCGCCGTGAATGAAGAGGACCGAGCGCCCGCGCCAAGCATCGGAAAGGAGGTCCGGCTCGACAACCGCCGAGAGAGCGACGATTGTCGTCCAGCGCTTTTTTGTGTCTTGCGCGACTAAGCGCGTGAGTGCACGGCCCCCGTTAGAGAGCGCCACGAGCGCAACGCGTTTTGGATCAACAGGAAGCGTTCGCTCAGCCCACGCGCGCGCCTCTGCAATGGTCTCGACCCCACCTTCTTCGTGCCAGTTGCCAAAACCGAACCCCGGACTCACGATCACAAATCGCCCCGCGTTCGCCCACTGTTGGAGCAAACCTTGGTACGCAACAAAGTTGCCGCCACTGCCGTGCACGAATACGACGAGCGGCAATAGTTCATTTAATTGACTATATGGCAGAACGCAAAATGTTTGCGGACTCTTGGGCGACGGCGACACACCCAACATCGAACCCGTCAATGGTAGACCTCGGTACACACCAGGAAGAAGCCCGCGCAGTCGCTTCGCGCGCGTTGGATCGAGCGCTCCGTCGAAGTACGTCATCACGAACGATCCGAGCGTCATCTGATCGACTTCTGGCAGCCACGCGAAGATGGAGAAGCGCGTCGGCGGATTGACTTGCGAGAGGCCAACCTGACCTTCGAAGCGTGGGATCCTGGGCGCCGTCGCGCCCAACACGAAGACCAGGAGAGCAACCGCGCAGCTGATCGCGAGCTTGCGTAAACGGACGGTCGACGACACCCAGACCCAGGGCAACACCAGGACTCCAAAGGCAGCAAACGAAAAGAGGGTGCCACGCCACGTTGTCGCAACTACAAGGAGCAGCGCGTTCAACAAAGCGGGCCCGATGGCGACCAAGGCCCAAAGGATTGCCACGGCCTTGCGCGTGAAAAAGGACATCGACACACCGCTCATCGTGCGAATGTAACCGATACGTCTGTCGTTGCGATCAAGCGCACGTGAACATGCCGCCGCCGCACGAACCTTCTTCCGGGTAAGATGCGTTCGTGCCGTCCCTCGTCAGTCGCCGAGCGCTCCTTCTTGGATCCACTGCGGCGATTGCGTGCTCCAATCGAGCGTCGCCCGTCGATGCGTCTGTCGATGGCTCGGCGTCAGACGCGCTATCCACCGATGCAGGTACCGGCGCCTACTCCATCGTGACCGACAACGGCGTGACGTGGCTCGCAACGCCAGCCGGCGAACGAACGATATCGCTCGGCGTCAACCACCTCGAGCCGAGCTTGTGGCTACGCAACTACAACGCCGAGGCCAGCATCAAACGCTACGGCACCGACTTCGCGAACAACGGGAAGTTCAATGCGAGCGGCGAAGGTGCGAAGACGTGGATCGAGGCGGCGCTCTCCAATCTTCAAAAGTGGGGCTTCAACGCGCTCGGCTTTCACAGCGTTGCCCCCGAAAATCTCACTGCAGGTCGCATCGGAATTTTCGCGACGATGCGCCCTATCACCGTGACGCCCTACGTACCGAACCTCGAATATCCGGACGTCTTCTCCGACGAAGTCGCCAGCGCGATCGACGAAGGAGCACGCGTTGCGTGTGAGAAGGCGCGCAGCGATTCGAGCATTCTTGGTTACATTTACAACGATCGTCCGCTCTACAACGTCATGGTGGGCAAGGAGAACGTCGAGCTGAGTCCATGGGTCGTTACCCTTCTGCGCCTCGACGCGACGAAGGCGGGGAAGAAAGCATGGATCGCGCTGCTCCAATCGCGGTACGCAAGTGCGAGTGCTGCGGCAGCTGCACACGCTGCCAACGCAACCACGTGGGACGCGCTTGCGTCGCTCACCAGTTGGCCTCTTCAAGCGTTGAGTGCCGAGGCAATCGCCGATCACACCGCGTTCCTCACGCAGATCGTCCTACGCTGGTATCAGCTTCAGCACGATGCGGTGCGCAAGTACGATCCCGTGCACTTGATCTTCGGAGACAAACTCGGCGGCGGAACCGCGCAGTCCGGTTATCGCGGCACCACGCACCCGCAGATTCCCGCGTGGATGCTTCCGATCCTTGCCAAGTACGTCGATGTCGTCACCGTCGAGTGGTACGGCTATTTCGACGATCAAGTCACAGCCCTCCGCGCGATTCACGCCGCGACAGGCAAACCGATTTTGCTCGGCGACTCGTGTTTTTCTGAAATTCAAGCTGACCAAGGTGGCACTTCAAAAGGCATCCACGTCGACTCTCAAGAAGCGGTCGGCGACGCGTACGCAACCTATCTCAAAGCGGCGCTCGCCGAGCCGTACATCATTGGCTGGCACTTCTGCGGCTACATCGAGAGTTGGCCTGTCGCGACGGATCAGTTTCAACCGCAGAACGGGTTTATCGATCCGTTTGAGGTTGTGCATGACGCAGCGGTGGCGAAGGTCACGATCGCGAATGGGCAAGCGGTGCCTTGGCATAAGGGTGGGTAGCGACGAATTCTCGGTGGCGCCGTAACGCGGTGCCACCAGGGTGTCGCGGCCGTCGGCGAAGGTTGTGTCGATCGCGTCGGGCAACGCGAAAACTGCGTGTTTCCGTTCGTCAAATAAATTGACGATGGGCCTTACGTCGAACGCTCGCAAACGAGCATCTAAGGCTCCAGCGCGTGCCCGATAGGTGTCGACAAGATCCGGATTGGTTTCGGCGAGCCCTAGAAGTCGTTCAACGGTGCTCGCCAATTTCTGCCCGAGAAACCTCGATTCACTCTTCGCGTTCCAGGGCGCGAGTGACATTCCCGCGAATCGCAAGGTCCTCGCTCTTCGCCAATGGTTCCAGAGCCTGGCGAGCGTTCACCAGGCGAAGCGCATTGACCGCATGTAGGCGCATTGCCCTTGACGCGTGTTTAGACGCAGCGTCGGCAACGATGTCAATCGCACCGCAGCGGGCAAGATCCACTAGCGCACGAGCACACACGCTTGGGTCATTGGAGGCGAGTCCGGACTCGACGTCCGCTTTAGTCTTGCTTGTGGTCCGAACGGGATCGTCGACTGCCTCAAACGGGCGCAGGATGGCCGGCTCCCGTGCCGCTCCAGGGAAGACCTGAATGACGTAATGCTCCGCGCCGTCATCATCGTCATACGTGATGGTGTCCAGGTTCGCGTAGAGCACCCGAATCTCGTACGTACCAGCAGGCAGGCTGATCTCGAGTGCGGGAGATGACTCGTTGTTCTCTTCTCCGAGCACGCGCAAAGCGCCAGAGCTGACATCGATGCTCGCGGCAGTAACCTTATCAAAGGAGGAATCGGGCTCACTTGGAACCTTATCCAAGAGCTCGACGAACACGGGAGTGTGCGCAGCAGCGCGAGAGGTCAGAACGCCGATGACGCCCGCCGCGATCCCGAGGCCATCGCCGCGGCCCCAGGGGTTATTCGAATATCGACCGTCCCAGTCGAGGTTCGCGTCCTCAAGATAAAACTGGTGATGAGCGACGTAGACTACGGTTTCGAATCGTTTGACGTTCATGTGTGCTGAAGGCATCGTGAGCTCCTAGCGCGACGCCTCCGGCGCACGCCTGTCGCGCTTTCGGTTGTCGTCGGACGAAAATAGATGCGGCGGCAAGACCGACATCTTCCATCAGGCACCGGTCGATCATTCCGTCACGAAAATCGACGCCGAGTCCTAAGTCCCCTGACGCGCAACCTCTGCGAACTTGCCAAAGAAGGTGGAGAGACGTGTCCGATCTTCGGCAAGCCCGGGCGTCACGATCGCGAGATCCATCAGTGCGCGGTTCGCACCCTCGATGTCGGCGCCCACGCCACTTCCGGCGGATCGAAGGATTTGCACGAGCTCTCTGTCAGGCGTGCCGCGACCACGGCTCGTGCGCAATGATCGAGTCCATGATGGGCAGCATCTCGTGGTGTCGTCGCACTTGATCTAGCTAGTTTTCGACGATCTCAAGATCTTCGAAAGAGAAAATGCGCGCATATGGTGTGACCTCGCGGGGTGTGGGAAGAGCAGGTCGTTCAAGGGAAGTGCCTCGCGACCGTTCCGTGAGGCGGTGCGTCGGCTCGCCTTACTCACGATTGCAATTGGATCGCTTGCTTGTGGCGATATGCCGATCAGCTCATCCGACGCCTCCGTCGAAGACAACAGGGATGCGAGCCTCGCCGAGTCGCGCAGGCTCGATACCCGCTCCGACAGCTCACCCGTCCGGGATGCCCCCTCCGATGCAGGACCAGGAAACACGGGGTTCCCTTCGTCGTCCCTCCCCAATTGCACGGGGACTCCGATCTTCAGCACGCTACCGATGGCATTGAGCGACTTCTCTTTCATCACGCCCCTGGGGAACATCAACCCACAGGCACACACCGCGCCGACGAACCACCTTTACTTCGCGTACTCACCGACTTCGACCAAGCGTGCATTCGCGCCAGGCGACGTCCACATTACTTACGTTGAGAAGAAGACCTATGCATCAACCGGCAACACCGATTTTCAAGTGCAGTTCGGCGCCTGCAAGGAAGTCACGACTTGGTACGATCACATCGCACTCGACTCCGCCATCGAAGCTAAGATCGCCGCGTACAACGGAGGCTGCGTCGATCGCGGTGTTGCAGGCACCGCGATCAAGAGCTGCACCGCGTTCGGACTCGACATCTTCGTTGCGAACGGCACCTTCATTGGAACGGGAGGATCAAGCAACAACCTCGACGTCGGCACACGAGACACCCGCATCGACTTGTCGTTCCTAAACGCCGAGATGAAGAAGACGTACGGCAATACCGCTTGCCCACTCGATTACTTCTCGGGTGATACGAAACTCGCGCTTGAAGCCACGCTTGGTGGCCCCGACGGCATTCGCCGAACAAGCTCGCCGATATGCGGCAAGGTTGACTACGACCTCGCGGACACAGCGCGCGGGATCTGGGTACTACCGAACCAAAGCACAATGGATGAGCGCAACTTGCTGACACTTGCCCCGCACAACTACCGCGATGGAAAGCAAACCATCGGCAATGGAACGGACGCAAACTCGGCCACGAATGCGTTCGCCTTCACGCCCACTTCAACAGGGCAAGTCAATCGCGACTTCGCGCAGGTGCGTGCTGATGGAACCACGTTCTGTTACGACACCTTTATCAATGCTCGGATCGGCACGGTCGCGCAAGGCAGCATCGTGCTCATCAAGTTGACGGGCAAGAGCGCGTTATCGATCGAGCGCCAAGGCGCGTCCGCATGTGGCTCCGGACCGTGGACGATGACCGGCGGTGCGCAGAATTTCGTGCGCTAGTACCTCTTCGGTCAGGATGCAGAACGACACCAAGCACCAAAGGTGGTCGTCACCGCACCGTCAAGGTGCTTGACAAGTAAGGTTCGTCAACTTCCAGCTGTTGGTCGCAAGTGGGCACGTTGCGCGGACGTCGGGTCCTTTGCATTGCGCGTTGGTCTCGTAGTCGCACGTCGGAGCACCGCTGCTGATGCACGGAGATCCCTCTACCGGCGGTGAACTCGGGCACGGCATCGGAGTCTCGCCGTCGTAAGGAACCACGAAACCGGCGTCGACCGCCGTGCTTGTGGCTTGCGCGCGCACCGGTCGCATGTCAAACCCAAGCCGCACGCAGAGGGGTGGGCGACCTAGGGGAAGGCGTCCAATGCGAAGGTTCCGATCAACGGTCTCGATTACCGTCTTGTTGCTTGTTGCTTGCTCTTCCGAAGGGCTCGTGACTGAGAGTGCCTTGAGCTCGAGCACAACATCGAGCGGCTGGCATCTTGCGCCGCTCGGTGGCGGAGGTGGCCTTGGTACCGAAGTGCGCGTGGCCGCGGGCAAAAATGTTGCGGTCTCCGCTCAAGGACGTGGGAGCGCCACTTGGGATCTGTCAAGTCACGGCGCTGCGAAGATTTTCTTTCTGCCCGAGGGCAAAGACAAGTGGATCACTCAAGAGCTGCGCCTCGCGGATGAATACATTTCCGATCGACGAACCTTCGTTTCGGTCGCCGCAAGTGGTGATGGGCGATGGATCGCATTTGGCTCGTCCGGTGCTGGAACACGCAAGGTAGAGGGTTCGAGCGCGCTTCGCATGAACGAGATGGGCCTCGTGACACTCTACGAGCGCGACGGAGACAAGTGGACCCAGCGCTCGAGTTGGGAACGCCGATGTCCTGCCTATGACAGCTACAGCCCTGCCAACTCGCAATTTGGAGTGTCCGTTTCGCTCTCCAATGACGGCAGCACCCTCGCGGCTGCATGCTCTGGCAACGGCGAAGGCTTCTTTGTCTTTCAACGTAAGAACACCGGTGGGTGGAACGAGTTCTCAACACCCGCGGCTGGTTCACGCCTTGTGCGTCTGTCCGCTGACGGAACGCGCCTCGCGCTTCTGTGGGACTCACTCGACAAGAAGTCGTACCCAAACGTCTCGCGCGTCAACCTGTCGCTGGCGAAAATCGAAGGCACCAGCACAAAAGTCTACGCTCAGCGTGAACTGCTTCGCAGCGAACGCACAGGCTCTTCGGCCGTCAACGCGTCGCTCACCGACATGGGCGCGCGCGCAACGTCTGCGCGTCTCGGCTCCGATGGTGTCGTGCTCAACATTCCATACCTAAAGTATGCAAATAGTGCATTCACAGCTACGAATATGACCGCAACATTTTCATTTACGGCGCCAAACGCGGATGAAGTTCCGAACGCGCTGCCAAAGTGCGTCGGACGAACGACGCTCGCCGGAGCTGACGCACAATTTCTCGCGACGCAGATCTTTGCACGCACGCAAAAGTACTCCGGCGGCTCGTCACCCGATTACTGGGGCGACAACGTCGTGACCTCGCTTGTGACGAAGGCAAGTGACTGCACCGAATTGGCAAGCACCACCTATGTGAGCTCCACCGGCTACGGAAAAGCCTATTCGGCCGAGGCTAGCCCCGACGGACGAGTCTTCGCGGCGTCTGTGCAATATCGACAAGAGCGATCGGGATACAATCCCGTTGACACGGCCGTGGCCTTCGCATTCATCGCTGACGCTCCAAAAGCGGAACCGGCTCCGAAAACTGAACCGGTACCCACAACTGAACCGGCACCTACAACTTCGCCGTCGACTTGCCCTTCCGAGTCTTGCCTGCGCATTAGCGAGTACTACGAAGGGACCGGAAACGAGAAAGCGATCGAGATCGAAAATCGATGTGCCGAAGCGATTGATCTGTCGCGCATCGAGCTGTGCGTCGAGTCAAACGCCAACACCACGTGCAAGCGCGTGTCGCTGCCTGAGGGGAGTATTTCTTCGGGGCACGTGTACGTTGTGTGCAACGACAGCTTTTCGAGCAAGTGCCAAGCCACTTCGGGAAGTTTGAGTTTCAACGGCAACGATCGTGTCGCACTCAAACGCGACGGCGCCGTCGTGGACGTATTCGGGGAGCTAGGGCGCGACCCTGGTGCGGTCTGGGCCGACACGACCTTCCGCCGCAAGAGCGCGTGCCAGGCCTATTCTGGAACCGGTCCGTTTGATGTCAACGCACTCTACACTCCCGTGTTGCCCCCTTCGAGCGATGACCTTGGAGTCGGGCCTCCCTAGAGGGTCGTTGCCGCACTGAAGGTGGCCAACACCGCGCCGTCAAGATGCTTAACAATTAGCGTTCGTCAATTTCCAGGTGTTGGTCTCAAGTGGGCACGTTTGCGCGGACGTCGGGTCCCTTGCATTGCGCGTTGGTCTCGTCGTCCACGCGGGACCGCGGCTGCTGATGCACGGACATCCTTCCACCGGAGGCTGGGCCGGACGGACTTACTTGCGACATCTCTGAATCATGACAAACTCGGATGCGCATGCCCCCCACGCGCGTCATTGGAAAACGTCAAGAGAGCCCAGGCGATCGCGAAGGACTCGACGCGCTCGTGCTGAAGTTTGGCGGAGGCGCGAAAAAGGGCATATTCCGGCATAAAAATGCCGAGGAAGCGAATCGAGACTGGGACCAATGGCTGAGCGAACGCGTGCAGCGACGTATGGCGATGTTGTCCG
>JAHFDZ010000239.1 GCA_023248745.1 Myxococcales bacterium | reverse complement strand
TTCGCGAGCTCATTCTTGCAGAAGGCAAAGTGGTATTCGATCCCAAGGTCGAGAAGCACCATCACTTCATCGACGAATCGACTGGCGCAATTTTCGACATTCCGTGGGAGAGCCTTTCGGTGTCAAAGGTGAATGCGCTGCGTGGCTTTCAGGTGAACGAATATCAAGTGGTGCTACGCGGCATTCGAAAACGCTAATGTCTCCGCGTCTCTGTCGTCGCGCAGTCTTTACATATTGGAACGAGTCTAAGGCTCGACGTGCTCTAAGTTCGAAATAAGGAGAATCAAAATGCTCAGTGTTGGTGACAAATTTCCCGAGTTCAGCCTTCAGTCGGTCGTTAGCCTTGAGAAGGGCAAAGAGTTCAAGACGCTCAGCAACGGCGACTTCCCCGGCAAGTGGAAGGTCGTCTTCTTCTGGCCGATGGACTTCACGTTCATTTGCCCGACCGAGATTGCCGAATTCGGCAAGCAGCATCAAGCGTTCGCCGATCGGGATGCTGTTGTCCTCGGAGTAAGCACAGACACGCACTTCGTCCACCTTGCGTGGCGCAACAACCATCCCGACCTCAAGAACCTGCCGTTCCCAATGGTCGCCGACACCAAGCGCGAGCTATCGACCGCTCTCGGTGTCCTTCACAAGCAAGACGGCGTTGCCTTGCGCGCGACGTTCATCGTGGACCCCAATGGCATCATTCGTCACGCAAGCGTGTACGACCTTTCGGTCGGCCGCAACGTGGGCGAATTCACGCGCACGCTCGACGCACTTCAGACAGACGAACTTTGTCCTTGCAACTGGAAGAAGGGCGAGCCGACGCTCGGTTGATTGTAAACAATATTTACTAGAGGTGAATGTCATGGCACTCGACGATCTGCTTGCGCTTCCAGAGCCTGCAAAAGACATCAAGCTCAACTTGCAATCGCTCCTCACCGGTACGCTCTCGCTAAGCGAAGAGCAGCGGTGGGGCGTGGCGCTTGCTGCGGCGTTCGCCTCTCGTAATGTAACGTTGGTCGAAAATATTAAGGCAAGCGCCGGCGAACACGCGAGTGCCGGCCTCGTCGCTGATGCCTACGCTGCGGCCACGCTCATGGCGATGAACAATGTGTTCTATCGCTTCCGCCACTTCGCGAAGAAAGACTACAACGAGCGGCCCGCGCGCCTTCGCATGAACCGTCTCGCGCAGCCTTTGACAAGCAAGGCTACGTTCGAACTGATGTCGCTCGCGGTCTCGGCCATCAATGGATGCGAAGTGTGCGTCGAATCGCACGAGCAATCGGTCGTCAATGCCGGGCTCACGGCCGATCAAGTGTACGACGCGATTCGCGTCGCCGCGAATATCACCGCGCTTGCTACCGCGCTTGCCGGCGCGTCGCTTGTCGTTGCTCAGTAATCAAGGAGATTTACCATGTATCGTTCGCCAAGCACCCTCTCCGAGAAGGCCCGCACGACAATCGCAGAGCAGTTGAACGCGCGTCTTGCTGACGGCCTCGATCTTCACTCACAAATCAAGGTTGCGCATTGGAACATCAAGGGCCCGCAATTTGCGGCCCTGCATCCGCTATTCGAAACGTTCGCGGTGGGTCTTTCGGTCCACACCGACGCGATCGCGGAGCGCGCGGTCACCTTGGGCGCCAAGGCGTACGGCACCGCGCGGCACGTTGCGCTGAAGTCGACGCTCGTGGAGTACCCGCACGAAACCGTAAAAGATCTTGACCATGTGCGATTGCTGGTCGAGCGGTTCGACGCGTTCTTGGTCGGCTTGCGCACCTCGCGCGACGCGATTGAGGAATTGAACGACGGCGACACGGTTGATCTGCTAACGGCCGTGATTGGTGACTTCGAGAAGCACAGCTGGTTCTTGCGCGCGACGTTGGGGGAGTAACTACCGCCCCCCCGCACTCAAGAACTTAATCAGAACCTTCTTTTCGCCCCATCCAGGGAAAAATGCGGTCACAACAGGTTCGGCGCCGCCGCCAACGGCGCTCACCTTGCCGTGGCCAAAGCGTTCGTGAAACACAGCGCTCCCCGGCCGGAGCTTCGGGCTCTCGTCAAAGTCGCTCGCTCCTTCGTCGAAAAATTCGCGATCGACGAATCGTTCGCCTGGCGCAAGGGGTGGTGGTGCGGGTCTTGCCGGGCCTTGTGGATGTGACCAGGGCTGATCGCTCGGACGCCGCGTGCCCGTTGCGCCGCCGTACGATGAGTACCCAGGCTGATCGACGTAGCGTGGCCTTGGTGCGCTCGTGCTGCGATGCACGACTGCCTCGTGCGGGAGGTTGCCAATGAAGCGACTGGGTACGCATGCGCGTGTGGTGCCGAAGATCTGGCGGCGCTGCACGTGCGTTATCACCAGGCGTTGACGTGCACGGGTGATGGCGACGTAGGCGAGGCGGCGTTCTTCCTCGAGTTGGGCATCATCGCGATCGTCGAAGCCGCGATAAGGAAACATCTCCTCTTCCATGCCGGTCAGCAGAACGAGGTTGAACTCAAGACCCTTTGCGCTGTGCACGGTCATCAATGTGATGCGCGCAGCGTCTTCCATTTGATCAACATCATTGACTAGTGACACGCGCTCAAGAAACGCTGCAAGCGTGGCGGGCTCTCCCGCGGCTTGCACTTCGGCCTCAAAGTCACGCAGTGAGCCAAAGAGCTCTTGAAGATTCTCGAGTCGCGAATCAGCTTCGGGGGAATTTTCGGCGCGAAGCGAAGTGCGATAACCCGTCTCGTCGAGCACAGCGCTGAGAAGATCGCTCGGAGAGAGCCTGGTGGCTTCGTCACGCAATTTGGCAAGTAACTTGCCGAACGCGGCGAGTTTCTTGCGCGGCCCTGATGACAGATCGGCAATCGCGTCCGCTTCGGAAAGGGCATCGGTGAGTGACTGCCCACTAAACGCCGCATACGTCGTGAACTTGTCGACGGTCGAATCGCCGATGCCACGTGCCGGCGTGTTGATGATGCGAAGCAAGTCAACGTCGCTTTTCGGGTTGTCAAGGACGCGCAGGTAGGACAGCGCGTCCTTGACCTCGGCGCGATCGAAGAATTTCATGCCGCCGACAATTTGGTAGGGTATGTTCGATGCGCGAAGGGCTTCTTCAAGCACACGCGATTGCGCATTGATGCGGTAGAACACTGCGACGCCGCGCAGGTCGACGCCTGCCTCACGTGCTTGCTTTGCGTAGCTGACGACGAGAGCGGCTTCTTCGCGTTCGGTTTCGAGGCCGATAACTTCGATGGGTTCGCCAGCTTCGTTTGCCGTCCAAAGCTCTTTGGGTTCACGCGTACGTGATGGCGCAATGACAGCGAGTGCGGCGCCGACAATGTGAGCCGTCGATCGATAGTTTTGCTCGAGCTTGACGACTTTTGCGTCGGGGAAATCGCGCTCGAATCCGCGAATGTTGCGAACGTCAGCGCCGCGCCAGCTGTAGATCGACTGGTCGTCGTCACCGACCACACATAGGTTTTGATGTTTGCTCACGAGCGAGCGCATGAGCTTGTATTGAACCGCGTTCGTATCTTGGAACTCGTCGATCAATACATGCTCGAATCGGTTACGAATTCGGTCTCCGTCCGGGTTCTTTGCGTCGCTCAGAATTCGGCTGGTTAGCAGGATCAGATCGTCGAAGTCGACGGCGTTGCAGGCTCGCAACTGCTTGTCGTAGAGGGCGTAGACGTCTGCGTAGCCACGTTCGAAGGTGTTCTCGCCACAGTCGTCGGGGCTCTTGGCTTCCTGCTTCTGCTTGCCTATCCAGGCGAGCACTTGCTTGGGTGCAAAGCGTGCGTCGCCTTCGTAGTGCTCTTTGAGAATGCGTGTGACGAGCGACTTTTGGTCCTGCGTATCGTAGATGACGAAACTTCGTGTAAGGCCGACGCTTTCGCCGTATTGACGAAGCAATTTTGCGCACGTGGAGTGAAACGTTCCGGCCCAGATATCGCGTGCGATTGAGTCGCCGAGCAATTTGCCGAGACGTTCGCGCATCTCTTTGGCTGCGCGGTTCGTAAACGTAACTGCCAAGATGCGATAGGGAGCGACGCCTTGCCGCGCGATGAGGTTCGCGATGCGGTAGGTGATGACGCGCGTCTTTCCGCTGCCGGCGCCCGCGAATACCAACAAAGGTCCGTGTGTGTGAAGGGCGGCCTCAGCTTGAGGCGGATTGAGGTCAGGCGAAGACATCGAGCCTTTGCTCTATAGACTGGACCCTACCTGCCGCAAATCACGGCGCGACGAAGCTCGATTTCAGTGATTGAAGCGTCACGGCCATGGATCACTTGTGGCCGACTGGAAATCCCCTTTTGCGCATCAGCGGCTCGAGCCCAGCTTCTTTTCCTCGAAACGCTCGATACCCCTCGGCTGGGTCGATCGTATTGCCCACCGAAAACACGTGCTTGCGAAGGCTGTCGGCGACGGTCTTATCGTAAGGCCCCTTACCTTCTTTGAAGGCTTCGAACGCATCTGCAGTGAGCGTGTCGGCCCAGAGGTAGCTGTAGTAGCCCGCGGAGTAACCATCGCCCGAAAACACGTGGCCGAACTGCGCCGTGCGGTGGCGCATGACGATTGATTCGGGCATTCCCAGCGCCTTCAGCGTTTCCTTCTCGAACGCCGCGGGGTCGATCGCTTGGTCGCCGGCGAGATGCAGCTTCATATCGATGAGCGCGCTCGCAAGGTACTCGACGGTATGAAAGCCCTCGTTGAACGTTGCCGCCTTGCGAATCTTTGCGACAAGTGCGTCAGGAATTGGCTTGCCGGTTTCGAAGTGCACAGCGAATCGTGAGAGGACTTCAGGCGTGTCGAGCCAATGCTCCAGAAGCTGCGAAGGAAACTCAACGTAGTCCCGTGCGACCGAGGTGCCCGAGACGCTGCGGTAGCTCACGTTGCTCGCGAGGCCGTGAAGCGCGTGACCGAACTCGTGGAAGAGCGTGCGCGCGTCGTCCCAACTGATGAGGATTGGTTCACCAGGTTTACCTTTTACGAAGTTCGCGTTGTTCGACACGATCGTCGTTACCTCGCCTTTGAATCGCTCTTGGTCGCGATAGGCGTTCATCCAAGCCCCTGAGTGCTTGCCATCGCGCGCGTAAGGGTCGAAAAACCAAAGGCCTACGTGCTTGCCCGTCGCCTTGTCTTTCACTTCGAAGACCGACATGTCGGGGTGGTAGACAGGAATGCCAGTCGTTGGAACGAACTCGAAACCGAAGAGCTCGCCCGCGACGTAGAAGAGGCCTTCTCGCAACTTGTCGAGTTGCAAATAGGGTTTGATCTCGTTCTGATCGAGATCGTACTTCGCCTTGCGAACCTTCTCGGCGTAGTAGCGGTAGTCCCAGGGTGCGATCTTCGTCTTCGCGAACGGAGACTCCTTGTCGAGGATCACCTGCATGTCTTTGACTTCTTGATGCACCCGCAGAACGGCTGCGGGCCACACGGATTCCATTAGCTTCATCGCGCGTTCGGGCGTCTTTGCCATCGCGTCTTCGAGACGCCAATGCGCGTGCGTCGCAAATCCGAGCAGCTTCGCGCGCTCGGCACGCAACTTGAGAATCTCGGCGATGCGCTTGTTGTTGTCGCGTTCTCCACCGTTGTCGCCTCGGCTCACGTAGTTCTTCCAGACTTTTTCGCGAAGATCGCGTCGTGAAGAGAACGTGAGAAATGGCTCCATTGAAGAGCGGGTGTTGGTGAACATCCACTTGCCCTTGTTGCCTCTGCTCTCTGCAGCGGCGGCAGCCCCCGTGCGTATGGAATCTGGAAGACCCGCAAGGTCGCCCTCGATGTCGAGGATTGTTGCGTAGTTTTCCTCATCGCCAAGCAAGTTCTGACTGAACTCGGTGTAGAGCGAAGCGAGGCGTTCGTTGATTTTTTTCACACGCTCCTTGCCAGCATGATCGAGCTTCGCGCCAGCGCGGACGAAGTTTGTGTAGTGCAGCCAGCACACCCGCTGCTGCTCTGCCGTGAGCGACGCCTTTTGCGGCGACTTGTATACAGACTCGATGCGCTGGAAGAGCTGTTCGTTCTGCATGAGCTCATCTGAGAAGTTGGAGAGAACGGGCGCCATTTCGCGTTCGATCGCCTGAAATGCCTTGTCGTTCATCGACGAGCTCCAAATGCCGAAGAGCGTGCTCACGTCCCCAAACGTTCGCCCTGCGTCTTCGTATGTCGCAATCGTGTTCTCGAACGTCGGCTCGTCATGACTCTTGACGATCGCGTCAATTTCGTTCCGATACTTGTCCATGCTTGCGCTGAGCGCTGGCTTGAAGTGCGCGACCTGAATTTTGTCGAACGGCGGTGTGCCACCGAATGAGCCGGTCCATTTTTGCAAAAGCGGATTGTCGGTCATCGCGGTGTCCTTTGGGGTGGGCGCAGAAGCCGTTGCGTTCGAAGCGATGGGTTTTGGTGCGGAGGACGGTGCGGCTGCCGGGCCGCATGCGAATAGCGCAAATGACAGGGCAGGAAGCAAGAAATGGGTGATCTTCACGAGCGCAAAATGAGCGTGTTCACGGTGTCCGGTCAATCCTGATTGCCGGGCTCGTTAGCGAATTCGCGTGGGTGACTGTGCCTCGAAGAGGTCGGGGCCCCCGAGGGGCCCCGAGGTGTTGTCACCGCATGAGCCCCGTGAGGAGTGCGACGAGCCGCTCGGCGAGTGGGAGGCAGCGTTCGGCTGCACCGACGTTGGCGTCGCCTGCGAGTTCGGCGATTTCGATCGCGGCGGCCACTTCGACGGCCTCGCCACGAGCGATTGCGAACGCGCGTGCTTTGTCGGCGCGGGTAACGCGTCCGGCGCCCTCGGCGGTGTTGAGGCAGGCACTTTTGGCCGCGCGGTACGCTTGGTCGCGAAGGTGGGGATCCCGGATGCCCGCCTGACGAACCGCGAGCAGAAGTTCGACCGCCACGCGATACGCGACGAGCCGATGGTGAACGAGTCTTGAAGGAGCGTTTGTGATTGGGTCGGTCATGCCCCCACAAGCGCAGGTCGCATGACAGCGACAGGTTAACCTACTTGACGATGCGTGCGGAGCTGGCGGGCGACGTGCGCGTTCTTCGGCGTGACCGACCCAATCACGAACGCGACGCGGAGGAGGGGAGGCGCCAGCAAAAGCGTCAGCGAGAGCGTCAGCGAAAGCGCCAGCGAAAGCGCCAGCGAAAGCGTTAGCCCGCCAGCAAGCGCGAGAGCGCGAGCGATGGCGTAGCAGGGTCAACAGCAAGCGCGAGAGCGCGAGCGGCGGCTCGTTCGGCTTCTCCATCGTGCCATCGTGCTCGTCGCGGTCAAGGCCGCAGCCGCTTCGCGGTCGGCTTCGCCGAGCCTTGAGCGCCCAACGTGCAAAGTAAGACCCCAAACGATGTATGGACCGTTGATCACAAGGGCTCTTGGCGAGCGAGAAACGGAGAGCGATGTGAGCCATTAACTGTCCGCGATGCGTTCAGCCGCTTCGTGCTTGAAGCAAAGATCGGCTGCCGCACTACCAAGGACGTCAAAGCTGCGTTTGAAGTCTTGTTTCGGCGCTACGGACGACCATCAACCATCCAGGTAGACAACGGAACTCCCTTTGTCGCTGTCACCGCAAGAGGTGGCCTTTCGTCACTTTCAGCGTGGTGGGTTTCACTTGGAATCAAACTCGTTCGTTCGCGCCCCGCTTGCCCACAAGACAATGGTGGCCACGAACGCATGCACGGCGACATCGCTCAAGCCGTTGAGGTGAGTCCTGCCGAAACCAGCGCCGACCAGCCGCGCGCCCTTTCGCGATGGCGGCAAGAGTTCAATCACGTGAGGCCACACCAAGCGCTCGGTGGCAAAACACCGGCCGAGGTTTACAAGCCGAAGGACCGAAAGCTTCGAGCTCAACCCCGACCTTATGTCTACGCATCTCATTGGCGCGTTGCTCATGTAGGCAAGAACGGCGTGATCAAAGTGCAAGGCGAGTTTTACTTCGTCAGTGAATCACTCGCCGGTCGCTATGTTGGCCTTGAACCGATCGGCGGCCTTACATGGCGAATCTGGTTCTACGAATACGACCTCGGAACCATCAACCTCGTTACAAGCAACGCGTTCGACAATATTGATTATTTGAGTTCCAAATTTAGGAAAACTGTCAATCAACTTGAACGAGTGTCAGCTTGATGCCCTAGGCCGATGTGTAAACGATGTCCTGTCCTCAACCTCGGGCGCGCCTGATCCTGATCCGTTCACCTGATCCTGATCCGTTCACCTGATCCTGATCCGTTCACCTGATCCTGATCCGTTCACCTGATCCTGATCCGTTCACCTGATCCTGATCCGTTCACCTGATCCCCACTCACCCACCCAAGGGCCGCCTCGACGCAATCGGCGTCCGCGGCCCTTCGTCTCCCGGTCTCAAGCTCTCAATCGGCTCGAGCTTCTCAACGTCTCCCCTCGCGACAAAGAACAGCATCACCGGCAGCGCCAGCAGCGAGACGATCGTTGAAAAGAAGAGACCGCCAATCACAACCGTCGCAAGTGGCCGCTGCACTTCGGCGCCAGTCCCCGTCGCGATCGCCGCGGGGATGAACCCGACGGCCGCCACGAGCGCTGTTGAGAGCGGCGCTCGCGCCGCGCTCATGGCGGCTTTGTAAACGCGTTCTTTCGCGGGTCGATTCTTCGGCATCGACAGAAGTTGCGTCGTCATCACGATGCCGGTTGTGACCGAGACGCCTGAGAGTGCAATAAAGCCGACGCCGGCCGGAATGCTGAACGGCAGCTGTCGAACAAACAATGCAAACACGCCGCCAGCGGCCGCGAAGGGAAGATTGAGAAGCGTCATTGCCATGTACTTCGTGCTGCGGAAAGTGACGATGAGCATCAGCCCGATGAGGCCGAGCGCGACGGGTACGAGTAGTGCGAGGCGATCTTTTGCGCGGTTGAAGTTCTGAAATTGACCGCCCCATTCGATCTCGATCGATTTGGGTCTCTCGATGTTTGCGGCGGTGACTGCGGCTTGGGCTTCCCGAACGAAGCCAACAACGTCGCGCCCACGCACGTTGGCTTGCACGATGAGTCGTCGTCGCATTTGCTCGCGACTCACTTGGACGACGGTGCGCTCTTGTGAAACGTCGGCCGCCATCGATAGAGGCACAAGTGTGCCTCCTCGAGTTACAATTGGAAGGCGAGATAAGTCCGCGGCGTTGTTGACCTCATCGCCACCGAGGCGAAGTACGAGATCAAAGACACGCTCCCCTTCGCGCACCTCGCCCACGTTGACACCTGCGCGAGACATCGCGACGACATCGAGCACATCGCCCGGGCGAACGCCGAGGCGTGCGCTCCTATCGCGATTCACTTTTACTTGTATGGAAGGCAATCCTGTCGGCACTTCAACTTTTACGTCTTCAGCACCTCGCACCTTTGCGATGGAGCGACGGATCTTCTCGGCCACGTCGCTCATCGTGGCAAACTCGTCACCGTAAACTTTAATGACGACGTCGCCTTTTGCTCCTGCGATGAGGTCGTTCACGCGCATCTCGATGGGCTGGGAGAATCCGTTGATGGTTGCCGGTACGCGCGCCTCGACGCGTTTGCTCAATTCTACAAGGAGACTATTTTGGTCAATCCCCTTTCGCCATTGGCTTTGGGGCTTGAGGATAATGAAGACATCGCTCGACTCGGGGCCGGCCGGATCGATCGAGTTCTTTGGCCCACCGATGCGACTCACGACGGTGATG
>JAHFDZ010000238.1 GCA_023248745.1 Myxococcales bacterium | reverse complement strand
GGCCTGTTGCTTCGATGCCTTGCCACTTTCCGGTGTGAATACCCGAAAGTGTCTGTTCGATGACGATGCGGAGGCCGCACGAATGGCGTCTTCGTTCGACCACGTTCACGTTTGAAAACGCGCCTTGTCCACCAAACCCAAATCGATCATGGAAGACACGCACTTGGCTCGCGCCCGTAAAGTTTTGTCCGTTGATGGTGACGCGTGGCTCTTCCACATAGGTGGCCATGATGGCATCTAAGTCGTGGCGATTTTCCGCGTGAAGATGTTCGTCAAGGATCGCTGTGTTGTTCACACCTCGATGCTAGCGCAGCGCCTTTTGAATATTGGGGGCGAACGTTCAGCGCCGGAGCCGCGACCCACGATAGCGGCGAGCGGGTACCTTTGAAGGTGACTGCTTAGGGGACGCGATGCAGGCGGCCCGCATAGGGGGGGCGTGTCTCCGGTTGGGTCGATCCATGCGTACCAAATGATGTCGTCGGAATTCGACGGCCCACCCAAGGCAAAAGCGCATGCTTACATCACCGTCGAGACATCCACGAGTGATGGCCGCCAATCGACTGTGTGCAACGTGCGCAGAAACATCTGCTGGTTCGCCATCGTAGCGATGCTCAACATTTTCGCTGGCGCGTCGGGCTGTGGAGGTCGCCTCGATATCGGCATCGGCAACGCCTGCACGCTGACAGCTTTCGCTCAACAATCTGGCACGGAGCTCGGCGAATGGATGATCGCAGGCGTCGCGGCGGACGATCCCGGCAAGCCCGCGTGCGAAACAGGAACATGCCTCGTTCACCACTTTCAAGGAAGGCTTGGCTGCCCCTATGGCGGTGATGAGGCTTGCGGGCGGGCTAGCTGGAATGACCACATCGGCTCCAACTGCAGTGTCGCGAGCGGCCACCCGATAAATCGATCTACTGCAGTTGCAAATGTGCAAATGAGTCCGGCCGCCAGGACGACGGCGCAGCCTATTGCGCATGCCCCTCTGCATTCGAGTGCACTCAGCTGCATACTGGATTCGAGCCGGAGGTGCCGCTTGGAGGCTACTGCATCAAAAAAGACAGCACGTACCGCGCCAGAGACCAATGTACGCTGTGCGACAACACCAGGCGCGATTGTGAAGGGCGGTAAATCGCGAACTCGAAAGTACTCCTGGCGCGTTTAGTAAGGCATTTGGCGGGTCCTGCGATCTGCAGAAAAGCTCGCAGACACTCCTGGCGAAGCTGCGGCGCATCGCTAGCTGCGTGGCATAGCGCGGGAATGCGTGGCAGATGGAAGCGTTAGCGCCCCGTGCTTCGAGCTGTCTATGCGATTCCGAAGACGGTGCCCTTCTTCGAACGCTTCGGTTTCGTCGGCGTCGGAGGTGAAGACGATCACTACGGCCCGGGTATCCACCGGCGTGATCTTCAACTTGCGTTCGACGCCAAAACGATCGCGCACCTTCACCCACGCCTTGCCGGGGCTGCTCGCGATCGATTCGATCTTGGCTTGGTCTTTGACCTCGTGCAAGAACGCTAAGCCAGCGAGCGTCCGATCAACGCGAGACGCTGGGCATCAGCGTCTCCAATGCCTCGATTGCCGTCGCGCTCATTGCGCGCTTGGGGACGAGATAAAATACATTGCTGTCCTCGAGTAGGAGCAAGAACAGGACGCTCCGTCGCCACCACTTTGCGAAATGCCGACCAGCTCTGCTCAACGCGAGCGAACTCACTCATGTGCTTCATTTGTTCGGCATCGAATTGAATGACGATGTCGCCTTGAAGCGCCGGGGAATGCTTGAGCGCGCGACGAAGTTGATACGGCAAGCCGAGGGATAGCCGACGAACAAGAGGGCTCCAAAGAAGAGCAGCACCACTTCCTCAAAGGAGCGAACGTGCGTCATAACCGCGATGACTGCTACGGCTAGGCACGCGAAGCCGGCCACGATACCTGCCAACACAGTTCCAACGCTGGCGTGGGGTATGCCAGATGAATAGGCGTTGGGCCTCGATCAACTCTTTGAGTTCGTATCGAAATTTGATCGCGTGCATTTCAGATCCTTGGGCGTTGATCATGTGCGCGCTCGACGACTGCGCTCATCTTGAACGGGGGCCCGGAAAAAGCTAAGCGTCGAACGCATTAGCGCCAAGAATGGCGCGGTGGCACAACTGAGTAAACGGGTCATTCAAGAGGCGAATGCGTTCGCCTGTGAAGTGTCGGCCGTCACGCTTGCGACCTATCAAAGCCGTTGCGCTCGAGCCTCACGTCGCTCGACGCTTCTCGCGCGCCTTCCACAAATCAAAAGTCGCCTGCAAATTCATCCAAAGCTTCGCCGAAGTACCCAGCGCATCGGCGAGGTCAAGCGCCGACTCGGCCGTAACGCCGCGCTTGCCGCGCACGAACTCATTGAGTTTTGCCGCGGTCCAGCCGAGCTTTTGGGCAAACGCAGACTGGGTTACTGAGCCAGGCTTGAGAAACTCTTCGAGCAAGATTTCGCCAGGGTGAAACGGGTTTGGCGGATCGCCGATGCGTTTTTTACTTGTGATAGTCAAGGATGCTGACTTGGTGCGCATTGCCGTTCTCCCATCGAAAAATGATCCGCCACTGGTCGTTGATACGGATTGAGTAGAAGCCTTTGTAGTTGCCGCGCAATGCCTCAAGTCGATTGCCGGGCGGCACGCGCATGTCGCCCAATTCTGCAGCGTCGTGAAGCAAGAGCAACTTGCGCCGCGCGCTGCGAAAAAGATCAGATGGAAAGCCCTTGATCGCTTTGCTCTTCCGCTCAGCGAAGATGTCTTCGGCGAGTGAGTTTCCGAACGTCTCGATCACTATGAATCGATATTATCATAATACGATAATGACGCAATCAATCTTGGACGCGTCGGCGACCCCTCAGGAACGCCCGCGGCCTCTCTTTGTGATACTGGCGACGACCATAGGTTGGTGCCGATCGATCACTTGAATACAGTGAACGAAACATCGGCCCCCGAGGACTCCCATGAAATATGTACGCGTCGTGTGGACCCACTCTTTCCCGGACGAGCCGATCTGCTTGTTCAGCGAGCTTGACCGCGCGAGGTTGGAGGTTCGAAAGATCGAAGTGTTTCGCGATGGAAGGCGAGGATGGGCTGGAGGCGGCGAGAGCTCCGGTGGCACAGAGCTCGGTGAGGTTCCGTTTCCGTCGTTGGAGGAGATTGCGAGCGATTCACAATTTCAACCGGGTGAAATCGACGCTGATGAGTTCGAGGCTGAGTGGCGGAAGCGGCGTTGATAGCGGTTCCGGCAACTGATAGTAAACTTGTGAAACTAATGTTCGCAGCCAGCCCACGTCCTATGAACGCGCGCCCATCGAGAGCGGTATGCCGATTCTCGTCGGCTGGCCGTTTCGGGCATCGCGAAAAATGATCGTCAAAGCGTAAGAAGTAGAAACCCAGAAACGTTGCGACTGGGATGCGACTTACACTTTTTCCCTTCGCGCTCAACGGCGCCCTGGCAATGTCGATAGTCAGCTGCTCGGCGTTTGCCAGCTCAAGACTCGCCATTGCAACGAACCCAATCGCCGCCTGTCCGGTGGCCATGGTTGCCGTGGCGCCATCGCAATTTTCCACCGGCGCCCTGTGCATCGATCGAACCGAAGTGACCGTCGCTGCCTACCGTGCATGCGTCGCAGCGGGTGTCTGTGATCCGCCTGCAAAGCAAGCCGAAGCGGGTTGGTTTAGCAGTCGACGTGAGCAACTTCTTTGGAGCTCCTTTTGCAACGCAAGTCGATCGGATCGTGATTCGCATCCAATCAATTGCATCAACCACTACGAAGCCCGCACCTATTGTCGGTATCGGGGCGCGCGTTTGCCCACCAGCGTCGAGTGGGAATTGGCCGCATTCGGAGCACCAACACAACGAAGACTGTACCCGTGGGGAGATGCACCTCCGGACACGACCCGTGTGAACGCATGCGGTGCCGAGTGCAGCCATGCACTTGCCTCGAAGGGTGTTGCTTGGGGCGACAAGGGCATCGCAAGTGATCGCTGGCCCAGCACCGCGCCAGTCGGCAGCTTTCCCAAAGGCGCATCGGCGTATGGTGCGCTCGACATGCTAGGGAACGTGTGGGAGTGGACCGATAATACTTCGCATGCCACGTCGGCGGCGGAAGTCTACCGTGGACGCGGGTGGTCTGACCCATCTCCGTCGCAGTCAACATTGGGTGAGGGCCCCAAGAATATGCGCGTTCCCGATCTCGGTTTTCGATGCGCGCTCGATCATTGAGCATACATGGTCAATAGAATTGACTGTCAAGAAACTGCTTGTCGGTGAGGAGAACACGCCGGTGGCCCCGCAAGAAGTTGCAGTCACGTCGAGGACCTCGAGGGATCCAACGCGGTGCTCTAGCCCCGGCACTTGTGTGAGGTCATCAAGCCGTGCGCTGCGCGACGGATTGTCGACAGTGATGTCTCGGCGCGAACGCGCGGCCTGTGTGCTCGCTCAGATCGTCTTGCAGTCAATGGTACCGTTCGTGGTGACACCACACACTTCGGTTTGGCTCACGCTGACGCCAATGAATGAACCCGTTGGTGCGCCATTGGTAGCTCCCCAGCAAGTGATCGTACCGTCGGTCTTCACCCCGCACGTGGCGTAATACCCGGCGTTGATGCTGGTAAAGGAACCCGTAGGAGGTGCTGTCCAACCGGTCCTGTTGAGGCCCCAGCAAGTCACGCCGCTATCCGCGCGAATGCCGCATGTGTGGGCGGCGCCCGCGCTCACGCTTGTGAACGTGCCGGTGGGCGGCGTTGCCTTCCCCCAGTCGTTGTTTCCCCAACAAATGATGATTCCGTCACTTCGGACGGCGCACGTGTGGCTCTCACCCGCGCTCACGCTCTTGAACGCGCCTGTAGGTTGCGCCGCTCGGCCCGACTCGTTGCTTCCCCAACAGCTGATCGTAGCGTCGCTTCTCACCCCGCACGTGTGTCGTCTGCCTGCGCTGACGCTCGCAAAGGTTCCCGCAGGTGGCGTGGCCTCTGCGACTGGATACACCTTCGTGGCTCGGAGCACCCCGGCGCTGTCTTTGACCATCTTCCAGGGGTTGCCACCCCAGCAAGTGATCGTACCGTCGGTCTTCACCCCGCACGTGTGAGACGCTCCGGCACTCACTTGTGTGAACGACAATGCTGAGGGCGGTGTCGCTTCTCCGCTGTCGTTGTACTTGGCTTGGCAGAACACTTTGCCGTCGCTCCTTGTCGCGCATGTTTGCCAAAAACCGGCGTCGATGCCGACGAACTGTTCCGCCTGCGGGAGTGTTGGTTTCGGCGGCAATGCTGTGCAGCTACCAATCTTCAAGGAGCCGGTTTCGCAACTGCAATTTGGATTGTCGACACACGCGAGCGCCGTGTCGATGAATGCACGATCGGTCGACAACCGCGCGAAGACGAGGGGAGTGTTGACCGAGCAGTCTCCCTGCGTCCAAGAGACGATTCCGTAAATTTTGTTCTGCGATGCGCCAACGCCACGGAGGCCGCTTCCGCTGTCACCCGCACAACCACCGCCGTTAATGCCAGTCGCGGAGATGACAAGGTTATCGATGCCGGTAACGGTTTGAAATGCCTTCTTGCGCTCCGCAGTCTGCCCGATGGTCGGATCATTATTGCTGTGGGGCCCGCCTGCTGTGACGCGACCGTAACCAATGAGCGCCGTTGTTGCGCGTCCATAGGCATCGGTTGTGAGTTGGCCGGCTCCAACGTCAGTCGTGATGTCGCCAATTTCGGCGGGAGCAACCGGCGCGTTGGCGTCGAGAACCATGATCGCGACATCGTGCCCAACGAATTGTTTGTAGTCGGGATGAACGAAGATTTTCTTTGCTGTGTAGTGTGTCTTCGCTACTCCGCGGAAGAACTGCGACTGGCCCAGTCCGATTCCCCAATTCCAAAATGGATTGGCGACGCAGTGGGCTGCCGTGATCGCTACGTTGGGTCGGATGAGGGTTACGCCACAGCGGGGGCGATCGGAGTAGCCGTCGGGTCCACCCGCCCACTCGTCGAAGCCGTAAGCTTCCGAGACAAGATAACCTGCGGACGGATACTCGTTCTCTAGAGCTCCCCCCACGATCGAATCTTCTGATTGAACGACTAGGTGGTCGTCGCTGCTGCAGGCGACGAACGTCATCATCGAGAGGGCGATCGAGCGCGATCGAAAATGAGGATTCATATCACTCCTTCATGCGAAGTCGGATGAACCCCACACCCTGAAATCCTGAGATCGGGTGACCCTGCAGCAGCCGCAGCGCAATAGCTCGAACAATACAGTTGGTCAACGGAGGGCCCGAAAAATTTCCTTAGCTTGCGCCACTTGGCGCGAAGGGCAGGCTGACCCATTGCACGATGGTCAACAGTATTGACAATATGCCAAGCGGGCAAAAGGTGCCGGTCTGTAACCGGAACCTTGGCCGATCATCTGAACGAGACCTGGCGGTAGATCTCGCGGATCAAACCTGCGTGGAGCGTCGACTGCGAACTCCCATTGAGGCTCGGATCCCTCGCGATCGCGGCGCGCCCGGCGGTGATAGACGAGCCCTCCGCCTTCGCAACGTGCACGGCCGGCTACGTGAAGTGCCCGGCGCAATTTGTACAATCCACTACTGCGTATATACTTCGTAGTATGAACACGGTGATTAGCGTCAAGGTCGACCAAGAGGTTAAGGACGCTGCTTCAGAGGTTGCCAAGAGCGTGGGACTCACGCTGAGCGCTCTGGTCAATTCGTACCTGCGACATGTGGTGGCGACACGACGTATCGAATTGTTCGCGCCTGAACCGATGACACCAAAACTAGAGCGGTTGATCGGCGAGATCGAACGCGAACTAAAGAGCGGAAAGGTGAGCAAAAAATTCCATGACGCTGAATCCTTCTTGGCCGACCTCAAGAAATGATCATCCAATACCTTCCGAAGTTTAAGAAGCAGTACAAGAAGCTGCCCAAGGCGTTTCAACTTCAGTTCGATGAGCGGCTACGACTTTTCTTAGACGACCCAACGGACCCTCGCCTGCGAAACCATCCGTTGAAGGGGAAGTATGCGGGCTATTGGAGTCTCAATGTGAACGGCGATCTTCGCGCCATTTACCTTCAGCAAGGCGACACCTTGATCATCTTTGCGTTAATTGGGACGCACAGTCAGCTTTACGGATAGCGACGAAGGCCGACTTGTTCTCACGGACCGGACGGCACGATGGCGCGTCCCTCGCGTTGTGGCCGTTGATCCGCGCGCAGACGACCGCGAGTCCTTGGCGCGACTGGAACGCGTCGTGGACACCCACGCGGATGTCAAAGTGGCATGCGGACGAGAGACCAGTCGTCCGAAGATTGTGGCAGCTTGGTGCATGACCGGCGTGAACGTGGCTACTTGTCAGTTGCCTTGCTCGAAGCCAGCTCGATGACTCGTGGGGCGCAAGTTCCATTGCCGTTGTTCACGGGGAACTTCTGCTCTGCGAAGGTCAGTTCAGTGCCGTTTACGTCGTTCACGCCGACGCGAAACGCTAGGACTCCGTGATCGATGCCGGGGTAGTACGGAAAGGCCACTCGTAGCTCTCCGTCTGCCAGCTGGCTCGCGATTGGGTAGGTGTACTGCACAACCAGCTTCGAATCGCCAACGACGCGAACTGAAAGGCTGCGAATGGACTGCGCCTCGGTTGCCGAGAGTGCTGTGGCGTCAACAGTGACATGAATCACATTGGAACTTGCACGTTCGAGGGCGCCAAACGACTCGGGCGCTTTCGTCTTGAGCGAGTCCGACTCGCTCGCCGTCCCACTTTCGGTCGAAGCACAACCCAAGAGCAACAACGCACCTACGACAATCAACTTCATTGACCACCCTCTTTCGGTTCAGCGATGTACCACGGGTGCGACGAATGTGCGAATGGCTCAGTGCGCGCGGATCAGTTGACGGAGCCTGACCTTTTCATCAACCACATCGGTTCGCCGCACTCGAGGGCATCAAACGCCGCTTCGGCCTTGAAGGCCCGTTCGTCGAAGAGTTCAGCGGCCGCGCCCCTCCGACCGCGTGGCGTCGGTCGTTGAGCTTCACAGTCCACCTGCTATGCCCTCCGTCCAATGTCTTCCTTCGTTGGCCACGTTGCTTGCGGTACCGCCGTCTATCTCAGTCAGACTCCTCCGCGTCTACGATGGACGCTCTTCGCGCTCGTCTTCGCGGCCGTCGCACCCGACTTTGACTATCTTGCGCTGTGGCTTTTCCACATTCGCCCTGAGCTGAGGGTTACGCACTCGCTCCTGTTTTGCTTCGCCATCGGCGTTGTGGGCGCTTTGATCCTGCCGGGCGATCGGACTACCAGGACCCGCACCGGCGCCTTCCTCACCCTCTCAGCGTGCACACATCTTGCACTGGACTTGCTTGTCGGCGTCCATCCCTTGCCCTTGTTTTGGCCGGCCCTCACAACTGGCGTCGCATCACCAATCGGGATCTTGCCGAGTGCGGGGCACCTCAGCGTGACGAACTACTACCTGTGGCGCAATCTTCTCATCGAGTGTGGCGTTCTGTTGCCCGTGCTCGCAACGCTGGTTGCAGTGCGCCGAACAACTTCCTTACGCGTCTCCAAGCTGGCGCTGCTTCTCCCGCTATGGCTGGCTTGTTTGGGGTGGTCAATTACCTTGCCGAGGTGAGGCATTAGTCAAATATGTTGACTTTGATCGGGCTGCACTTCTCATCCTGCGATCATGAGTACGCCGCTTTTGCTCACTCTCCTGCGCCACCACTGTCGATTGTTCGCGGCGTACCGCAGCGGATACGGGTGAGAGATTTACAATTGATTTGGCGCGCGCTTCTTGACGAGTGGCTAGAGCTGATGCATAAAGAAGCACTCGCCATGACTCCCATACGCGCACTCGCATTTTTTGCCCTCGATTCGAGCGAGGCTTCCTATGAAGCTTCGAAGCCGTGGTGCGTTCTCTCTGCGCGCGACATTCTGGCCGACATTCTGGCCGACATTCTGGCGCTACCACTCAGATCTTCGCACCATCGAGAAAACCCCTAAGCGAACCAAGCGTCGAACTCGACACTTCGGAAGGCCGCCTAGGGAAACCCAGGTGGCCTTCAAACGTTTGTGGGCAAGAACGAAAGCCAACGTTGCGAAGTGCGCCTGCGAACGCAGTAATCAATTCAACGATCAATACGGCAAAAATATAAATAATCAATCGCAGATCATGCGATCGAACGGTGTCTTATTGCCCTTCGAGCGCGCGATCCGCTTCCCACATTGCACCGAAAGAAGTCCCTGGAGTCGGATGATCCGGCGGGGCAAATAGAAAGAGATTGGAGAAGGGCTGGCAACCCAAGGAAAGTAGTCATGAAGACTCACGTGAATGTCGGAACCATCGGACACGTTGACCACGGCAAGACCACGCTGACCGCAGCAATCTTGGCGGTGCAAGCCCACCGAGGTTTCGCGAGACCCAAGAGCTACGCGGACATTGCGAAGGGTGGAACCGTGCGCGATGACACAAAGACCGTGACGATCGCGATCTCGCACGTTGAGTACGAGACGGAGAACCGCCACTACGCGCACATCGATTGCCCGGGGCACGCCGACTACATCAAGAACATGATCACGGGCGCCGCCCAAATGGACGGTGCGATTTTGCTCGTTGATGGAAGCCAAGGACCTCAGCACCAGACGAAAGAGCA
>JAHFDZ010000237.1 GCA_023248745.1 Myxococcales bacterium | reverse complement strand
CTTCGTGATGCGTCCGTTTCCGTCTTTCGTGCAATCGACAGCACTCACCCCCGAGCAGAATTTCTCGTTGGTGCCAAGGTCTGCTTGCAGGCAAGCGCCGCCGCCGGCCTTGCAATCGCTGTCGGAGCGACATGGTGAACAATATTGACCATCACCTTTGCAGACGCCCGCGAGCGGCGTGCACACGTTCTTGCCATTGGGCGCAGCTTTGCAACCGGCCCAGTGATCGCAAGCCGTGTCGTCGGCACATTCGGTTGCGCAAAACTTCGCGCTGTCGGTGCCGGCAACGCAGTAGGTTGGGTGACCCTTTTGCGAGCAGTCAAGGTCTGAGGCGCACGGCGCGCAGAAGTCTTGAGGGAGACAAACCCGAACGTCCACGCCCCAGCTCGCTTCGCTAGAATCGGCGTTGGGCGTCTTGCGAACTGCGCCGCAGTACCAACCGGACCTGCAATCGGTGTCTTTGGCGCACGCGTAGCGCGTGCAATAAGCGTCGCCGTCGGTGGGGCTTTTTGCATGGCATTTGAAGCCTTGCTCGCCGTCGCAATCCCCGCTTTCGAGTCCATTCTGCGGATTGCAGCGGTAGCCCCATTGGCCGGCGCTCTTCGCCGTAATTTGTAACGTATCGGGCGCGCAGTAGCTTTTTGCTCCGCCGGTTTGGCATTTGTAATTCGTCGGGCAATCGCCGTGACTGGCGCATACAAGCCGGCATTTGGTTTCGCTTCCGGCGGCAATGCACTCGTTTCCGGGCAGGCACTTTGCGGGGTCGCAGGTGGGTGTTGCGGGCGCTGTAGAACACGCAAAAACGGCCAATGCTCCAAAGAAGACAGCCCCAATTGCACCGATTCGCTGCCCACTTACGAACGACTCCATCATGATCTCCTCGCTGATAGCGGCCTCATGCTAACCTTTGCGCTTCCGCTTGCGCGCCAGGTTGCCTGCTATTTCGTGTCTCAAGACCCAGGCTGCGCTTGACGAAAACGCGCGCACCCATAGTTTTGTCGAGGCTGTAGCATACCTGCTCAAGGAGAGACCATGTCGTTCCAGACCGTTTCGCGTTTTTTAGGCATCACGACGGTGATTGCTGCCACAGCGGGAATTTCAGCTCCTATCGTCGGCTGTTCGAGCGCTGCAGCCCCTCCGCAAGACACAGGACTTCCAGCCGAGGACCTGAGCACCGAGGCGAACCCCTATAGTGTTGCGTACCCGACCAAGGGCTACGGAACGCAGGCACGCAGCGGCAATGTTGCGGGCAACGTGTTCAAGAACTTCAGGTTCTACGGCTACCCCAATGGTGATGGCACCGGTGGTTTGCAGCCTATCTCGATGGCCAAGTACTTCGATCCCGAGATGCGCAACTACAAAATCATCGTGCTCAGCGTCACGGGTAACTGGTGCACGTACTGTCGCCAAGAGACCGCTGAGATCATCGCCAAGAACGAAGTGTTCAAGGGCAAGCAAATTGCCATGATTCAGGCGGTCGCCGAGGGCAAGAGCTCGGGCATCCCAGCGACGAAGGACAACTTTGACGCTTGGGTCAAAGACTACAAGCACAACTTCGACGTCTTCCTCGATGACGGCAAGCGCAATCTCTCGCAGTACTTTGCGTCCGGCGGGCTTCCGTTCAACCTTGTGATCGACGCACGCACGATGGAGATTCTCTCCGCTCAAAACGGCACGCGTCCACCACCGCTCGACAAAGAGTACGATAGCTTCGTCAAGTGGGTCGATGGCAACGCGCCGACCGAGTACAAATAAGAAGCGTGAAGCTTCAACGAAGGAGACTGCGCACGACGCGCGGTCTCTTTTCTTTTTGTGCGCAGCTTCTGTGCTTCCCCAAACCGCGCACCACGCGGTACGAATGCGTCATGCGACTCTTCGTTTCAATCGCACTCGTCCTTGCGGCCTTTGGGTGCGGGCCAGAAGCCAATGGCAATCAACCTGCGACGGCGACCAATTCTGCGGTTGGTGCGGCCGCGCCTGATTTCACCGCACGCGATACCGATGGCAACACGTTTCGCTTGAGCGAGCACCTGGGCAAAGAAGTCATCATGCTCGACTTTTGGGCCACCTATTGTGAGCCGTGCAAGGCTGCGTTTCCTCACATAGAGAGCATGTCGAAGGCGCTCAAGTCGCAAGGCCTGCTCGTCGTTGCAGTTGCGATGGACGGGCCTGATACCGTTGCTGAGGTCGGGAGTTTCAAGGGACGATACAACCTCACGTTCCCCGTCGTGCTTGACGAAGATTCGCGCGTTGCAAGCCTCTACAACCCGAAGAAGGCCATGCCACTCAGCGTGATTATCGACCGCTCGGGCAAGGTGGTGAAGGTGCGTGAGGGCTTCAATCCTGGCGACGAAGAGCTGATCGAAGCCGACATCAAGAAGGCGCTCGCACCGTAGCCGCTCAGGAGGGCTCTCACTTGCGTAAAGCGCTCATATCGATCGGATGCGGTTTCATTTTATTGCAAAGCGGACGCGCGCACGCGATCGATCTCGGCAAGCTCAAGAAGAAGCCCGTTGTGCTGGACGTCACCGAAACCGCTGTGCTCGGCCAGCAGTTCGACGCCCGCTACGACCAAGGGCAAAGCGAGCTCAATCACGGTTATGGCAACTTCATCAACCGTCTGAACCTTGCGCTTCGATGGAACGGATTCACAGCGGGTTTGCGACTCGATTCGTCGGTCTATTGGCGCAAGCCCCAAGATCGCAGCGACTTGCACGAGAGTCCGGTCACGATCGAACGAGACGGCCTCTCTCGTTTTCGCAGCACGATCTATCCGGCGAAAATGTGGCTCACTTACGATCGCCCAGGTCTTGAAGTCACGGCGGGTGATGCCTACGCGCAGTTCGGTCGAGGCTTTGTCCTCTCGATGCGCAAGCTCGACGATCTCGGCATCGACAACACGGTGCGTGGTCTCAAGGTGTCGTGGCAAAAAGATCCTTTTTCAGTTACAATTGTAGGCGGTTTCGCGAATCCGTCCCGCATTGACGAAGCGACCGGTCGCTCGCTCTTCGTTCGCGCTGCGCAAGCCGGCGATACGCGTGGGCCGCAAGGTATCTACGGCTCTGATCGCCTTGTCGCGGCGCAGGTTCAAGTTGGGCGAGGTTGGCCGGTTACGTTCTCAACCCACGGGAGCGCGTTTTGGCGCTGTGCACCGTATTCGTATGACTCGTTTGGACGCATCAACGATTCTGGGTTGCTCTCATCGCCGCTTGGTTCGTGCGAAGCCCCCGACGTGGCGTACTTCGCGAGCTCGCTCAATGGTTCCAACCCTTCCGTCTCGGCCCGTCAGATCAGCATGATCGGACAGTCAATTGAGTTGCCTAATTTGTGGGGGAAGGGAAAGCTCTACATCGAAGGCGTTTTTCAGCAACGCGAGCCGTTTGCGGCGTTCGAGGATCCAACGACCTCGCGGTACGGCAACGCGCTCTACGCATCGGCGACGGTGAACGCCGGCGTTACGACGCACACGCTCGAAGTGAAGAGTTACCGCAACTTCTATCCTGTCGCAGCGAGCGTTAATGCCAACTACGCCTCCGAGCTCACGGCGGTGTCGTATGCGGCGGCGCCAACCGCAGAGCTCATTACGCAAGACAACCTTTATGGTGCGTTCAATGCGTGCGTGAACGGTGGTCGCTATCGCGTCGACGTTCGCCTGCTTCCCAATTTCTTCGTTTATGGCCAGGGCATCTACGCGCATTCAAAGAGCGAGGCACTGAGCGGGCGTTGCGACGAGCTCGGTCGCAGTCCGTCGACGGCGCTGCCCGCGATCGACCACACCACGACGCTGGATGGTCTCACCGGTTTCGAGTGGCAATTCGACAAGAACCGATCGCAGCTCTTTGTCTCTGCGGGCGTGCGCAATAACGAGACGCTTGGGGGCGAAGTCTTCTATCGCGAGACGTCGCTCCAATACACGCTCACCAAGTACATCAAGGGTGCGTACTCGTTCGAGCTCACGGGTCGTCACCGTCAGCGCCAAGAAGAAACGGTCAACGTGATTGACGGAATCTCAAAGCCGTGGGTCCAAGGCGAGCACTACACTGCGTTCAAGATCGCGCCCAAGTGGGTCTTCAGCCAAGGGGTTGAGTACACAACGCAGACCGGTATGCCGACGTTCTACGTGAACGGTTTTGTACTCTATCGCTTTGCGAGCAATTCGAGCGTGCGCCTCTTTGCGGGGCAGCAGCGTGGCGGATTGCGCTGCGTTAGTGGCATTTGCCGGTTTTTCCCGGCGTACGAAGGTGTGCGACTCGATCTCACACTGCGGTTCTGAAGCGCCATTTGTAATCGCTTGGGGCCTGTTTCTGAGTCGCGGCGGCCATTGGCGGTGGCGGGAGCGCCGGACTCACTCACACTGAAGATGAGTCCATGAAACGCGCCCTACTTTGTTTCCTTGCTCTTGGTGGCTGTGGGACGGCCTTCGTTGAAGGGGTTGATACATCTGCCTTCTCGACGGATGCGGGGGAAAAAAAGGACGACGCTGCTGACAGTGCGCCTGCGGATGACGATGGGGGCCTCGGCTGCACCGCGCAGACGTGCGATGATCTCAAATGGAAGTGTGGCTCGGGCGACAACGGTTGCCAGCGCACCGTGACGTGCAAGCCTTGCGACGCGCCTTCAAAGTGCACGAGCGAGCACACGTGCAAGTGCGAGCCCGCGACGTGTCAGTCCTTCGCCGCGGAATGCGGGCAGTTTCCCGATGGGTGCGGCGGCACTGATCTCAATTGCGGCAGCTGTTCCAATGGGAACCAGTGCAACAATGGTAAATGCCAAGCGAAGCTGTGCACGCCGATCACCTCGTGCGGCAAGGGACAGTGCGGCGCCATTTCGGACGGATGCTCGGGCACGATTGACTGCGGCAATTGTCAAGCGCCTGAATCATGTGGTGGTTCGGGCACGACGAACCAATGTGGCTGCACGCGTAAGACCAAAGAGGATGCGTGCGGTGCGCGCCAGTGCGGCAGTGTTGCTGACGAATGCGGCGGTGCGCCAATTGTTTGCGGCTCCTGCGCTACTGGCAAAGGTTGCGACACCGCGGGCACATGCACCGCGGCGGCGTGTGTTGCCACGAAAACGTGCACAACCGAGCGCTTTGGATGCGGCGTCTTTGCAGACGATTGTGGCCGGGTGCAAGAGTGCGGCGAGAAGCCGAAGTATCAGGCCACGGCAGCCATTTGCACGACAACGATGGTTACAGGTGGCTATCTATTTCCGCACATTTGCGATTGCGTAGAGAAGAAGACTTGCACATCAGCGTCGTATGCAGGCGTTCCTCCAACGTGGAATTGCATTGCGGGAGTGAGCAACGGTCAGACGCTCAACGGCCGGTTTTGTTGCAAGGAGACCCACTGATTGAGTTCAGGGCTGAACGATTCAGATCGTTGACGATCGCTCACGTGAGGTGAGCAACAAGGTCGCCGAACGTCGCGAATCGAAGGGACGCATCGGGGCAATCGCCAAAGCCGTACTCGACGAACGCAAAGGGTGTGTTCGTTTCATCGGCTGCGATTTGATCACTTCGCATGTCGCCGACGAAGAGTGGCCTTATGAGTGCGTTGCGCGCGATCACCCTTGCGAGGTTCTCGGTTTTCGTTGCGCCGGTATTGCCCCAACATTCGAAGTCGACGAAGGCGCTTCTGAAGTTAGTCAATTTTGTGAACGTTTCGATGTAGCCCGACTGGCAGTTGCTCACGATGAAGAGTGGGTAGCGCGTCGCAAGTTTTTCGATGCCTTCGCGCACACCTGGAAACAGGTCGGCGCCGCGTTCTTGAATGACGCGGCTGTCTTCGATGATCGTTTCGCGCACAAGAAGCTGCAGCTGTCCTTCGGCGAGTCCTGCAAAGGCTTTGCGGATGCAGACCTCGTGTGGGAAACCGGTGACGGCGCGCACATCGTGCTCGGTCATGATGCGAAAGGCGATGCCTGTGCTGGCGAGGACGTTGTTCCATGCGATCGCGCACGGCGCTGAGGTGTCCCATAGTGTGCCATCGAGGTCGAAGATAAGGGAGTCGTACATGGTGCTAGGGGGAAGCGGCTCGTCGGTCTTTGGCTTGTTGGCGTCGCATTGGGAGAGCAAGACGGGGCGAAGGTTGCACCCCGGGGCAGTCTGTTTGGCCCTGAGGCGGCGACAGGCTTGACTCTCTCTGCCAAGCGACTATCACTGCGTCCCTCTTCCAGGCGCGTAGCTCAGTGGTAGAGCACTACCTTGACACGGTAGGGGTCGTTGGTTCAATCCCAATCGCGCCTACAAAATAGCAGTGAAAAACAAGGGGTTGAGGGTTCGCTCGCAGCCCTTTTTCTTTTGGCGCACCAGCTCGTAACGACTGGAAACGGTAGCGCACCATCGCGCGCACCAGCTGCCCACTTTTGGGGTTCGAGGCGAGGGTTCCCTCTCCGCTCGCTTCGTAGTGTTGGCGGTCCTCTGAACCCCTCTTGGGTCCCTGGCAGCGTTCACTTCGAGGAGGGAGGCTTGCTCGGCGTCTTCTTCGCCAGGTCCACGCTCTCCGTCTTCACGAGCGACGGGACGAGCCCGATGGCGTCTCGTTGCTCCTCGTCGCCCACGGTCGAGTAGTGCTGCTTCATCTGATCGGTCAGGTGCCCCGACACGCTCTTGATGATCAGGCTGTCGATCTTCGCCGTGCGCGCCAGATCATTGATCCTCTTCGGGGCAGGTGCTCCTCCAGGTCGCATCGTCGCCCTCGGAACGATGAGCACCGGAGCCGTTGCCTTCTCGCCGCTGAAGCTGTTCCTCGTCTTCCTCAGGATCGGATCCATTCTCTTCGGGAGCGGCTACGTCCTCCTCGCCTTCCTTAGAGCCGATCTGGTGGAACGCCTGCACTGGCTGACGGAGAAGCAGCTCATCGATGCCGTCGCGGTGGGGCAGCTTACGCCCGGTCCGGTCTTCTCGACGGCAACGTTTATCGGCTATGTCGTAGGAGGTAGCTCGGGCGCTGCGCTGGCGACGCTAGGGATTTTCCTTCCGTCGTTCTTCCTCGTCGCCGTGAGCGGCGCGTTGATCCCACGTGTTCGTCGCTTCCGAACCGGCGCGAGCCTTCCTGGACGGAGTGAACGTGGCGTCGCTCGCGTTGATGGCGGCGGTCACCGTGGACCTCGGGCGAGCGGCGTTCGTGGATGTGGCGTCGGTGGTATTCGCCATCGCGAGCGCCGTCCTTCTCCTTCGCTTCAGGTCAACTCGGCATGGCTCGTCATCGGCGGTGCCGCGCTGGGGTTGATCCTGAAGCGAGCATGAGCATCGCGGTCCTCACGTGCGTTCCCATGCGGTGAGGTCGAGCGCCTTCTTGACCGCACCCGCGAGATCCGACGCTCTCCCTCGACCCCAGTAGTGGAGAAACAGGATGCGCGGCGACTCTCCCGTCATGTGGTGGTGGATGGCGACGACGTTGATCCCCGACGAGCGCAGCGCCTTGAGGACCGCTTGAAGCTCGCTCTCGGTCACGGCAAAGTCGCCGTCAACGACGGCGTTGTCGTCACCGCCCGCGAACGCCGCCCAGGTGTTCACTCCCTCCGCCTTTCCGACCGAGCACCCGCAAGAGGCGGTCGACTTTCGTCCCATCACCGCCTTGTACATGCCGTCCTTCGATGTGCCCTTCACCCCGAAGATCGCATCCAGCTTCGCGGCGTCGATGGTGTTGGTCGAAGGAAGTGTGCCGCTATCGAATCGAGCTGCCGGCTGGGCAGCCTTGGCGCGCAGGGTCTCCTCAACGTCGAACGCCGCCTTGATCGACGTGCCGAGCTTCTCGACGGATCCTTCGCCGCCGACGTGCATGAAGAAGACCTTGGGCTTGTCGAAGAAGAAGTGGTTGTGGAGCGCCGTCACTTCGACGCCGCCGTTCAGCAGGACGCTCATCACCGGGTTCACCTCGTCCTCGAAGAGCACGAGGTCGCCCATGACCATCGCCTCGATGCCTGCCTTCTCGCCCGGCACGAAGGTCACCCACGACGTCAGCCCCATGAACGGCGGCATGGTCCAGCCGTCCACCTCGACGGCGACATCGGAGCGCGGGAACGAGACCTTGACGCTCTTGCCCGCTTGCTCCGGTTTGCCGCCGACGAGAGCGGCGATGCGATTCGGATCGAGGATCGTCTGCGACGAGGGAACGCTGGTTCCCGCAGGCGCTCCCTGAACGGTCTGCTTCCTCGCGCCGCACCCCGCCAAGAGAACGAACGCGATCACGAACAACGTTGGCTTGAACCGAATCATTGGCACGTGTCTCTCGCGAAGAACCCAGCGGGTCAAGTGAGGATGGTTCGCGAATCGTCGCCGGTTCAGTAGGGCAGTCGGGCAAGTGGGGCTCGAGCCGCTCGGCAGACAAGAGGATTGCGCGCTCGCGCGTAGCATCCGCCGTTCCATCACGGCATCACGGCATCACGGCATCACGGCATCACGGCATCACGGCATCACGGCATCACGCGCTCTTGCGCCGCTTCTCGTCCTTCAGCTCTTGCTGGGCATGCCACAGGTCGACCGCCATCTGGGCGTTCAGCCAGAACTCGGGTGTGGTCTTCAGCACCTTCGACAAGAGGAGCGCCGTCTTGGCGGTGACGGAGCGACGCCCGTTGATGATCCCGTTCACGAGCTGGATGTCGACGCCCATCTTCTTGGCGAGCGCGAGCTGCGTCAGCTTGCTCGGCTTGAGCCACTCCTCCAGAAGGATCTCTCCGGGGGTCGTCGGGGCTCGATGGGTCGGCAGTCGCATGGTTTCCTCGTTCAGGGGTGATAGTCGGTGATCACGACGTTGGTGGCTTCGCCTCGGTCGAAGTTGAGGACGATGCGGTACTGGTCGTTCACGCGGATGCCGTACTTCCCGCTGAGCGCGCCCTTGAGCTTCTCCAGGTTGTTGCCGGGGCTCGACAGGTCGCTCAAGTCCTTGGCGTAGTCGAGGGCGGACAGTTTTCGCGCGGCAATCCTCCACAGGTCTTTCGGGATCGACCGCGCCGCCTTGGTGTTCTTGCCGTTGAAGATGTCCTCCGTCGCAGCGTCCCCGAAGCTCGCGATCACTAGAACAAGTTAGCACTTGAACACCTTCTGTTCAAGATGCGCTGCGTATGTCCTTCCGCCCGCGTGGCAGAGCCAGAGCGCCGCTCGACCGGAGCACCACCGCACCTTGCGGGGAGCACCACTTGGACGAACCCGACGCGCTCGCTTGGGTAGGGTCACGGGTTCAGGTGGTGCTCCGCCTGTCGGGAGCACCACCAAGAGCACCACTACGGCGTAATCTGTGGGGACGTACGAATGCGCCGGGTAACGCTAACTGCTGGAAAACACGAGGACGGTAACGTGCGAAATTCCGCCCTCACTGCACGGACCGGGCTTGACACGGTAGGGGTCGTTGGTTCAATCCCAATCGCGCCTACGATATTTGTGAGTGAAATCAACGGGTTGAGGCGAGTGGGTCTCAGCCCGTTTGGCTTTGCTCCCACCGATCAAGGGCTGCTCCCACCGTTGCTCCCACTGCCGGTTTGGGTGCCTTCGACGTCGTTGCTAGACGCATTGAGAGGCACGGTAACGTCATTGCCTGGGGCGAGATTTGCAATGCGGGTCGCTCGCAGATGGCGGCTGCTTGGTTCAACAAGTTGACCGATCCTCTAAAGGCGATCGTCGTTTCTGCAGGCACCGTTCCGGGGTCGAGAGCGTGCATCGAAAGGTCATC
>JAHFDZ010000236.1 GCA_023248745.1 Myxococcales bacterium | reverse complement strand
CTTCTCTTTCATGGCGGTCTGGTAGTCGCCGCGCAATTTCTGAAGGTAAATATTGTTGAGCAATTCGGACGCGGGCAGGTCGTCGGGCTCGTTCTCGGCGATCTTGGAGAGTTCGACGTGACGAGCGCTGATCTCTTGTTTGCGCGAGCGTGTTCGACTGAGACCCTCGGTATGCGCCTGCATTTCGAGGCGCACCATGTTGGATGCCTCGTTGATGGAGGTGCTTGGAAGCTCGTGTCGCTGCTTGAACTCGTGAAGCGCGTTTTCGTTGCGTTCGAGATCGCCGCGGACCGTGCCAACTTGACCTCTGAGCCAAATGACGGCGTCGTTGGATGACGTATGCGCGGAGTCGAGGTTGTTGCTCTTGTAGGCCTCGGCGACTGCATCCGCGAGCTTCTTTGCCATGCGTGGCTCAGGGTCTTCGACCTTGATCATCACGAGGCGGCTGTACTTAATTGGCTCGACAACGATGCGCCCGCGCAGTTCGGCAATCGCGGCTTCGATGGGTTCGATGCCTTCTTTTTGAGCGTTGAGGTCGATGCGTTTTGCGAGCTTGAGCCCCTCGTTTTTGACGACGGCGCCGAGAATGCGATCGGATGTAATCAGACGGTATTGCGTTTCGTAGTAGTCGCGCGTGTCCCAGCCGAAGCCCGCACCGAGTTCGAGCACGCCCTGTGTCTTTTCGCCAAGCGGTTGCTGAACGTGAGGGTCAATCTTGACCATTGCCGCGGCTTGGTAGATGCGCTGTTGCGACTTTGCGTAAAGGAGGCTGCCACCGCCCGCGAGAAGCGTGCAAGCTGCAATAATTGGCCAATTTTTGACAACGACCCGCAGCATCTGCAGGCCAGCTGACGAATTCGTCGCCTCGTCCTGTGCTTTACGCGGCTCTGGCGGACCCAGGGAGATGATTGGCGGCAGCGAATTGTTCGACATTCCTTGTTCTTTCGCCATACCACGGCTGACCATGCCGGTGAAAAGCCTTGAGTATGGTGCAATAGACCCCTCTGGCGTTCAGGTCTGGGCCGCTCAGCGTACCCGCATTTGGTCGGGGTCAAACCAACGCAAGATGAGGTGGACGGCGCGGAGTCGGAGGCCGGAATAGCGCGCGCGCTGTGTGAAATTGATCGATGGGAGTGCCGAATGGGTCGGCAATGACGCTCGCCTAAGACCGCCGACAAGGGCGTTGCTCAAAAAGGCGCCAATGTCGGGTCGTGTAGCGTCGATAACGTGACCTCGTTCACGAAGGGCCGCAATCAGCTCGAATTGGTGATCGTTGACACACTCACCGAGGTCCTCTCGTCGTGCGAGTGCGACCGGTCGGTGGCCAGCGCGGATGCAAACCGAGAGCGTGCCGGCACCGCCGCCTGTGAAAATAACATCGGCCTTCGATACGGCGCTCAGAAACGCCGTCGATCCGAGGAATGGTACATTTTCGAGCACCTTTGATCGTGCGTTGCAGCGCCCAAACTGACAGATGCCGGTGACTTCCGCATCGATGGATTGGAGCACGCCATCGGCATGTTCGATGAGCCTATCAAATGGGTCGAGCGCCGTTCCAACGGTGACGAATGCGCGAATCTTGGGTCGACTAGTCATGACCAAACACCACCGGGCAATAAGTCCCGCGCGCATAGTGCTTTTGCATAGCCGGCCATTGAAAATAGAAGGCGTCGGCGAGGGGGTACATCAGCCTGCCCGTGAGTGTTGGCGCGTGGATTGCTGCGGCCGATTCGAGAAAGACGACGCGAGCATTCGAGACGATTTTCGCGGCGATGGCGAACATGACGGCCGGTGATGCCCCGGCCGAGATGATGACGTCAGGACGTTCGCGTTCGAGAATCGCGAATGCTTGGCCCAAGTTCTTGATCTGTCGCCAGTCACGCTCAGCGTGCTCGATGCGATAGACGCGAGAAAACGGATAGTCAGGAAGCTGAACCTCTTCGTTGACGACAAGAATCACTTCGTGGCCTTCGAAGAGTGGCGCTAGATGCATGATCTCGGTGAGGTGGCCGCCAACCGATGAAACGACGAGGAGCTTCATGGGTCACCTCCTTCCAGTGCGCGATGCATCGCGGCTTCGAGTACCAGTGCCGTTGTGCTCCAACGGAAGTTCTCGGCGAGGCGTTGGCTCCCTACCTTAAATCGACCCCTCGGCTCGCTCACAACTCGCACGAGCGCTTCCGAGAGTGTCTTCGCGGCGCGTTCGAAAACAAGGCCAGCATCAAAACTGAGCACGAATTCGGCGAGGCCCACTGTATCGGCGACGAGTACAGGCGTTCCGTGTCCGGCAGCTTCGACGACAACGACACCGAAGTTCTCAGTCAACGAGGGCAAAACGAGTGCGCGCGCATCGCGCAGAAGTGCCGATTTTTTGGCGCCTTGCACATCGTCAAGAAAATGAACTTTATCCTTGATGCGAAGGTTGGCCGCCATCGCTACGAGCTTTTCGCGATAGTCGTCGAGACAAGGTCCGACGATGACGAGAGGCGGTAATGACTTTGCGAGGGCGTATGCCTCAAGAAGAAGGTCAAGACCCTTGATGGGATGGATGCGGCCGAGAAACAGTAGGTAGTCACCTTCGATGATGCGAGGCGCGCTAGGTTCTTGCCTGATATCGACCCCTTGCGGAATCACGAGTACTGGCGCTTTGGGGCCGATGCGCATCATCTCGATCTGCTCGAGGCGCGTTGCGGCTTGAATGAATGCAGCGCCGTCGAGGTTCTTGCGATCGAGCCACTCGAACCACATTCGTTTGAGGCCGGGGCGCGTTTGCAGCGCTTCGTGATCGAGGTGTCCGCAGGGTCGTACGACGTAGGGAACGCCACGCTTTCGCAGATGCCGCATCGTCATTGACGTTGGAAAACTAAAGAGCCCGTGAATGTGAACGATGTCGACGTGAGGGATGCGTTCGTCAATGTGGCTGACGAATCGCGGCGACCAATGAGGGCTTCGAGGCGCAAGTACCGGTGTCAGAAACCGACGAAAGGTTGCCTCCCAAAGGGGGACTCCCACGGGGCTTTCGAGGAAGCCCGCGGTGTCGGCGTTTGTGGCAAGAAGCTCAACGTGATGCCCCAACTGCGCGAGTGCTTGGCACGTTTCGTTTACGACCTTTGATGGCCCACCAAACCCCGGCGCGACGCCAGAGATGACTTCGAGAATTCTGAGTGGTCTTCCCATCGCAAAAACTTAGAACGATAGCGCGTGCGCTCTGCACCAGGCCTGCCACGAGAGTAGTGTCCACATCCTTGCGAAAGTGAGATCGCCGGCGAGAAATCGTTCCCAAGCGAGTACGAATTGTCTTGGGTCGAGCCCCGAGGCGCGTGCTTGCTGTTCGTCTCGTACTAGCTCAGTTGCCCAGGGACGCAGATCGTGTTTGAGCCACGATTCGAGCGGAAACGAGAAGCCCATCTTTTTTCGGTCGGTTGCAGCTTGGGGCAACGTACCGGTGGCGTGCACAAGCAGCGGCTTGTTAACGCGAGGAGATAGCTTGAGGTCGCTCGGTAACGAGACGACGTATTCGACGAGCTTTGTGTCGAGGAGGGGTTCGCGCACTTCGAGGCTATGCGCCATGCTCATGACGTCTGTGTCGCGCAGCAGCGTGTTGCGGAGATAGCCATCGATTTCGAGACGCGAAAAAGTGCTTAGCGCGTCGGCGGAAGGTAAGAATGTTGACGGTTGTTGCTCACTCGCAAGCGGAGCAAGTAGGCGACACTCGCTCGGTCCAAACATCGAACGCAGATGCCGGTAGCGCTCCTTCGGATTCGCTCCTCCGACGAGCGACAGGAAGCGGCCCACTTGTCCGCCCGCTCGCCTTCCGAATGAAGCGGCGCGCGGAAGGGACGGAATCCGCTCAAGCCACTTCATGCGCCGAAAATTCTGATAGCCAGCAAAGACCTCGTCGCCGCCGATGCCTGAGAGCGCAACCTTGATGCCCGCCTGACGCACGGCGCGCGATACGAAATACGTATTGATGCCATCGCCCGACGGTTGATCCTGACTGCCGATCGCGTCTCGCAGATCGGCAAGCACCGTTTGGGGTCGAAGCAAAATTCGCTCGTGCGGACAACCGAAGTGGTTTGCGACTGTGCTTGCGTAGTTCCATTCGTCGAAGTTCTTTTCATCGAAGCTCACGGTGAAACTTCGTGGCTTGCAACCTAGTGAAACCGCCCGTGCCAACACCGCGCTCGAGTCGATGCCACCTGATAGGAAGACGCCTACTTCGACGTCGGCGACCAAGCGAAGGCGCAGCGAATCATCAAGGAGCTTGCGCAATGTTGCGCTGGCCTCTTCCGCGCCAACGTCGCGCCTTTCTTGTGGGAGCGAGAAATAGGTGGTCGTTGACGATTCTGTGGAAAGAATGGTCATCACCGTTCCGGGAGGTAGCGCGCAAACGCCTTCGATGACCGTGTGCGGCTCTTGGGGTGCGCCAAATGCGAGATGAGATGCAAGGCCTTCGGACGAGAGTCGCCGCGACGTAACGCCCAGTGCGAGAAGCGCGCGCACTTCTGATGCGAAAGCGATCGTTGATCCATTGCGTACATAGTAAAGTGGCTTGACGCCAAACGGGTCGCGGGCGAGCAAGACCTTACGTTCGCTTCTCTCCCAAAGTGCGAACGCGAACATGCCTCGAAGTCGCGGCACTATCGCGGCACCCCATTTTTCGTAACCAGCGATGATCACTTCGGTGTCGCTGTGCGATCGAAACTGCACGCCAATGGATGCAAGCTCTTCTCGTAGCTCAGCGTGGTTGTAGATCTCGCCGTTAAAGACAATGGTCACGTTGCCATTGGCGCTCGTCATCGGCTGATGCCCGAGCGGCGAGAGATCAATGATGCTCAGACGCACATGACCGAGCTGCGCGCGCATGCCTCGATGCGCTTCGTCGAGCGTTCCGCGATCGTCTGGCCCGCGATGATTGAGTGCCCGAAGAGCGCCCAATAGGTCGACTTTTGCAGCGTTTCCGAGATCAAACGCGAACTGGCCAACGATTCCACACACGTCGATCGCTATCCTACAGGCTTCTCGAGAAAGAACGAGCCGATGCCGAGACAGTCCATTCGAGTGCGTGCAAAACAGTCGATGGCTTGTGCGGGCGTGTGAACGATGGGCTCGTTTTCGTTGAACGACGTGTTGAGCAAAACGGGCACGCCCGTCTTCTTTTCGAACACGCCGAGCAAGTCATAATAGAGCGCGTTCTGCTCACGCCTCACGGTTTGAACGCGCCCTGTGCCATCTTCGTGGGTGATTGCGGAAAGGCGGTCCCTCCACTCGGGCCTCACTTTGAAAACGCAAATCATGAAAGGAACTTCGTGCGACCCGCGGAAGCACTCACCGAGCCGCTCCTCGCGAATGACAGGCGCGAATGGACGAAACGGTTCTCGGTTCTTGATCCGTGCATTCAAGATGGCCTTCATATCGGGCCAGCCGGGATGACAAAGAATGCTGCGGTTGCCGAGTGCCCGCGGCCCCCACTCTTCGCGCCCTTGAAACCAACCCATGATCTTTCCGTTTGAAAGCGCGTTTGCTGCGGTCTCGAGAAGACCATCGCGATCGAGCTTTCGGTAAGGCATGCCCGATTGGTCAAGCGCCTTTGCGATCTCGTCGTCGCTCCACTCGGTGCCGAGGTAGGCGCTCACGAGCGGTGGGGTGCGCTTACTCGTGCTTTCGTGAAATACGTGAAGGGCAGCTCCTGCGGCCGTGCCGTCGTCGGATGCTGCAGGATGAAAGTAGGCGCGATCGACCCAACCTTCGGTCAGCATGCGACCGTTCGCAACCGAATTCAGAACGCAGCCGCCCGCCATCGCGACGTGCTTCTCGCCCGTCAACTTGAGCGCATCGGCGACGTAGTCGAGGTAAACGTTTTCGAAATGAATTTGCATCGAGCACGCGATATCTCGTTCGCGATCGCCGATCGCCGCTTCACGCTTCTTGGCAGGTCCAAAAAGCTTCTCCATGGAAGGTGAGAACAGGCGCGGAATCTTGATCTCGTCGCTGTCGCTCATCTCGATCGCGTTTTGCAACTTGTGGTGCTCAAAATAGTCGAGGTTTAGTCGGAAACCTTCGCCGGGAACGTAGCGTACGAGCTCGCGCATTTGCTTCACGTATCGAGGGACGCCATATGCGGAGAGTCCCATCACTTTGTACTCTTCGCCGAAGCGATCAAAGCCGATGAGCTGGCAAACTGCGGTGTAGTAGATGCCCACCGAGTGAGGCCAAAGCGTACGTTGCAGGACTCGAATATCGTTGCCGCGGCAAGCTGCGATCATGCCGCTCGCAAAATCGCCCGCGCCATCGAGGCTGATGCCGGCAGCGCGCTCGAGGGGTGAGCAATAGTACGCGCTCGCGATGTGTGCGAGGTGATGCTCGACCGCGTGAAACTTCGCGCGGACTTGGCTCTCACTGACGCCAAGCGACTCTGCGATGATGCCTGCGGTGCCTCGCACCTCGCGGTGAACGCGCAAACGATCGAGTGCCTTCGGAAAATGATTGAACGGGTTTCTCGCAACGAACGTCGCCTTTGCAGCGAGGTTGGCCTTGGGATCGCGGGCGACTGCAATGTCGGTGACTTCGCTGATTGTGACGCCAGCCATGCGCAAAACTTCGGCAACGGCGAGACGAGGAAAGCCAGCGCAGTGCTTCTTTCGGTTCAGTCGTTCTTCCGCAATTGCAGCAACGAGGCCTCGCTCTGTGACCACAACCGCGGATGAGTCGGCGTGGGCGGAATTGATGCCGAGGACAACTTTGGACATGTATGGAAGATCCTATCGATTGGCAGCGCGACGCTTCATGCTTGGAGCGGGGCGGGCGACGATACAGGCGGGAGGGTTTGCGGAGCCAGTGGCGTGCTGCTGGGGGCACGAACAAGCGCGCTTGACGATCGTTTGAGTGCTGCGACTGCGCCATCGGCGATCAACTGAAGCAAGATGCTCGACTCGGGCGACGTCTGCCCAGACTTGCTGACCCACCGCATGCGCAACATTGTCGTTGCGTTGTGTACCTCGCCGAGTGGCAATTCAACGTTGGCAACCTCGGATGGATCGACTTCGCCCGGGTGGCTCCATCGTTGAAAAGGTTCGCCTCCACCCATTGCGGCGAGCTCAACGTCGAGAACAAGTCCGCTCGTTGCCAAGCCTGCAAGCGTTCCAAGTACGGCATTTTCATCCGTACATTCGCTCAGCTCGCGAAGCACTTCGGGTACCGCGCGTCGGAACTGTTCGGTATCCGATGCGCCCGACAATCCGCGCCGCAAGCGGATGCGCTGAACGTACTCGAAGTACCCTGCAAATCGCACAAGCGCCACGAGGACAACGCTCGCACACGTTAGCGCCACGCCAACCTGCCAGCTGCGTCCGAGCGAAACGCCGATTGCTGCGACAGTGAGCATAAACGTCACACCGTAGAGGATGAGCACCGAGCGGCGATGCGTCAGTCCCATGTCGAGCAACCGATGATGGATGTGACCACGATCGGCCGAAAAAATTGGCTTCCGCTCAATGTAACGGCGAACGATCGAAAACAGCGTGTCGAAGATGGGAACGCCCAATGCGAGCATCGGGACGAGAATTGAAACCGTGGTCGACGTTTTTTGAGCGGCGCCAATGACGGATGTCGTGCCGAGTACGAAGCCCAAAAAGTAACTGCCCGAGTCGCCCATAAAGATGCGCGCAGGGTTGAAGTTGAAGAGCAAGAACCCCGCGATGGACCCCATTGTGGTGACCATCAAGGCTGCGACGAACGAGTCGTGCGCCATGTACGCCACGACAAAGTTGGTGAGCGCTGCGAAGAACGCAATCCCGGCCGCGAGGCCATCGAGACCGTCAATCAAGTTGATGGCATTGATTACGCCGACGATCCACGCAACCGTCACAGGAAGCGCGAAGATGCCCATCGAGAGCTCGCCAAAGAATGGAATCGATACGGCTTCGATTCGAAAGCCTGCCGAAAATGCAATGAGCGATGCGAGCACCTGAAAGCCGAGCTTGTAGAGTGCGCGCACGCTTCGTGTGTCATCGGCCACACCGACCAGGGCCATAATCAGCGCACCAACCATAAGACCAGCGACGCGCTTCCACTCAAGTCTGAGTGCACTGGCGACGGTTGACTCAGCCGCTAGGATTGTCAGAAGCGGCACTAAGAACGCGATGAAGATTGCAATGCCGCCAAGGCGCGGAATTTGTCGCACGTTGACGTTGCGTCCGCCTGGGAGCGAAACGGCTCCGACTCGAAGCGCGAGACGCCTTACGAGCGGGGTGAGCACTGCACTCGAGAATGCGGCCAACACAAACGCAAAGAGAAACGCCTTCATTGCGAACCACCCGGGTACTCCGGTGCGGACGCTAACACAATCGTTCAGCGTTGCCGTTTTTGTCGCGTCAGCTGCAGAGCTCAATAAGTCGCGCGAGACTGGCAACTGCTGCGCGTGGCAAAAGTGCCTTCGATCCCGCTGTACGCATGGCCAGTCGAAGCGCCATTGACGCCGGAAATCGTTGGGCGAGATGCGTGTAAAGCGCGACAAACGCTCGGGTGCTGCGAGACCATTTTGCGTGCGATGCAAGCTGATCCCATCCGGGCTCCGTTTTGTACATCTCGGCGACGGTGGCGAGGACGGTGTCGAGTTCGTGGGCGCGCGAACGGGTCATGATGGCGCGTTCGTTCCACTCGGCATGGGCGGCGAATCGCCTCAGATCTTCGAGGCTACCCATCTTGGTGTCGAGCAACTTGTCCTTGAAAATGTTGATCGCGGTGATGAGCACATGATCCTCAAACCTGGGTTCTAGGTGTTCGACGCTGAAAATGTCCGCACGCCTCACAGCGTCGCGCCGGAGCTCTTCGACGGACCAAGACGAAAAATACGGAGGTCCGACGAATCGTTCGAACTCGACGAGCTGTCCAAGGACTTCAAAAGACAGCATGCCGTAGGCGCGAGAATGCAGGACCTCTTTCCATCCCTTTGCGCGACCGATTTCGCGCGCAGGGACGAGTTCCGTAGCGGTTACGCGCAAGTCAAGATCGCTCAACATGCGTTCGCTCGGGTCATCGTAGAGGCGGTGCGCGGTGACGCCGCCTTTCACGACGACTGGAAAAATCCGCCGCTCCGCGAGCGCTGTAAGCACTTCGGCGCCTGCACGGGCAATGCTGAGGTGTTTCGCCCATACGTGCGGATGCATGGGATGAAGCGGTAGCGCTGTAACTGGCGCCTTGTCGAGTGTCATTCGACGTTGATCCTCGCCTCTGCAAGTGCACAAGAGCCTTCGCGGAAGTAGACTCCGCCGCGATGTCGAGCCGGGATATCTACCCCCAAGGCGAACTTGTACCGGGAACGGTGTATCGCGTGCTTCGCCTACTGGCCGAAGGCGGCATGGGCACGGTCTATGATGTGGAAGATACATCGATCGGCAAGCGCTACGTTTTGAAGACGCTGCACAGTGATCTCGGCAATCGCGCTGATCTTGCACGGCGCATGCAAGCCGAAGCGCGCGTTCTTGCGCGACTCAATCATCCAAACGTCGTCGAGGTAATGACCGCCGGTGTGACGGCCGACGACGCGCGACTGCCGTACTACGTGATGGAGCGGTTGAACGGTCAAAATCTACGCGTGGTGTTACAAAAGAAGGGCGCGCTCGAACTGCATCACGCGGTTCATATTGCGATCGATCTTCTCGATGCGCTGGATCATGCCCACGATCGCGGCATCGTCCATCGCGACGTTAAACCTGAGAATATCTTTC
>JAHFDZ010000235.1 GCA_023248745.1 Myxococcales bacterium | reverse complement strand
CAACACCCCAAATTAAGCCGACGCCCTACTACGGCTGCGAGAACAAGAAGAACCTTCCTACGGCGCCTTTCAACGCTTGCTGGCCCTACGTTCAATTTGGCAAAGACGAGGACGCGTTTGGCATGGGCTGCTGGACACGAAACTACTACAAAGCGCCGCCACCACCCGCAGACGCCGGAGTCGACGCCGGAGTCGACGCCGCAGCCGATGCGGCGAGCGCGGACGCCTCGACATCAGACGCTCAGTTGCCAACCGACGCCACCATCATGGACGTGATCAACCCCGTCATCGACGCGTCGGCGGACTAAGCGCCGGACTAAGCGGGGGACACTAAACGGGCACAACATAGAGCAGCACATACACGACGACGCCAGTCACCGACACGTAGAGCCACACCGGAAATGTGACGCGCGCGATCTTACGGTGCTGCACCAGTTTGTCCTTCGTGGCGAAGTACAGACTCGTCAGCACCATGGGCACGACGGCAACGGCGAGAATCATGTGGGTGATGAGAATCGTCAAGTAAGTGTAGTGAATAACGCCCGTGTGCGGATCGCGATGCGTGCCGGTTAGCGCCACGCGCGTGAGGTACGAAACGAGAAATACCGCGGACACCAGAAAAGCGCCGACCATCAGCTTGCGGTGAAGCTCCCGGTTCTTTTTGGCGATTGCGACGCGACCCGCGAGAATGAGCAAAGCGCTCGTCCCGTTGAGGCAGGCGTTCACGAGCGCCAATGCGTCGCCGATCGATTCGCGACTCATCGTGACGCTGTCACATCACCGCGTTCGAGGGCCGCAAGTTCGTGTGCCAAATCGATCGCTTCCTGTTCTTTTTCGACTTGGGCGTAGCCGCGAACGTTGCCGACCTTGTCGCCATAGACGAACCAGTTGCCATGCAAAATATCGTATTCGTTCGCGCCCTTTTTGACCCGCTCGGCCGTCATTTTGAAACCGCTCGTGATCGTCTTCTTCACGGCATCCACGTCGCCGGTGACGAAGAACCAACGCGTTGAGTCGGCGTCACTCTTTGCCGCGTAGATCTTGAGAACCTCGGGCGTGTCGTTCTCGGGATCAACCGTAAAGGAAACCGACTTGACGAAGCGGCCAGCGCCGGCATCAGCGGCAAGCGTGCGTTGCACGTCTTTCATTCGTGCAGTGAGCCGCGGGCAGGTTTGCGTACATGACGTAAAGATGAAGTTGGCAACCCATGCGTGACCTTGCAACGATTGGTCGGAAAATGCGGCGCCATTCTGATCGTGCAATTGAAACGACGGCAGTTGCAAATTGATTGCGCCCTGAGCGACGATCGGCATTTTTTCGCGCGCGTGTTTTGCAAGATGCGCGGCGTAGAGACCCGCAGAGCCAACAGCCAATGCGCCGACCGAGAGCGCTGCAAGCACGCGTCTTCGCTTGGCTCGAAAGGGATCGTCGTTACTCGAAGCAGTCATGGACAACACCGATTAATCAAGCGCGGGTCACACAACCTGTGGCGCGCGGTCGAGGATGAGCGCCGCCATCCACACCATCAAGTACACAATGGAGAGCGCGAACAACTGTTTGGACCAACGCGCGCTCACGTTCGCAAAGAGCCCGCGGAAGGCCATCGCGAGAAATGCGCCGCCACTTACCAGAGCCGCTGCGAGGTACCCAAAACGGGCCACGCCAAACGGAACGACGAGCACGCTGGCAATCACCAGAAACACGGTAAAGAGCGCAATCGTTCGCTGGGCTGCCTTCTCCCCCTTTTCGACGGCGAGTACGCGCATCCCTGCGCTCTCGTATTCGGTGGCCCGAAACAGCGAGATCGCTCCAAAGTGAGGCACTTGCCAGAGAAACAGCACCAAGAAGAGTGCGGCGCCGCCAAGGTCAGCGCGACCCGTGACCGTTGCCCAACCCATAAGCGGAGGGAGCGCGCCAGGAACCGCACCCACCAAGAGCGCGAGCCAGCTGCGCGTTTTGAGGGGCGTATAGACGAGCACATACGTCGCAAGCGCAAAGACGCCGAGCAACGCCGTGAGGAGGTTCACCGCCAGCAAGAGCGGCAACGACACGAGCGCGAGCGCAATACCGAAAGCCAATGCCGACGACGGCTGCAGTCGACCCGCGGGCAGCGGCCTTTGTGATGTGCGCGCCATTCGGCCGTCGAGATTGCGTTCCCACCACATGTTGAGTGCGTTGGCGGAGCTGACAATGAGCGCCGTCCCGATGAGCGAGAGCCAGACGCGCAACGAACTGACCGAACCTGGAGCGACAACCATCCCCGCCGCGGACGTGAGGAGCACAATGAGCGTAATGCGAGGCTTTGTGAGCGACCAAAAGTCGCGCACGCCTGCCATGACGGAGGCCTCCTGAATTTGCACGTGCTCTGCCTGCACCGATGACTGAATAGGGCGAAACCGATGTGCGCGGCAAGTCCGCAGCGTGTTCACGTCGCGGTTTCGCCGAAAACGAACCCGCGACGCAAAAAACCGCACTAAACGACGGGGGGAGGAGGAGGCATGGACGCTGCTGTCCCTTCGCGTGGCGCGAGGTGCGCGACGAGCCAGGCGGCGGCGGCGCACGCGGCGATGGCGCGCCAAGGAACGTCGAGAGTGCCCTGACAAAGGGCGCAAAGGGCCATGGGAAGGGCTTCGCGAGAACGCGGCAGAAACGCACAGCACAGCGCAAGCCCCAACGCCGCAAGGTCGAGCAGCACGGGCAACGAGTTTCCGAAGTAACTCTCCGGCGCACGTGATGTTGCTAGCGCGCCGTTGAGCCAGGACTGCCATCGAAGCGCGTCTGGCGCCGCGCCCTTAGAGGCGCCCCACATTCCGATACCTGCAAGCAAGACCGCTGCGACGGCGAGTCCGAGCCCGATCTTGCTTCGTGTCGCCATCCAAATGGCGATGAGGCCGAGCAAAATGAAGCTCGCCGCAAGTTGCAACGTAGACAACCCTCGCGCCGCGAGAAACCAACTCATCCGCGCTTGTTCGGCCGCCAGTTCTGCACAAATCACGCTGACGGCCCGCGCACACCCGCCGATGCAAACCAAGAGCAGCGCAAGGCCTCCCGCGCGGGAAGGCGCCATTTGGAGCGCGGCGATCGCCCCAAGGCCCGCTGATGCCACCGCAACCATCATCAGCGCTGCCGTTAGCCATGGTTTAAGTGGGCCGGTCATCGCAGGCACGAGCAAGAGCGTGGCGATCGGAACGTTGATGGCAATCATCGCCGCCGTCACGCGTGCGCTCGCGGACCGAAAGAGCATGGGCATGGCGCGAAACGCGCTCGTCAGGAGCAGCGACAACGAAAAAAAGGTCAACATGGTTGCCGTCGCGTCGAGCCATTCGACGGTCGCCTGATGCGCGAGACCGCGCGAACCGGGAAGCAAAACCATCGCAAAGATGCTCGCGAATGCGGCAGAAACGATCGCCAAGCGCGTGATCACGCCCGAAGTGAGGTCGCGTGTCAGCACTTGAGGTTGGCTCATCCGGAGGGAGATTCGAAGCTCAGTTCAAGGCCGCGAGCATGCGCATAAACGGCGACGGCAAGCCTTTGAAATCGAGCGACCCTTCACGCGTATCGTTGCCCGAGGGGAAGCGCTCCTTCGTTGGCGGCTTTGGACCGGCAGGCGGATAAGGCGGATCGGTGGACTTGGGTGCGTCGCGAAGGATGTACGGCCGCGCGTTCATCGTAGAGCAGGCATACACCTCATCGCGATGAAACTGCCAGTGGAGATACGTGTTGCCATCCGGCGACATGATCGCGGCAGGCACTTTGCCGAATGGCTGCGCCCGATTGACGGAATCGAGCGCGCCGACGTCGAATTGAAATTCGCCACTCGACTTAATAACGCCCATCTTGGCGAGCGAGCCATCGGAACGGAGAACGATTTCGAGCGTGGTGATCAAGCGCGGATTGTTGAGCAGATCTTCGCGCGAGCGGTTGCTCAGCGACTCGAGAAAAGAGTCGGCAAAAATTGGGTGAATGCGGTTGTGCATCGTTTGCAGGTACGTCGCAAATGCGGACGAAGCCGCATTGAGCGCCGTTTGGTTGCCGGGCTTGACGTTCGCAACATAGTTCTCGCTCGCCGTGCGCATGCGTTCGAACACGCTGCCGTTCCACGACCCACGGTGCTCGGAACGGCGACGCTCGCCCGAAGCTTGACGCAAGCTCTGCGCACTATCGGCCCCCTTCACACGCACGACCCCCTCTTCTGTCAGATTCAAGTTGAGGCCACCCTGAGGGCCCGCTCCGTGTCCGAGGCCAAATTGGGATGCCACGCGGGGTTGCTTCGCGATGGACGGCTTCTTCGGTTTCGGCACGCCGACCTCTTCGGCTGTGCCCCAGCTAAAAGAGGAGTCGGGAGCCGTAACGACGGCCTGGGCAGTACGTGGCGCCCCGTCGGCAACTTGCGGCACTCCGTTTTGCGTGCGATCGGGTGCACCCGCCACTGGCCCTTGACCCACAGTCGGTGGGCGCGCTGGATCGCCAGAGGAAGGCGTTACAGCGCGCGACGGCGCGTTCGAGGGATTGAGCGCAACAGGGTCTTTGGGTTGGGGCCCGGTTTTTTCGCGCGCCTCGTCTTGCGACCCCTTCTCGCCAGGCGCGAGATCCTTTGCGCCTTTGTGAGACTCGCTGTCGGCGATCTTCGTGCGATGGCTGTCGCCCGGCGTGGGACTGTTGGTCGTGTTCTGACCACCCGGCGTGGGCTTTGGATCATTTCGATCGTGGGAGGTTAGCCGCGCAGCGGTCTCTTCTTTGACGCGATTGGCTTGCTCCGCGATGAACTTCGCATTCGGGTTTTCGGCTTGGTTCTTCTCGCTGTGCTGTTTGATGGCGATGCGCTTGTCCGATTCGAGATCGGGAAGAACGCGTTTTTCTTCGTCAGGCTTCTTGACGATGAGTGGCTTCGGCAGCGGCTTTGGCTTCGCCTCAGGTTTTGGTGGCGGCTTCTTCTCTGGAGGCGGCAGCACCAACTTCGCGAGCTGTTCGAGTTTCGCGAGTTCTTGGGGCGTGATTTTTGGCTCCGGCGGCTTCGGTGGGGGTTCCTTCGCCGGATCTTTTGGCGGCTCTTCGGTCGGCTTTTCGGGCTTCGTCGCGTTGTAAACTTCTACCTCTGTGATGCCGAAGCGGCCGCTGCCTTTGCCGACAAATTCTGCAAGAGCCTGGCGATCGGCCGCTACGCGAGCCACGACAACACCACCAGAGCCACCCAGTAGGTGGAGGAACACCGCCCCGGCGGCCCATGCAACGCCGGGCAAAAACGACCTGCCCGTCGGCGGCTGATCGTCAGCCTTGGGTGCGACGAGCAAAACGTAACCCGTTGCCGCCATCACAAGTGACACCACCGACACTGGCACGACGAGAACAAGCGCGACGCCAATCGCAAACGGCGCGCGCGTTGCGATGAGCGCCGAAAAGGTGAGCCATGGCAAAAGGGTAAGAACATTGACCGTCAAGGCACGGAACCGACGACCCGCGGTTCGCTCCCACGCGACGCGCAACGCATGCGCAAAGCCGTAGCGACGATCGGTCGTTAGCCAGATGGCAAACGAACCCCCGAAGAGCACGACCAACAGCCAGATAACCGCAACGGCAGCGAGCACGCCCCCGCCCAAATCTGCCAATACGGACGACACGCGCGCAAGTCGGGACACGAGCGTGGCACCGAGGCCAAAGAGCGCGGGAACGAATATTGCGCCAAAAAGGAGGCCGCTCGTCGGTGCACCCAACAATCCCTTGGCCGCCTCGCCCAGTGAGCCGCCACCACCTCGAACACGCTGCACCGCAACGTGCATCACGCCGGCCTGAAGCCAAAGGCTGATGAGCATCCACAGAACGAGCGTGCCAAAAAGCAGCGATGGCGCGTCTGCGCGAAGATGCCCGGCGCTGACGCCACCGGTTGCGATCGCGAGCGCGAGTGGCGCGAAGCTCAAAAGCGGGAGCAGCAACTGCAACACAACCGCGAAAGCGAGACCACCGATGCCGGGCCCAAGCGCGGTTGACGCACGCGAAAATAGCCGAACGACGAAAGGTCGCTTTAAGGCGCCTTTCCGATCGTCAGCTTGATCGGGCGTCATCGGCATAATTCTCCTGATAAAAACGGCTGAAAGACAAGTTACTCGGCCAACCCATGGCGCGCCACACCCGGGCTTGAAGTACACATTATTAAGACGATACGGCGCAGAAGGGGCATTCCTTGAGCCATGAGGACGGCATGGCGCGCTGCGTCGCAAGGATCGCGGGCGCGCCGGGGTAGCGGCGTGTGGTAGACGAGGCTCATGCACGCGTATGAAATTCGCGGCGCTGTGCAACGCGACGAAGACGAGCTTCTGCGTGTGGCGCATCACCTGAACACGGTCAACTTGCCCGCCGATCGGGCGGCCATCCGCAACTTGCTCGCGCTTTCGGAGCGAAGTTTCGGACTGCAAGAGAGCGATCCCTCCGCAAGGACCTATGTGTTCGTCGTTGTGGATCGCCAGACCGATCGGATCGTCGGTAGCTCGATGATCATTGCCCAGCTGGGCCGAAAGAGCGCGCCCTACATCTACGTGGATGTCATTGACGAAGAGCGCTTCTCGGCGTCGCTCGACCTTCATATCAAGCATACGAAGTTACAAATCGGTTACTCGTACGACGGGCCAACGGAACTTGGCGGTCTCATCGTTGATCCTGAGTACCGAAAGAAGCCAGCGAAGCTCGGCCTTCTCATCTCCTACGTCCGCTTCTTGTTCATCAAAATGCACCGCGCAGATTTTCGCGATGAGCTTCTCGCAGAACTGCTTCCGCCACTCGAAGAGGGTGGCGGGTCCCATCTTTGGAACGCGGTCGGTTTCCACTTCATGCCGATGACGTACGCCGAAGCCGATCGACTCTCGAAGACGAACAAGGAGTTCATTTTCGGCCTGTTTCCCCAAGGACCGATTTACGCGACGCTACTTCCCGCGCAAGCGCAGGCCGTCATTGGCAAGGTGGGCGAGCAAACGAAGGGTGTCGAAAAAATGCTCACGCGTGTTGGGTTTCGCTACGCCCATCGCGTCGATCCGTTCGACGGCGGACCCCACTACACGTGCCTCACAGATGATGTCAGTTTGGTTGACGAAAGTCATCAGGTCCAAGTCGCACGAGGCAAAGAGCATACGGGAAGCAATCGTGCGCTCATCGCAACCTCGCTTCCGCAGGCGCCTTATTTTCGGGCCCTACTGATCGGTTGGAACGAGGGCGAAAAAGCCGACGAGCCAGCTGTGCTCAGCGACGACACCATCAATATACTTGACACTCATGAAGGGGGCACAGCGTGGGTGCTTCCCCTTCCGTAATGGTGCGCGAAGACATTGAACTTCGCACCAAGGACCGGACAAGCCTGATAGCAACAGTGACTGAGCCCGCCCATCCGATCGGAACGGCAGTGCTCTCACATGCGATGATGGCGCGACGAAGCTCGTTCGACAGACCGAAAGGCGATGGGTTCGCAGAGCACCTTGCGCGCGCAGGCTTTCGTACCATCGCATTTGATTTTCGCGGCCATGGCGACAGTGGCAATCCCGCGTCGAAAGGTTACTCGTGGAGTTACGATGACCTCGTTCGGTTTGATCTGCCTGCGGTCGTTGCTTGCGCACGCGAGCGGGCCAACGGAATGCCGGTCGTTGTCGTGGGACATTCGCTTGGCGGGCACGTCGCATTCGCGGCGCAAGGCACAAGAGCGATTGTCGCCGACGCAATCGTCGGACTCTCAACCAACATTTGGCTCGCAGCGCTTGATGACTCGCGTGGCCGCGTGCTTTTGAAGCGTTCGGTCATGCAAGCAATCGCGCTTCTTGGGCGCGCGTGGGGATACGTTCCGTCGCGCAAGCTCGGCGTTGGAAGCGACGACGAAGCGAACGTCTACTTTGGTGACCTTCTGCGTTTTTTGCGAGAAGGACGTTGGCAGAGCGCTGACGGCCGGTTCGATTACCTTCGGTCCCTTTCAAATGTAACTTGCCCAGCACTTATTGTAGCGAGCGACGGCGATAGGCTCGAGTCTGTGCCTGAATGTGCCGCCGCATTTCTTCGTCATACGGGCGGAAAGCAGACGTTCATTCGCGTAAAGAAGAGTCGCAATTTGCCTCAGCCTCCCGATCACATGGGCGTGCTCACAAGCGGGAAAATTCGCCATGTCCGTGACGAGATCGTGACATGGCTTCGCCGCGAACTCGCCTTGCCAACACCGGACAGCGCTACGACAATCCATCAACCGTGACACAAGCCGTATCGTTGGGAAGACATCGCGCGCTCGTTGAAATTCTTGCGCGTGCAATCATTCCGCCTGGCGATCGTCTCGAAGGCGGCGGTGCCGCGACAGTCAAGCGTCTTGAGCATTGGTTCGAAGACCTCCCGAGGACGCATCTGTTCGGCTACCACGCGCTTCTTGACGCAATCGAGTGGGTGAGTGTCTCGAGCACCGGACGACGTTTTTCACGATTGAACAAGGAAGAAGCAATTCGCCTCGTCGAGTCGTACTACCGCTCTGCCGCACCCTCAAAGCGCGGATTACTTCGTGCGGTAGCAACGCCCATCAAGCTCGCCCACTTTGACGATGCGGGGCAATTTGCTGCCGTCGGCTGCACCTCATTTCATTCGAGCGATCGGCAGCTGCGCGTCGTCGAAGAACCCCGTTGGCTAGCGCAGGTCACGGCGGGCGAAGACACGAGCGAGGACATCGCGCTTGAAAGCGAAGTGGTCGTGGTGGGAACAGGGGCGGGCGGAGCTGCGTGCGCGCACGAGCTTGCGTCACGTGGGCGCGCTGTTCTGATGCTCGAGGAAGGCCCGTTCGTGAGACGCGACGGCTTTACAGGTCGCTCGCAAGACATGGTCAAGAAACTTTACCGTGATCACGGACTTACAATGGCCCTCGGAAACGCGGGCATCCCCGTGTGGGCGGGGCGAGCCGTAGGCGGGAGCACCGTCGTGAACTCAGGCACTTGCTATCGTGCGCCCGAACGCGTGTTTCAAGCGTGGCGCGACGACTTTGGTCTCACCGATTTTTCGAGTGCGTCACTCGCGCCTTACTACGACCGCGTAGAACGTATGCTGCAGGTCACACGCGCCGCGAGCGCACTCACGGGTGGCGTCGGACGCGTCATCGCGCGTGGCGCAGCGGCGCTCGGCTTTCGTCATCACGCGATTAGCCGCAACGCGCCCGATTGCGACGGTCAAGCGGTGTGCGCTTTTGGCTGTCCAACAGGCGCAAAGCGTTCGACAGACGTGAGCTACGTTCCGGAAGCGCTCAAACGCGGCGCTCAGTTGCTCACGGGTGCACGCGTCGAAAACGTCGACGTGGTCGCGGGACGCGCACGCGGCGTCACCGGGACGCTCGCTTCGGGCGCCAAGTTCCGCGTCAAGGCCGACGCCGTCGTCATTGCAGCGGGTGCCCTGATGACGCCCGTGTTGTTCAAGCGCGCCGGCCTGCTTTCGCAGTACGAATGGCTTGGTCGAAATTTGTCGATTCATCCCGCGAGCAAGGTCATGGCGGTGTTTGACGAACCGATCGACATGGGAAATGCGATCCCACAAGGGTACGCCGTCGACGAGTTCGCGGCCGAAGACATCATGTTCGAAGGAAGCTCGACACCACTCGAGGTGACCGCCGCTGCGGTCCCTTGGACGGGTCGCCCATTTATCAAGTTACTTGACCAATATCGCAATATGGCCAGCTTTGGCTTTATGATCAAAGACACGTCACGAGGACAAGTCCGCGCGGGGCACGGCTATTCGCCGCT
>JAHFDZ010000439.1 GCA_023248745.1 Myxococcales bacterium | reverse complement strand
TCGTGGGTACTTATACTTCGCAAGACGCGCGCGCGCCCACTCCTGAAGTTGATGCGCAAGGCCGTCGTTCGCAGCAAACCCGGGCCTAAGAACAACAAATGCCTTCGTCTTGAGAAGGCCCTCTTGCTCAACACCGATCACGGCAACTGAAGCAACGGACTCGTGTCGCATGAGGCACGCTTCGACTTCGAGTGGCGCGACCCATTGGCCGCCTACCTTGAGTAGATCGTCGGCACGACCCGCGAAGTAGAGATAGCCGCTTTCATCGACGTGAAAGAGATCGCCAGTGCGACACCAGTGCCCATGAAAGGTCTTCCAGCTGCGATCGCGATCGAGCCAGTAGCCGTGCGACACGCTGTCGCCTTTCACCCACAAGACGCCGATATCACCTGATGCGCAGGGCGTCGCGCCCGGACCGTCTGCGTCTTCGGGAAGCACGCGCAATTCGTAACCGTCAACGACCTTACCTAATGAGCCAGGTCTGATGTCTCCCGGACGATTGGACGCGTAGATGTGAAACATCTCAGCGGAACCGATGCCGTCGTAAATGTCGCTATCGTATCGGGCTTGCCAACGCTGCAAGAGTGCCTCGGGCAGCGCCTCGCCCGCCGAAAGCGAAAAGCGAACCGAAGACCAATCGAGACCTTCTTTGCCTTCTGCTCGAAGCGTTTCGTCATGGTCAAGTAACTTGCCTATCATCGTAGGAACGTTGGTCACCACGGTGGGGCGGTACATCGCGACGGCACGCGCGACTGATTCGGGCGTGGGCCTTTCGCTAAAGAGGCAGCTTGTGCCGCCAACAGCGAATGGGAAGAACAGGTTCGTGCCTGTCGCGTACCCAAAGAACAATCGAGGGACGCTGACGCTCACGTCGCCCTCGCGATAGCCAACGGTCTTCTTCGCGTAGACCTCTGTGTTGTACGCAAAGTCGCGATGGCTATGAATGTTGGCCTTAGGTTCCCCCGTAGAACCGCTTGTGAAGAGCCACATCGCAGGCTCGTCGCGATGGACATTGGGTCTCGCATGCTCTGGGGCTTCGCCGAGTGCGCGCGTGAGCGACACAACAAGCGGATCGTCAACGACGTTGACCGCACCTTCTGAGTCTTCGCCCGTCGCAACGTCAGGCACCACAAAGATGCGCTGCAATTCGCTGGCGAGGGCTCCGCTGCGAATCTGCGAGACGAGCCCCTCTGCAATGCCCGGATGTGTCACAAGCGCCGTCGCGCGTGTGTACTCCACCAGGTAGCGAATGTTCTCAATCGGCGCGTCGGGATTGCCCATCGCAACAACAGCGCCTCGCGCAAGTGTGCCCATGATGGACCACACAAATGGTGGCATGTCGTGAATGACAATGAGCACGCGTTCGCCTCGCCTCACGCCAGCCGCGAAGAGTGCATTCATGAACGCGCTAGACTTACGCGCGACTTCTTCGAAGGTGTGAGACCGATCACCGAATCGAACGGCGACGCAATCGCCTTTGCCATCGCCCAGCCGGTCCATCAACAAATAGTCAACCAAGTTGAATGCTTCAGGAAACGTGGTCATCCTCGTCCTCCGGCGATCGACGCGCAGCCGTCCAAGATGCTTAATCGGGTCGAGAGCGGAACCGGCTCGCTTGCGTCGGGGTGCTCTACTGGGATGACGAGCTCGGCAACTTCGCTCCGCTTCGCGCGGTTGCCTGCAAGGTCGTACGGTACGAGTGCATAGCGATAAGTCTCTCCGCCAAGTACGCGAGAATCTTCGAAACGCGTCGAACTTGCACGCACGCTTGCGTGATGGGTGAGCTCCGCGGAGCCGACGCCTCGAAACAATTCGTAACCGTAGAGTGCCTCATTGTCCGTCGCCGACGACCACCGCAGAAGAACGCGCCCGTCTTTGTATTCGACGCGAATTTCTGAACCATTCGGGCCCCATTCGGGCGGCACGAGGTCGTTACTGAGCGGCGCTTGTCCTAACTTCTTTGGCCAAAGTGTGCAGTCAACACGCCTGAAATTTTCGTCAAGCGCCTTGCAAACATTGCCGTAGACGCATCGCACGACGCGATCGTCGCGACCCCACTGCCACTTGCGCGGGATATCGGGATCCGCCAATAGCGCTCGCGCCATCGCGATGAGATCGCCCTTGCCCGATTCGATGACGCGCTCGGCAAGCGCACGCGTCGCGATTTTGCCAGCTGCCACGATCGGAGTTGTTAGACCGGCCGCGCGGACGGTTTCTCTTACCGCTTCTGGAATGTAGAGATTGGCGCCGTCGGGATAGTTCGCGCCTGGCATGCAGCGATCGCCGGAATACCCGGTGTACGGATAGAGCGGTTCGCCTTCGATGTGGCGTGCGTCTTCGAACTTTCCGCCTGCGGAGAGCGAAACGTAGTCAACACCTGCGCGCGCAAGCCGCACTGCAATGGGGCCCGCGTCAACAACTGTGTAACCATTGCGGATACATTCCTCGCCGAGCATGCGCACACCTACCGGGAAATCGTTGCCCACGATGGATCGCACACGCTCAACCACGCGAATAGGAAGGCGGAGTCTATTTTCGAGCGTGCCGCCGTACGCATCGCGCCGTGGATTGAGCCGCGAAAGAAACGACGAGAGCGTATAGGCGTGCGCCATGTGGAGCTCGACGCCGTCAAACCCTGCGGTGCGCGCGCGAAGGGCCGCGAGTCCGTACGCTTCGACGATATCGTCGAGATCGGAAGGTGAGAGCATATCGATCGTCTGCCGCCAGCCCGATCGCGCGATCTTCAAGAAGTGGATAATTTGCGGGACCACCATGCTCGGCCCCTCGGCGTGGCAGCGATCGACGAGATCCGTAAGACCCGGCACGAACTCGTCCGATGAGATGCGCAGGAGCGGACCACTTTTTGCCTCGTGCACGGCCATCGCTTCGACCACGATGAGTCCGACGCCACCTTTCGCATAGCGCACGTAGCGAGCGCGAATGTCTTCGTTGACAACCCCATCTTCACCAGAAAGGCGCGTGACCATCGCAGGGAGCACGAGGC
>JAHFDZ010000022.1 GCA_023248745.1 Myxococcales bacterium | reverse complement strand
TCACGCGTACGCGCCACAATTTTTGCAGCCTCGAGATCGTCGATCATTTTCGTCGTGGGCGGTGAGGACGATCGCATCGTATCGGCTGCGCTGAACAAGAGCACGGCGAAGCACTACGGAGCCGAACTATTGCTTCTACCGCAGCACGCACACTGGCTGCCCGAGGAGCCGGGTTGGGAAGTTGCTTGCGACGCCATGATCGGATGGCTTAGTGCACGCACGCCGCGTGATGACGTGCGGGCGCCGGCTGTGTGTTGATGCGAATGGCCATCGACCCAATCGGGCTGAGGTTCAGATGGGCTCGTACAAAGTCACGCCACGGTGCACCACGCTGTTTTGAAAATCGGGCGAATGCCATTCGACGCGTGCGAGCACCTTGAGCGAGCCGAAGGTCTTGTTCACAGTCGCGAACATTGGATAGAGCACGGGGTCGTGCAGAATATCGACCGCCCAAGTTGTCATGTCAGCGGTCACATCTGCCTGCACCATCAGCTTGGATCCCGGTGGGATAGACGGATTGTCTGCGACGTTCGGAGTCTTGGTGCAGCACTGAATTTCTGCGGGTCCAGGACAGTGATTGGGAACCGACGTGTGATCGCCAAGCGCCGCGCACGCGGTTGTCGACATGCACAGTCCCGAGGCGCCATTGCCCGAAGCACACCTGACGACGCTTGCATCGACCGCCGCGTCGTCGTCAAACGTGATCGCGCCATCAGAGAACGGAGCGTCAAGTTGGATCGCGGCGTCCGCGCTTTCGATCGGGCGCGCGCCCTGCGAGCACCCTGCAACGGCAAACGCGATCGTGACAGCCCAGTTAGCCCACATCGGCATCGATTGTAACGCGAATGCTCGGCATGTTCTGCGTTGACTACCTGCGCTTGGTCGCAAAGAAGCCGGTGGGCCGTTGTTCGTTGCCCGAGAGGCGAACGAACCCCGCAAGACCGTTCTGCCCGTTGATAAAAATGCGTCCCGTTGGACCATCATCGATTGCGATGTCAAACGCGTTGCCGTCGGGTTTTGCGCGGCGTAAATTCTTGACGCGCTCGTTTCCGATTGTCCACGTGCCGGTGCGAAAGTCACCGTCGGCGCGAAGCGCGAGAACACCCGTTAGCGTGCCCCAAGTCATATCGTAAGTTCCAATAAAGCTGCCACGCTGCGCCCCAGTGCGAGCCGGAACTTGATACACGCTCGGATCTACATCTCGGTGCATGGCGACGAACACGTCGTTGAACGTTTCGTCCTGCCAGAAGTCGCCACAACCGTGAGCGTTCTCTGCGGCGACGCCAAGGTTTTGCGCAACGCCGCGAAGCTTCCATCGCCCCCATTGCCCCGCGTAGACGGACATACCGTGGGCGCGATCCCAACAGCCAGCGCTCTCATCGTTGCTATAGGTCTTTACGCGAGTCCAAAAGGCATCGTTATTGATCCATCGCTGCGCCTTGTCGACCCAGTACTTCGTGGAATCCGCTGCCATCTCACGCGCGATGAAGTGACCCCGTCGTTCGTACGAATCTTTGTTCACGCCGCACACTTCAACTTTCGCGTTGCCCGCACAGACCTCCGGATGATCCGCGTGAGCTTCCTTGAGGTGCTGAGGCCAACACCCTTCGGCAGGCGAGTTCCCTTTGCACACCGCAGGTTGGTTCTCACTCGATGGTCTGAGCGCGTCGTGAAAGTCGTGAGCACGCCCTGTCTTGATCGCGAGCTTTGGGTTGAGTCGAATGTCATCCGGGAGGGTTTCGAAGATCACGATGGGTTTGCCCACCCAACGTGTCCAGTCAACGTCCGCCATCGTCGAGTGCGCGTAAAAGTCTTGCGTTGAGTGGAGGAGAATACCGAGCGCGATCAACACATCCCCAGGCTTGTTGTCGCGCACCGCTTTCTCGATGGCGTGCTTGGTTGAGGTCTCATGCCAAGCGAACTCGCGCACCACCCACTTCGCGTCTGGGAGATCGTCAAAGTGATAGTATTGCGAGTACTCGATCGCGCGCTCGTTTCGCACTCCGTCCGTCGACCAGGAAAAATAGTTGGTCCAGTAGTCGACCTGGTAGTTTGCAACTTGCGCGTACTTGATCGCGCCACGTGAGAAGCCCGCTGCGGCAAGGCCTGAGTGCGTTGCGGTGAAGTGGCCACCCGTATTGAAGGCCAACGCCGGTGTGGAAAAGCCTGCAAGGGCGGACATAACTGCGAGCGTTCTAGTGATTTTCATGAGTCTGTCTTGCCTTACAAATTCTTCGCCATCGAGAAGCCAACTTCATGACCGTTGTTCGTCATCGTGCCGGCCACGCTCGGCCTCTGCAGCGTTCCGACCAGGTATCCAACGAAGGTCTTTGAACCAACCTTGAACTGCCAAAGATTGCCGATGAGGCGCGTGCTCTCGATGCTCTCGTTGCGTCCGCCCTCGCTCCATGTGCCGGTAAATCTGCCTTGCGGATAGTTTGCGGTCGGCGGAGCATACCGAAGCTCCGCCGTCGCCACTTGCCCGTCGACCAGAGTCGCATATCGACCCGACCAGATCGGTGCGTTGACATCAGCGAACACCGATGGATCGCGTTCGGGCGCGGCGACTCCTTGGACTTGGCCAATCGTGACTTGGTATTTCACGCGATAGGTTGCGTGACCGATCTCGAGAAGATCATCATCGGCTTCGAACAACTCAGAGAACTGCACTGTCTGCCCAGCGTGATCACGCATCCACCCATAGGAGAACGTTCGGGTGATGTAGTCCCATTCGACGCTGAGACTCTCGTCCCAAGGTTCGTCCCAGAGCGACATAAAGAGCCCGATTCGCTCTTTCGTTTTGACGGTTCGTCGTCGGTCGCCCGCCGGAAAAACATCCTCGCCGAGCGTGCGGTGATTGCCCGTGTCGACATCGTTCATGAGGAAGGGCCGGCCGTGCCACGGGTGTGGATCCGCGGTGTGCATGCCAGCGTAGTAAAGAGATGGCGAGTCGTCGTCCCAATCGGAACCGTCTTCCTCCTCGCACTCGACACGGTTCACGCGAATGGTCGCCGTGATCTTTTCGCTGTTTGCAAAGTCCACCTCTGGCATAACGGCGCGAACGTTCCAGGAACTGGCGGCATGCTGAAAATACGTTTCGTCAGAGATGACGCGTGCGCGAACCGAGAGTGCGTCGCCCTCGTGCGTGGGTTCGAACTTCAAACGCGCAGAGACCCAAACGTCCGCCTGGGGCCGAAGTGGCGCGTTGACCGCAACGTCCACTGCGTCCTGCCCGGCGATCGAAAATCGCACTTTGAAGTTACGATTGGCCGCAACGCCTCCGTTGTTCCAAACTTTGACGCGCACGTTAATATTCGTGCTCGGCTGCGCAGTCGCGGGAACATCGCCCTCTCGGATTACGAGATCGGGTGCAGGGGCGTACACCAAAAGAGAACGGGCTTGCGTCGCGCCTCCAACAGAAACCTCCGCTCTGTAATTTCCGGGTCGTTGCGCGCGATTGTAGATCGGCACGAAGATCCGGTGCGAAGCACCCGGGTTGAGCATGGGAACGGGAAACGTTTGCGTGTTGACTGGAGCATTTTCTCCCTCTCGTGTGAGCGTCGCGCGCAACTCGGTTGCGGCCGTTTTTGTACGGCTCGTGTTACGAATTTCGACCCACTCTTGCAGGAGGCTGTTTTGTTCAACACGCAATGGGTGATCCGTCAGCGTGATCGCAAAATTCGACGCAATGACGAGCGTGATTGGCGTCAGAACGGGAAAGCCGATCTGATAATTTTGCGCAGCCGCTTCGCTAATGGCACCTTTCGACTTCGCCTCTTCGAGCGCAACGATTTTGAACGATGACCCGCTGCGCCCGAGTTGAGCGGTGCTCTTCTTGTCCGCAGAGATCCACGCAATTGATCCCTTGGAACTCTTGCTTCCGGTGCCGTAACTCTTCGCGAGCAGCGTTGCGCGGTTCTTGTCCTTACGCCGGTAGTAGCCCGTTCCCGACAAGACCTTGTCGCCCGCCACGATGAAGACAGCTCGCGCAAAATCACCACTCGGAATGATCGCCACCGTTTGCTCGATTGCCACGCCACGGACTGAACGTTTCTTGGTGGCGCACTTCCAGGCCAATTTGCAATGGTTCGCAAGCGCAGCGTCGTTGCCGCCGACAACGACACCTTGAAGGTCTGTCGAAAAGCGTTCCGCTTTCGCAGCTGCGGGGGCCACTATCGGGATGCCGGGCTTTGGCAGTGCCGGCGCCGGTATTGGCGCAGCGGGCGCCGCAACGGGCAATACAAAAGCGGTCAGTGCGACCAGGCAAAACGCGTGCGCGATCTTCATCCAGCATCCTCATTGTAAGTGTCACGGATTCTAACCAATGCGCTCGACATGTCGTTCGGCATGTCGACGACACGCCTACCAAAACCGAAACCGACGAAATCATGAGACACACCATTCATGACGGGTCTCCTAGCAAGACGTGCGCCCGATCAATCAAGAGCGGTTGCCAATACGGCCGTGGCGCAACTCTATTTAGTCAATTTTATTGACACTTTGTTTAGCCAACTCACGACGTGCGGCGTGCGTTGCACAGAGTATTTCGCAACGTATCGCCTTCACACGGGTAGGGATACGTGCTCCCTCCTCACTGCCGCTGAATCGAGCAAGCCACAACTTTTCCAATCAATGACACCTCTCCCAAGATAGATATCGTCAACTTTTTTGACTTCTTGGGAGCGCGGCGCGAACAGATGCACCCATAAGGTCATCGCTAAGTCGCGCAAGAAGAAGGCCAGTGTTCTCTTACGGCCACGCGGTGAGATGCCGTAATTCGAAGCGATGCGCACGCACGATACGTACATCTCGGTCGTAGTCTTGGTGCTTGCCGGTTTTGCCCCCATCAGCTGTTCCGATGACGGTGGTGGAATCGTCTACAGCGTCGACGACGCCGGCAAATCGGATCCGGACTCGGGTGATGCCATGGCCTCTCCCGATGCACCCTCTGCCCTCTTGGCTCCAACGATCTCCCCCAGTGGAGGCACGTACGAGTACACAACGCCGGTCACGATGTCGTCGGAGCCGGGAACGAAAATTTACTTTTCGGTCAACGACGAGTCGCCCGTCGCCAACGGGCAAATTTCGCCTTATTTTGCTGTCGAATACAAACAGCCGTACGCGTTCCCGGTTCGCGAAATCGATGTGATTTACATATTTCGAGCCGTCGCTGCGACCACCACTGAACCCATTCGCATTTCTCCTGAAAGGATCGTCAGCCTCGTTATTTCAGCGGTCCCGGCGGCGAAGCCTCCCACAATTTCTCCCGCCACAGGGACGTACACGAGCCCTCTGATGGTTTCTATCCTTCCCGGAACCCCGGGCGACTCGGTCCGTTACACGATCGACGGCGGCAAACCGACGCGAACGCTCGGCACGCTTTCTACTGGAGACGCATTCCTTGTCACGGCAACGACAACGGTCAAGGCGATTGCCTATTCTGAAAAGACGCTTTCATCGCCCGTCGTCGAGGCGACGTACACAATACCCACAGCTCCAACGGCCACCCCGGGAACAGGTGCGTACTCGGCAACTCAACTCAACGTCACACTTGCAACAGTCACATCAGGCGCGGTGATTTGCTACACAACCGACGGGGTCACGCCCGCATGCTTGAGCGCGGCCTGCGACCCCAGCGCGAAACTCTATGCGAGCGCAATCGCGCTTGTCCCTGCTCCGGGAACACAGACGATCAAAGCGATCGCCTGCCTCGCCAGCGTGCCGTCCGCTGTCATGACGTCGCTCTACAGCGTGTCGGGTCCACAAGCGACGAAGCAAGCGCAACCCATCACGGACCTACCCTCTGGCACTATCGATTGGGGCGCGAGGCCCTCAGCACTCGCGGCCAGCGGCGCAACAATTCTCATCACGAAGACCGTCGACGGCAGCACTCCCGACGATCCTGCAACCACGAGCGGAAGCACCGGCGTGATGTCCACATGCGTTCCACTATTGGGCGTCGTTGCGACAACAAACTCCGTCGACCTCTCGAACGTAGTTGGCCTGACGAGCCAAGGACTCAACGGCTTGAAGCGGCACGCCAAGTACAAACTTCGCGCGTGCAAGGTTGGCGACGCGATCTCGGATGTGACGTCGGTCACGTACGAAGTAAAGCTGCCAAGCCCAACGTTGTGGTCCAACGCGACGGCGAGCGTCAGCGCGCCCGCATTTGGAAATGTGCATCAAGCGCTGAACCTCTTCTTCAAGAGCGAAGCGAGCGGCGTCGCAAGTACGGATGGCGCCGCAGCCGAAGGTGGTCTCTGCATCGGCACGAGCGCCGCCGTTCCTTCGTGCGCATCGTCTGGCCTTGCGTGTGGCTCAACAACGAACACGGTGTGGTTGCCCGCGAGTTCGCTGCGCGATCCCGAAGGAACACGCTCCGCCATTGCGTATGCCGTCTGGGACGGCACGGGTGCGAACGACTACAACGCGTCTGAGCGAAGGCAGTTCAACGTCGTGGCGTGCAGACCCGACGCGCTCTCTTCTGCGGCAAACCCAGGAACGTGGACTTTCAAGCTGAACCTTGCCGCATACCTTGGCGACTCAGCGGGCCTGCCCGCGAATCCGCAACTAACCGCCATCAATCTCGGCGTCGATCTCGCTTCAGAGTCGCTTAGCCCAACCGCACCCGCAACGAGCGCAGCCCCCGGCCACGTGGTGTTCGGCCTTTGGAACACAAGCACCACGGGCACTTCGTATGCCGCGCTCAGTGCTTCAGGCGCTCTCACCTCGTCGACGTCGGCAATGCCTGCAGGCATTGCTGTGTATTACACCGAAGACGGCCCAACCCCCGTACCGCCGACCCAGTGCGGCGATGCGACAGCAGGCCCAACGTGGAAAGCTGAGTCTTCGGGCGCGACGCCACACATGAACTTCCCCTACGTATGGTCGCATCCGAGCATCGGAACACCCGTGCGCGGAGTCGCTTGCGCACCGAATTGGACAACGTCCGACGTCGCTTCGCTCATTCTGACCGTGGCGCCCTAAGCGGTACCAGAATGATCGTGGGCGTCAGATAGCCCTGATATGACGTGGGAATGCCTTCCGCCTCCCGCTACGAGTCGCCACCGCCGCGATTGGTTGAACGCGAGCAGCAACGATTCGGCCGCTTCAACGCCGCCGTCAATCACGTCAACTTAATTGACGCTCGCTATCGTGGCTTGCCTCGCCTGATTCGCCAGTTGCGGTTGAAGGAGTGGCAAGCCCTCCAAATTGCGACCGCGGAGCTCTTCGTTAACGTTGCGCTCTTTGACGCGAAGTTGATGTCGCTGTTGCAAGCCAAAGTCTACGACCGCAAAAGCGGCGTAAAAACTTTGCACGAATGGAAGCTAAGACCTTTTTCATTCCGCGTGGCCGACCAGTTGCTCGACTCGACAACGAGCTATCGCGACAAGCGTGGCTTCATGACGTTTCGCAATCAGCTCACGCGAGGCCTCATCGAGGTTGACTTCGACCTCGATGAGGCGCGCGATCTGCCTCGGGTCCGAGGTCACGTAGACGTCTTTTGCGATCTCGGCGCATCGCAAGTTGTGAGTCTTCCATTCCCTGGCGAAGGCGGCATGTACTCGCACAAAGGGATGTTTCCCGTTGAGGGCGAGATCACGATTGGTGAACAAAAATACGAGCTCTCAACGAGCGACTGTCTCGCGCTGCTCGATGATCACAAGGGCTACTATCCCTATGTCATGCGGTGGGACTGGGTCACCAGCGCGACGCATGTGAACGGCGTTGGCCACGGGTTCAACCTCACGCGCAACCAGTGCCGCGACCCCGAGCGTTTCAATGAAAACTGCGCGTGGATCGGCGATCGCATTGGCATCTTGCCCGCGGTCGAATTCACACGCGAGAACGCGCGAACTTCGAATGAACGCTGGTCCATCAAAGATCGCGAGGGCCGCGTCGATCTCCGTTTCGAACCAACGGTGCCCGGAGACGTGCGCGTAAACGCGATCATCATCGATAGTCGCTACCGCGGACCGTTTGGTCGCTTCGAAGGACGCCTTGAACCCGAAGGCCTCGAGCCCATCAACGTCGATGGGTGGTTCGGCATGGGCGAGGATTTTCATCTGCGGTGCTAACGAGCCAGGGCAGTCCCTGCGTTGCGTCGCTTCTCAAGCCGCAAGTGCAAGAGGTCGACGACCTGAAGCGTCTTTGACCTAAAGTTGGTAACCAAGAGCGTGTGTCCATCGGCCGTCACGCGCATCTCGCGAGGGAACGCACCGGCGGGAATCGTACCGATGACGGCAGTTTCACCTTCGCTCACTCTCGTCGCATCGACAACGAAGAGCGCTTGCTTGTCACTTGCGTCGCCTGCGTAGCGATTGGAGCTTGTCACGACCACGCGGCGTCCTTTATCGAACACGGCGATACCAACCGGCGATGGGCCCACAGGCACGTGACCGATCCGTGCATGGGCCGGATCGGCAAGTAGCTTCTTAGTGTCGAAAGCGAGCAGCGCATCCATCCCACGCGCGGTCACATACGCAACGTCACCTTGAGGTGAGAGAACAAGGCGCACGGGGTTGCATCCAGCGGGCACAATGCCAATGACCGAATGCTCCGGTTCGGTTTTGGCGCGCTCCACGTCCACGATAACGATCGCGCCTTCACTGTGCTCGGGTGCCGTGTCCTTGCTCGCGCGCTCAGGCCGGCAAGTGATCGGCCACCCGAACTTAGACGGCATCGATTGGCTCGTCGTGTACAAGAGCTTCGCGTTGGGCGAAAACGCGAGATCGATTGGGGCGTTGCCGACCGGAATCTTTCCGACAATCGCACTCGCCGCGAAGCCCGCCGCTCGGGCGACCGCAAGATTGATCACGGTGATCGTTCGCGCTCGCTCGTCGCTGGCAAACATAAATTGATCGTCGGGTGTAACGTTTACATAAACGCGGCCAAGACCTCGTCTCGTGGTCGTTGGTTCGTCCAAGTAGCCGAGCAGCGCGCCGTCTGTGCCCGCAGTGAGCCGTTCGACATCGAGGAACGCCAGTCGATTGCCCGCTGCCACAACGAGCAACTTTGCATCATGTGTCAGGACCATGCCCGTTGGCGCGGCATCAAGTGCGGCGAGATGCACGAATGCGAAGCCGCCGTCTGTCCGCCTGTACACAGAGATGCCTGGCGACCCAGCGTCGGGCATCGTGAGCGAAACCAAGACCCAAGCTCCGTCAGGCGTAGGCAGGGCCTGAAACGCACTGCCCAATAAGGGGACGTGCGTGATGGCATCCATGACAGCGCGCGCGGGGCGAAGCGTCCGCCCATTGGCGCAGGAGCCCAAGCCAACCACGAGCGCGACGAGCGAGAGCAACTTCAGCACCGAGAACGGTTTCATGAGTGTCGGTTGAGCATGACGCGAGCGAAAAAAGGTTACGACACTATCGCATCGAAGCGCGCGCCACGCCGCAGCGCGTCGCAAAGAATGGACTCGTCACGAGGCCAATCGCACGCGACGATAAGGCATGATGGACCGACGCATGAAATTCACGGGATGCATCGTTGCCGTCCTCTCTGGGTGTGGAACGACGACCAGCGCGCCGAAGGATGCGTCGGCTGACGTCATGAGCGATGCGCCGCCCAGTACCGCAACAGCCAGCACCTGCAACGCGTGGCTCGCCGCGCAGCGTGAGACCGACTTGCCTGTCGTCACCGGCGACAACGCAAAGAAGCGTGCCGCACTCCTGACCGCAGGTGGCGGCTACCGCAAGATTGACGATACCTACTATGCAGCGTGGTTTTCCGCGGGCCACTTCAGCGCGAGCAAGCGACGCGTCATCTTCGTACTCCACGGCACCACTGGCGCCCCCGAATACGAGTTCGCCGATTGGCAAGCTCCGTTCGACGCGCAAGGCTACGCATTCGTCGGACTCCGCTGGTACTACGAAGGGAAGACGACGCCAGATGACTACAGCAACGCCGAAACGCTCTACAAACGGATGGTCACGATTCTTGACGAAATGGACAGCGCGTGTGGAACCAAAACCGCCGACGTTTCCCTCCTTGGATTCTCGCGCGGAAGTGCACAATCATTCGAAGTGCTCGCGCGCGATCGCGCTGGACAGAAACGACTCAAGGGCGTGATCGCGAACGCTGGGGCATGGCCAACGACTTCGAAGCCGACCGACTATCTGGTCGCACTCGATACAAAGGGAGACACCACAGCCATGGCGGGTGGCCAGATGTGGATGTACTGCGGTGCCAAGGACATCGACGACTCGGGCGAGGCGCGATGCAAGAGCATGACGGGCGCAAAAGCTTGGGTCGAGAAGCACGGCGGAACAGTCCAAAAACTTTACGAAGATCCGAACGGCGAGCACCACAGCATGCCCGGCAACGCAGCCGCGATCGCAGAGGCATTTGCGTTCGTCAACGCGCTTTAATAGGTGCGCACTGAAGGTTTCGTTAGTGGCAAGTACCCGATCCGGTATCGGTAAAAGTCGACCCCGCAATCGGCACGAATGCCCAATCGTACGAGTCTGCTTTGAGCGTCATCTTCAGGATGCCGTACGTATCGGAGCGACGAACCACACTGTTCGCCTTAGTTGTCCCGAAAGCATAAAACGCACGCCCCCCGGTTCCGACCGTAAACTGGCGGATGCCCTTTTGTGAATCGGCAACGCCTGAAGGGTCCTGCGGATCGAAACGCTCGTAGACGTGTTCGTGGCCGTTGAGGACGACGTCTGCGCCTGCAGCGTAAAGGGTGTCCCACAATGCTTGTGCGCCCGTAAAGTTGCCGTGGCTCGCACCTGAGTTGAAGCGCGGGTGATGCCAAAACGCGAGCGTGCACTTTTTCGCATTCTTCTGAAGATCGTCTTTCAACCAGGTCACTTGTGCAGAGCTTGCGCTGCAGCCAACGGCACTGCAACCGTCGTTCGTGTTGATGGCGACCACATGCCACGATCCGAGATCGAAGCTGTAGTACCCCTTGGTTGCCGCACCCGCTTGCGTACCGAAGTAGCTGTAGTAGCCCGTCGCGTTGCTCGTGCCGTATTCGTGATTGCCTGGCGCCGGATACGTGATCGACTTGAACCTGCCCCACGTCGGCTCGTAGTACTTTTTGTAGTCCGCGAGAGATCCCGCCTCGTATTGATTGTCGCCGAGAAGCAACACGGCGTCGTAACCCTTGCCGAAGATGAGATCGGAAGTCTTCTGTTGGTTGGCGAGCACGTCATCTGAAATGTCGCCCGCGGCTGCGATGACCACGCTCGCCTGAACGCCACCTTCACTCGCGTCAACCACCGCGGCATCAGCGGCATCGATCGATGCGTCAGCGGCTCCGCTATCGATCACGCCGTTCGCATCGATGGCGCCCGAATCTGGGACGGCAGAGTCAGGCAGTACACCCGAATCGACGCCGGAGGTCGACGTGCAATTGAGCAAAGTGAGGGCGCCAACCAGTTGGTAAACTTTCATGACTTTTACGTGAACTCCTCAGTCAGCGATCGTGGCGCCGTTCGCGGCATACCGACCCGAACTACCGGGTTCGAGCGCTTCGCTCTCCGCTCTTACGCGAATGGTGCCCCAGTCTCCCGCACTGACATCGGCGGCCGAAACAGTGCTGACCCTGATGCTCCCGCTCCCCGCTCGGTCGATGCGTTGCATGACGTTGGCTGGGATCGTTGCGTGCGAGTCAGCACCCGAAAACGCGCATGTGATGTACGAATTGGGCTTATTGGCATCTTGATTCGGACCCGAAATGGACACCAAAACACTACCCGCCGAAGTCCCGGTCCATTCGGTGACAAGCTCTTTCGATCGACTCACTTGAACGGCCGCAGGAAAGTGCGACTCGGGCTTGGTCACTCTGATGGTCGTGGGTGCGGCGACCGTGGTGCTAAACGCGGGAATGGCAGCACCTGCCGCCGTGAACTTGAGCGTTTCGCCACCGCTCCACAGTGCACTGTCAAACGATCCGGATGCGTAATAGGGCTTTCCAGGATCAAGATCGATCGCGAGCTCTTTCACGCCGCCTTCAAGACGCAACGCACCGGCACTGACGTACGTTGGCAGGGACCCACCGATTTGGGTTTGAGGTGGGATGATCAAGACGTCGCACGACCCGACGCGTTCGGGCGTCTTGAAGTACGCCGAGCTTACATTGCTCACATCGTAGAGCTGCGCCAGGAGCGACGCATTGCCCATGCCTCCACCGCTCGAGAAATTGGTTGCCGTCACGTACGAGATGCGCGCGATTCCTCCACCTCTATCGAAGGTGGGACTGCTCAATACGGACGTCGGATCGTTGGCTTGCGTACCGGCGTCGGTGCCACTGCCAGCTCCGCCGTCAGTGCCGGGCGCGGTCGCGCTCGTCGATCCACATCCACCAATAAACACAAGAAAAGCAAGAGAAGTCCTCATGGGAACTCCTTGCCACGAATGCAAAAGACCGACAACTCGCAAACGAACCGCGATTCGCAGGACAAAAACGCACCGTCTCAGATCTTTCGGACGTCTCATCCGTATAAGTGGTCCTCAATGAGAATATTCATCGCCTTGTCTACGCTCGCCACCGTCGCGGGATGTGCCGGCACACAGCCCTCTGTCGGACCGATTCAACCCACGAGTCAAAACGCTCCATTGCTGGCGGCCATTGTCGCGAAGGGTGCTGATCAGCCCGAAGATCCTGCAGACAAGGGGGTGGCCTCGCGCATCACGAAAGTGACCGTGTACTCCGATCGCGCGATGGTCAACCGTGAGGCATCGGTCTCGGTGTCGACCGAGCCAACACTTTTTCGCTTCAAGAAGCTACCGAGCTGGGTGGATGAAGGTTCCGTCCGCGCGTCTATCGATGCGGGCAAAATCGTGGACGTGAGCGTAGAGCGTCGTTTTCTCGCGCGATCCAGCGACGAGGCTTTTCGCACCGTCGAATCGAAGCACAAAGCGCTTCTCGAACAACTCCGCGCGATCGACGACGAGTTGGCAATTCTTGGTGCGCAGAAGGACTATGTCGATTCGATCAAGCTCTTCTCCCGCGACAAGCTGACGCACGACGTTTCGACCCGCGACATCAAAATCGAAACGTACGGGCAAGTGATCGACTTCGTGAGCGAGACACTTCGCAAGACGGCAGCCTCACGACGCAATACGCAAACGCTACGCGATCGGCTCGCACCCGACGTTGAAGCCAGCGCGCGCAATCTTGAAGAGCTGCGACGCCTAACCAAACTCGAAGAAACGACGGTGCTCGTGACGGTGCAAGGCACCGCTGCAACCAACGCAAAGTTGACGCTGACCTACGCCACGCCAGGCGCTACGTGGGAGCCGATGCACGAGCTACGGGCCAGCGCCGGAGAACCCGACTCGGTGGACCTAACCTCCTTCGCCGTCGTAACCCAGACGACGGGCGAAGACTGGAGCTACGGCGAGCTCTCGTTCTCGACGCAATCGTCTTCCGATACCGAGCGCATTCCAGAACTTGAAATGTTGGCGCTCGGCAAAACCGAAGAGACCACGCGCACGGTCACCCGACAGACCACGTCCTTCAGCAGCGCGCAGCAAAAATACGTGGAGCAGAACCGCCACTGGAATCTGATGAACCAGGCGCCATCGCGCGGCGCGTCTGAGCTCCAACGCTTCGAACAGTATTACTCCGACAACGTCGCTTCCTTTGAGCGGGTGCAGAGCAAGACGGTCGAGATTTTTCAAGGTTTGCAGAAGCGCGGAACCACAGCTCATTTCGTCGCGAAAGATCCAGCGATCGTTCGTTCGGACGGTCGGCCGATTCGGTTGCGCATTGGCAACAGTCGCATTCAAGCGCAACGCAATGTCATTGCGGCTCCGGAAGAATCGCTCAATGCGGCGGTCACGCTGCAGATGAACAACAAGACGAGTCAACCCCTTTTGCCGGGTGGTGTGGCGCGTTATCGCGATGGTGCTTTTCTCGGCATGACGAACGTCGACTTTGTTGCGAAGGGCGAGGACTTCTCTACCTTTTTCAGCGTGGCCGACGAGGTCAAGCTCACGCGCGAGCTCGACAGAAAGCAAAGCTCGCTCGTGCGCACGACGCGCAATCGGATGCAGCTCTCGTTTGTGACCACTGCGAGAAATTTGTCCGACCGTCCAATCACCCTCGTTCTCGCAGAGCGCGTTCCCGTGTCTGAGAACACTGACATTCGCGTGAGCAACATCCAGGTCCTCCCCAATGAAAAGCCGGACATCAAGGGCATCGTTCGCTGGACGCTCACCCTCAAACCTCACGAAGCACGTGAACTGCGCACGTCGTATCAAGTCGAGTATCCGCCAACGCTGGTGCTCGACGTGCACCGTGACCGTGCCCGCGCAAGACACGCCGCACCGCCAAGCCCCGGCGCTGCTCCGTCAAGCCCCGCCACGGCTCCACAGCGCGATCTTGAGGATCGCATCTTACAGTTTGAGAAGGCGCTCTGAGGACCCGACCCCAAGCAGGATGGCGCCTCATGCCGAAGCCTCGACGCGGCGACCTGCGGTTAGCGCGAAAAGCAGTTCGGTGCCGAACTTACTCAACGGACACGTTACTGATTCGTCAACTTACCTGCCCGTACCGGCATCTGGCTTCGCGCTCGCCATCCTAAGAGACATTCCGCCTGGGCGAAGGCGAACCGAGACACGCTTGACCTTGTCGTCGTTGGCTTCTGCCTTGTCGGGGGTGATCGAGAAAATGCCGAGACCGAAAAAATTGACGCGTGCGAGTTCCTTTTCGCGATTGCTCGAAAGGAAGACGAGCGAGCCGGACTTCTCTTCGCCTTGGCCATTTCTCGACGCATCGAGCCACGCAGACCAACCTGCCACTTCTGACTCAGGCAGGTGCACCGTGACCTCTGGCATGACGGTGACAGGCTTGACGCCTGCGTCGGAATCACGCGCTGTGGTTTGCTTGATCGTGATTGCGTCAATTTTATTGACCTTCGACGTGCTCATGCCGCTCACTTCGAACCGAAAATTCGAGGGATCAAACCCCTTGCGATCGACGTCTTTCGGAGGCGCGATCCTTGCGCCGTCACCGGCCTTGAATCGAACCGATTCGGGAGCGAATTTGAGCTTGATGTAGGCCGGATCTTTCGACGATCCGTCAGCTGCCGGAATGCCTGTTTCGGTGATGAGCGCATGAAAGAACTCTCGCTCTGACTTCGCATTCAGGTTGAAGTCGGCCGCAACGATCGAGCCATCCTTGCGCTGGTAGTCGCTCTTCCACGAAGCATTGATCCAGTCGACCACCGGCGACGAAATGTCGTTCCCCAAATCGAGGGAGATGACATTCGAATTCGTACCCGAGTCAACCTTCTCCTCGGTGAGGCCGCCTCCCGAAATCGACTTCACAAATCCGCAGGCAACACCTTGCAAGTTGAACATGAAGTTGCCCGACACGTAGCTCCGATCGGCCTGCTCGACGTCGTCAGCTGCCGAAGTTGAACCATCGGTGCAGGCTGCGAGCACGAGGACCGACGAGAGCATTGCGATGCGGTGTTTCATTGTGCCTCGGGTGTACTCGCGAACCAGGCAACGCGCACGTCCTCATAACGGGTGACGGTTCAGCTCATCCACAAAAGGCCAAGGAGAGATGCTTATTGGCACGCCTGAAAGCGCAACTTGTCGAGAACGACGTCTTTGCCGCGCACATAGCTTCCGCCGCCTTGGTACTCCTCGGTATGGGAGAAGGTCACTTGCCTGCAAAATTTGTCGGCTGGCAATTTGAACAGCACAACGCCCCACCGCGTTCGATTCACAGGAACGTCGTACTCGTTTTTCGCAATCCCCCACGGATAGGTATAGCCAACATTACCAACAAGCCAAATCGGCAAGATGCGACGCGCCTCATGGTCGTTCAACGTCCTCGTCGATGCGATCCGCTCCGGCATCGACGACCCACCTGAGGTTCCCCGATTCCGTTGACACGCATCATGGAGGTTTCTCATGCGTGTCTGTCGCCGCTACTCAGAGCAATTCAAATCCGACGCCTTAACGTTGCTACTCGAATCTGACGCAAGCATCCCTCAGGTTGCCGATCGTCTTGGGGTTAGCTCCTGGACCATTCGGAGCTGGTACAAAGTACATATGGCCAAGAGGTCAGCTAAGAAAACAAGATCGTCAACAACGTTGCCCATTCCGCCGAACGAAAGTGATGCAGATCGCGTCGAGCGATTGGAACGCGAGCTATCGGTTGCCAACAACGATCTGTCGACCGCCAACAAGAGAATCGAGTCGCTCGAGATGGATCGGGCAATCCTAAAAAAAGCAGCAGCCTTCTTCGCGAAAGAAAGCGAGTGAGATTCGCGTTCATCTCGGCGGAGAAGGCATCATTTCCAGTCGCTGCTTTGTGTCGTTTGCTCGGTGTTACACGCCAGGGTTACTACGCGTGGGCCAGTCGGACTCAGAGCGAAAGCACTGCTCAAGAGCTTGCATTGCACGAGCGCATGCGACGCATCCATACGGAAAGTAAGCGCACATACGGCAGTCCGCGCGTTTACAAGCAGCTCCAAGCCGAAGGCGTGAGCTGTGGCAAACATCGTGTTGAACGCTCGATGCGAGCCCTTGGAATTCAGGGGCGTCCCACTCGCCGCTTTCGAATCACCACGGTTGCGGATGCGCACTACAAGCATGCCCCCAACACGCTCGGGCGAGACTTTTCGGCGAAGAAACCGAACGAGCGCTGGGTGACGGATATCACGTACATCCAGACCGCCGAGGGCTGGTGCTATCTCGCAGCAATCCTCGACCTCTTCTCGCGCCGCATCGTTGGCTGGGCTCTAGGAAAAAACCTCGACACCAGCTTGCCGCTCAGCGCACTCGACATGGCGCTGTCGATACGAAAGCCAACCCGCGGCCTTTTGCATCACTCCGACCGCGGCTGCCAATACTCGAGCGCTGAATATCAACAAGCGTTGTGCAACCGAGGCATCGCGACCAGCATGAGTCGCAAAGGCAATTGCTGGGACAACGCCGTCGCAGAATCGTTCTTCTCGACGCTCAAGACTGAACTCGTGCATCGACACACCTGGAAAACCAGAGCCGAACTGCGAGCTGCTGTCTTCGAGTACATCGAAGTCTTTTACAATCGAAAGCGTATTCACTCATCGATCGGTTACAAATCACCCGCCCAGTTCGAAGCAGACTTTGCTAACGACTTGGTCGCGTAAACAGGTGTCAACGAAATCGGGGGAATGCCATCCCTTCATCACCTGATCCCCTTCAGCCCTGATCCCCCTCATCACCTGATCCTGATCCTCTTCGTGGACCAGCATCGTCGTCGCCGTGATGGGGCTTCCCACGCCTTGGCGCGCACGTCGCCCGCCAGCTCCCGCGCGATAGTCAATCGTCTTACCCGTCGCTGTCATGCGACCTGCGCGTTGGGGGGCATGGAAAGCCCCATCACACCTCCTCCTCGTTCAAAGCTGGCTCATCATCGACTCGTCGCCTACGAAGTCGCAGTCCAACTGCTTCTCGCGGTACGCGCAGCACGCATCAAAGATGCGCACCTTCGCGATCAAGCGCTCCGTGCGGCGAAGAGCACGTGTCTCAACATTGCCGAGGGCGCCGGTCGCGTGACGCGGCCCGACAAGGCTCGTGCGTTTGCGATCGCGCGCGGTGAGGCGATCGAAGCGGTCGCCGCGGTCGAGATTGCCGAGCTCGCAGGCGACACTGAGTCTGGCGCGACCGACCGTTGCCTGCCGATCGCCGAACGCGTCGTCGCTTTGCTCACAGGCCTCATGCGGTAGAGGCCGTGCCGCTCGTGCTCGGGTTCGACTTGGAATCCGAGCACGATCAGGCGAGCCGATCAGGTGAAGAGGGTTTAGGGAAATGCGAAGAATCGAGGCCCGCGGTGGGCCAACGGCGCAAGGTCTTGGTTTTGTTTAAGATTTAGATGCGCCGGCCCTGATCCAACATTACATCACTTGTCGCATCGGTATTCACAGTGTACCATTCCATAAGTGAATGCGAAGCGCATCTTGCTCGACGTGCTCGCGGCGAGTCCTTCGCAGCAGATGGCCGTTCGTGCGCTCGTTGCTGCTGCGAGTCTTTTCGACATTTCTGAAAACCACTTACGCGTCACCCTCACGCGTATGCGCGAGCAAGGGCTCCTGATCTCGCCAGAACGTGGCGTCTATGCACTCGGCCCCGAAGCGAAAGAGCTCGCCGAGGCTCAGCGTCGATGGCGCCACGTGCTCGAAGATTTGGTGCCGTGGAACGGTGGGTGGATCGCCGTCCATACCAAGGGCCTGTCCAATGCCGATCGCACAGCGTACCGGAGGCAGCTGCGTGCACTCGGACTGTGCGGCTTTCGTGCGCTGCAATCCGGCTTCTTTGTGCGACCCGACAACTTGCAAGGGGGCGCAACGTATCTGCGCGCGCGGCTTCTTCGCCTGGGCCTCGATCGAGAGGCCATGACGTTTGCGATGCGCGATATCGACCCGTTCGAGCCAACACCCGAGAGCCTTTGGGATGTTCAGAGTCTTGACGATTCGTATGCCTCCCTCACGACGGCTCTCGCGTCAGGAATCGAGCGGCTGAAGGGGCTTGCGTTCGAAGACGCTGCGCGCGAGGCGTTCTCGTTGGGTGGCAAGGCCATCCACGCAATTCTCTTCGACCCGCTGCTTCCAACACCCATGGTCGACGAAGAGGCGCGTCGCAAATTGATCGAGATGACGACAATTTATGACGCGACTGGCGTTGCAATTTGGGCGACTTTTTTCGGCGACGCCAACAGGGAGTGCGCGTGAGAGCAAAGACAGGGCAGACCGGCGCGCTTGCTATTCTCGACCGCGAAGAGATCCGCGCGCTCACGACACGTTCCGATTTCCGCGCCATCGTTTCGGTCCTCACCACGTGGTCGATCATCGCAGCCTCATTCGCGCTCGTTGCGAAGTGGCCCGGACCGTTGACGATTGCGATCGCTGTGATTGTGCTTGGCGGACGGCAATTGGCGCTCGCGGTATTGATGCACGAGTGCGCGCACGCATCGCTTTTCCGCACGCGCCGGCTCAACGACTTCGCGGGCCATTGGCTTTGCGGCGCACCCGTTTGGAGCGATCTCTTTCGCTATCGCGAACATCATTTGCGCCACCACACGCGCACCGGGACCGACGACGATCCAGACCTTGGTCTTGTCACGCCGTTTCCAACAACTCGCGGTGGTCTCGCACGCAAACTGCTGCGAGACATCACGGGCATCGCAGGCGTTCGTCGCATCTTCGGACTCATCGCGATGGACCTAGGGTTTCTGAGTTACACCGCATCCACAGGAGCGCGGCGCATTTCACCAAGCCCGCTCGCAATTGCACGCAATGCAGTGACGCGTATTGGTCCTGTAGTGGTTACGAATGCGATGATCGCGCTTAGCCTGAATTGGCTCGGTCACGGTCGGCTCTATCTTCTTTGGTTCCTCGCCTACCTCACGACGTTCGGCCTCTTTCTTCGCGTGCGCTCAATGGCAGAACACGCATGCACTGAGCGATCCGAAGATCCGCTACTCAACACACGCACCACAATTGCCTCGCTGCTCGCCCGACTCACGGTTGCACCGCACAACGTCAACTATCACCTCGAGCATCACTTGCTCATGACGGTTCCGCACTATCGCCTGGCGGCGATGCATCGGCTGCTTCGCGAGCGCGGTGCGTTCAACGAACGAAATTTTGCCCCGGACTATGGTCAAGTGCTGAAACAAATGCACGCTGCACCTTCGTGGACACCGTGAGAAAGTGGCGCCTAAGGTCACCACTCATCGCGCAAACCTCGTCAGCCTGACGGTTGCTCAACTATGTGTCGCATCGAAGATGCGGCACGTAGCTGGGTGTGGCTTTGTCGTCGTCGCACGATCGCCTTCGATCGCCTCGTGCATGTCACGAGCGTCGTATCTCTCGATGCGTAAGACCACAGACTTTTCGTGTTGTGGTTCTAAGGGGAGTAGTCTCGCGCACAACCATGCACGCTCACGATCGCTTGCCCAACGACCTCGTACTGGATGCCGCGCGAAGGCCCGCGGAGCTCCTCGCCTTTTTGCATCTTCAACCCGGCAATCGAGTTGCCGAACTCGGTGCGCTGACGGGATACACGACCGAACTGTTGGCGCACGCGGTGGGGCCAACGGGCGTTGTGTTCGCGCACAATGTTCATGTGGTGCTCGAGCGATTTGCAGCGAAGCCTTTGGCTGCGCGGCTTGCACGTCCCGTCAACGCGTGCGTTGTGCCACTCGATCGCGACCTCGACGATCCGTTACCCGACGAAGCGAACAATCTCGATCTCGTGCTGATCAATATTTTTTATCACGACGCCCTGTGGCTCCACGCCGATCGCACCCGCATGAACCAAGCCGTGTTTCGCGCCCTGCGTCCGGGCGGCCGCTACGTCGTGATCGATTCGAGCGCTCGCCCAGGCAGCGGAATCGAGGACGCGATCAGTTTGCACCGAATTGACGAAGACTTCGTGCGCAACGAGGTTACGCAAGCAGGTTTCGAGCTCGTCGCCGAGGGGCACTTCTTCCGCAATCCTGATGACGCACGCGATTGGAATCCAGCGGCGAAGCAACCCAACCGCGTGCGGGGTTCGAACGATTGTTTCGTCCTTGCGTTCGCGAAGCCTGACTAAGGGGTCCATGCGGAATCGAATTCACTTCTTGTCATTTGCCGCGCTTGTTCTCGCGGGGTGCGGACGCTGCGGGTCCCCCGTTGCAGCCAATGCGCCTGACGTCAATGCGTCCCTACCCGACGGCGCGACGCCGCCCGCACTCGATGCCGCAACGCCACCGCTCGCATCCGGTCTACCAAAGCTCGCTCTGCCTCCGGCACTTGCCGAGCACATTTCAACAAGCAAGCCTCAAGCGGGACTCATCACCAAGGCGCGAGCCTTTGCTTCGAAGCTCACCGTGAAAGATTCCGTGGGTCTTGCGTTCATGTGGCTCAAGGCGTCCGGCGCACCACTCACGATTTCGGACCTCGTCATGGGTAAGAAAATTGACCGATTTCGATCACTCGATACTTTCTCGGTGCAGATTGTCGGACCCGGTGGCGTAGCTCAAACGCGAAAGGTGCGCGCGCAGCCCGGCGTCGGGGCCTACGAGGAAGTGTTCGCGGCAGACACCTCGTTCGTCATCGAAGTGCGGCCCGAGGGAATTCAATTCCATCGCGGATTTCCAGCGTGGAGTTGGGAGGGCGGACCCGCCGATCTCTTCTCCAAGGCCGGCGAGTACACACTAAGAGTGTCGGGCTCTCTCGTGTTTTCGGACGGCACGCCCAAAGTGTCTTTCGAAACCGCTAACACGCATCTCACCATCGAGCCGTCGACAGCCACAAGACTCCCCATGGCAGACGTCAAGTCGCGGGCATCAGCAGCGGCGGCGAAATTCTTGCCGCTCGCAGCACCACTATCGCCCTCTGACGTTGTCGTAGAGGATCGCGCAGGGAACCTCGTTGTCTGGTTTTCGGTTCACGCTGAGTCTTCTTCGATGGGCCACAACAATGCTGACCTCATCGAAGTCGTGATGAGTCCGTCGGGCGACGTTCTTCATGCCGAGAGACGCAGCTATTTCATGTGCATCGCGGTCGGAACGGCCGTGGCGACGCCAACGGGCTCCACACCAATTGAGCGGCTCCATCCAGGTGACGCCGTCTGGGCGTTCGACCCTATCGAAAAGCGGCGACAGCTCACCCACGTTCGCGCGACGACACGCGCTTTCGCAGCGGCAACGATCTCGCTCGGGTCGCTCCAAATCACGAAGTCACATCCCGTGTTTGATGGGCAGCAGTTCGTTCCAGCAGCAGACCTCTCGGCGAACGCGCTTTTGCTTGGACCTGATCTGTCGCCCTACCGCCTTGAGCGCGCGCCTGTCGAAGTTGCCCAAGCTGCTGACGTAATCGATCTGTCCGTCGACTGGCCGCACAACTATTTCGCCGGCGGCGTTTTGGTGCACAACAAAATCGCAGTGTCCGAAGCCGGGCGACACATGCAACGCGATCGATGGGAGTCCATCGGATTCCGCCCGAGCAAGTTGCCTTAGAGGCGTGCGGCTGCATCACAGCCCTGGCGATTTACCAGCGCTGGTAAATCGCCATAATGCCACTTTTTGCGCACTTTTTGACACATCGCCGATGAGAGAATCTGCCTCTCTGGCGCAGGCCGCAAGGGCACTTGCCGCAGCCGCCCTGACCGACGGCAGCGGCGATCGAGAGGCTTCGGCAGCGTATGCATCAGAGACCTGCGGTTTGTGAGGCCCGCACTACGCGCGATTGCTCAGGGGGATCGGTGCCCGCGCGGATACCCTTTTCAGCGCGTCAACGCCCGCGTGGCGATGCGCGCGAACACCGGAGCAGCCGCACCACCGCCCCACACCCTTGCATCTGGACCCGCCTCGACCCCGACGAAAATCACGTACCGGGGGCGCTCAGCGGGAACGTACCCAACAAAGCTCGCGTAGCTTCGTCGGCTTCCGTCGGCGGCGGTCCACTCTGACGTGCCCGTTTTGCCGGCGACACGCACGCCGGCGACGCGCGCATTCTTTCCGGTGCCGTCCTCTTTTGCGACAACCCCTTCGAGGAGCGCGCCCACGCGCTTGGCCGTACTCGACGTGACGATGCCATCACCGCCGTTGGCAAGCGCGGCGTAGGCAAGCGCAACCTGACGCGGTGTTGTGCTCATCGTGGCGCCGATCGCGAATGAGGTGCCGTTCCAATCAGCCGAAGGCGTCGTGGCAAATTCTGGAGCCGTCGCAAAGTGAAATCGGTGGAGGGCGCGATCCAAACGAGCAGCGCCAAGTCGATCAAATATTTGCGAAAAGCCTATGTTGCTCGACTTCGCGAGCAACTCTGGCAACGCTACTTTCCCGAGCGGCGTTGAGTCACGCATGACCTGACCAGAACGTACGCCGTTGCTGCAATCGAAGACGTCACTCTCAGTCACCACGCCTTCATCGATGGCGGCCGCGAGCAAGACGGCCTTCATCGTCGAACCCGCAACGTAGAGGCGATCGGTATGGCCACCGGCGTCCGCAAGCACGTCGCCGTTTGGCGACATCACAAGGATAGTGCCACCCGCCCCCTTCGATTCGGTGACCATGCGTTCTAACTCGCGATCGGCCAACGCTTGCAACTCGCGATCGACCGCTCGTGCGGACACCTGTGACGCTTTGAGCTTTGGCGACGTCGATGCCGCGCTCGTCGCGCACGCCACGCTGAATGCAAGCGCCGCAGTTCCCACGACGAGTGCCGAAGCACCCGTTGGGCTGAGAACGACCGGACGTCGTTCGGCGACGATCGCGGCGATACGTTTCGGAAGCGGCTTCTCTCCAATGGCGATTGCTCCCGCTGGCGCCGCTCCTGCGATCGCGAGCAGGTCTGCAGCGTAAGTGGACGCACGCACGCCCGATCGAAGTACCGCTTCGTCGGCCGCAAGCTCACGCTCAAGCCGCAGCCTCCGCGCCACGAGCCAAGCCAGTGGGTTGAACCAGTGCAAACTGCACGCGATTGTGGCAAGCACCTGCACGCCAAGATCGTGGGCAGCCACGTGCGCAAGCTCGTGGAGCAATACCGCGCGCTTTCTGTCGTCAGTCCAAGACGCAGCGGAAACGGGAACGATGACCACCGGAGAGACGATCCCCGTCACGGCCGGCGCTTCGATCGCGGTCGACACGCGCACGACGGCCCGGAGGCCAGTCACTCGTTCGGCGCTTGCGATCGCCGCCTCCCATGCAGTCGGATCCGATGTTGCGCGGCCCACGAGTCGCTGCGCAACGACGAGACCAACCAGAAATCGCGCGGCGACGAAGCAAGCGCCAATCGCCCAAGCGAACACCAGCCAGTGGATCGATCGCGCAACCCCTGTGGCCGCCAATGGCGCGGCTTGCTCGCCAATCGCCGCGACGCTCGGCTCGGACACGACACGTGCAAGAAGCGCACGATAGACAGGCGCGTCGACGTGCCACGCGGGCAGGAACGGAATGACGAGCACGGATGCGAACGCAACCGAGAGCACAAGACGCCGCGCAACTGCGGACTGGCTCTTCAGGAGTGGCATCGCGAGAAGGGCAACACCAAGCACCAATGAAACCCGATAGATCGAATCGAAATGAGAAGTCATGTCAGCGTCCTTCTTTCTTGGCACGATCGATAATGGCGGAGAGGCGATCGAGCTCCCCGCGCGAGAGCTTCGAACGGTCGACAAGGGCAGCGACGGCTTCTTCAGTGGAGCCGGCGAAGAATGTTTTGACGAGATGCGAGAGCGCGGTCTTGCGCGCATCTCCACGGGCCACGGCGGGTGCGTAGATGTATCGCTGGCCGTCGACGATGTGCTTTGCGTGACCGCGCTCTTCCAACAGGCGCAAGAGCGCGCGAACGGCGGAGTAACTCGGCGGGTCGGTCAGACCTTCTAGGACCTCGTGCGCCGTCGCTCGTCCTTGGCGATAGAGGATGTCCATGATTTCGCGCTCGCGGCGCGTAAGGGTGCTCGGCTTCGTCATTGCGAAACCTTCATAGCCCACATGCTAAAATTTTAGCAAGCCGAACATGCTATTTTTTTAGCATGTCGTTTTGGTGCTAGTTACTAGCCATGCGCCTTACGTGTACTTTCTCTGCGGTAGCGCTTTGGTCGCTCACCGCGTGCCACAGCGCGCAGACGCTCACCAACGACTGTCCGTCATCGGGCGACGCGTGTCCGCGATGCACGCAAGATACGGAGTGCGTCATCGTGTCCAATCCCTGTCAGGAAGGTGCGTCGTGCACGCATCTGCGTCGTAAGCCACCACTGGCAGCGACCGACGCCGGTTGCGATTGGGAACACGCGATACCGCCCGCCGAGAAGTGTGGCTGCATAGAGAACGTGTGCCGCAGTCGTTAGAAGTGGACACGTGCTCGAGGCCGTACCCGAACCAAGACGGTGGACTCCTGCGATCCCAGGACGCCGCTTTGCTCAGTTGCGCGCGGAAACTCTAGCGATCACAAACTCGTGCACGATAGGACGTATCAAGATGATCACGCACAAGCCACTTCGCCTCTTCTGTGCACATTTAGCGCTCTTCACGGTCGTCAGCTGCGGAGGTCGTTCGTCACTGAGCGATTCACTGCCGCGCGCAAGTACCGAAGACGCATCGATCAGCGTCAACGTCGCTGCCCTCACGGGCTGCGAATCCCGCAAGACGATGGCATTCGCGAGCCAATTCAGTGATCTCGCGTCGACCAACGTCAATCGTTGCAGCGACGTCGGCTTCTACGACTCCGTCAACCATCTTGTCGGCATTCTGAGAGCCGGTGAATCGCTACCCGCAGTTGCTCGCGCCAGTAGCGCAACGGGACACGTGCGCGTCTCGGGGGATGGTGAGCACCTCACGTTCATCAACACAAACGGACACGCTTCGCTGTTCGAACGCGCAACTTCCCTTACGCGCGAGCTGGCACTGCCAGTGGGCCGCTTTCAGGCGACAGGCTGGCTCAGCGTCAACGAGAAGCCGCACTATTGGACATCGGACGTCGGCGGAGAATCGCCCACACTCAACGTCTACGACGTTGTCACAGGCGCGCGCGTTGCCTCACTCGATACGGGGATGATCCCATCTGTTGAAAATGCGAGTGCGAACTGGCTCTTTTTCCCGAGCGACGCCAACAGCGAATTATCAACATTATTTACTTCATCGCTCAACTGGAAGGTCAGCACCATACCGAGCGACAAGCCGACACTAACGCGAAGCGACCAAATGGTGACGTCGCATTGGCGTTTGCCGAGCGGTGCAGGCGGCTGGGCGATTGCGCTACATGTGCTCTTCGAACACTGCCGAGGCGACGCCTTCTGTGGGCGTGCTTACAACTTTCAGGCGATAGAACTGCGCACGGGTAAATCGATCACAAAGAAGTACAATTTTCCGTACGCTGGCACCTTCCCGCAAACCAAACTCGAGCTCACGCAAGGCGCGATGGCTCTGTCGCTCGATTCGAAATCGACGTGGCTCTTCGCCGAAGATGGGAGCGAAACCACCGTCGATGGCGCGCTTCTCGACGGCGCCGAAGAGGGCGGGCGGTGGCTTCTGTCGCGAGACGGCGCAAGCGTTGTCGTCGATACGCATGGCCGCGAGATCAAAAACCTCGGAAACGTGTTGTCAAACACGATGTCGCGAGACGGGCGCTTCGTCACCACGACGGCCTATGCAGGATGCACACTTCGCGGGGGCTCGTGTATCAATCAGTACTATGGCCTCGAGCTGGTCAACTTAGATGACCATACCGTACCGCGCCCGCTCGGGTGGTTTGACGGCCCGGTCGTTCCGATGTGGATCGGCAACACGGGCACCGTTTTCGTAAATGGCGATCGCTTCGTCAGCGCACCAACCCCGACGAACGCTCCGTCGACCGAGCGTGCGGCCTTTGTCATCGGAGCCAATGGGTCGATCATCAAAAGCTTGGACCCGCAGCAAGACCCGAATCTCGCTGCGGGCAGCGACGGCAACGCGCTGCTTACAGGGTCCTACCGTTCAAACATGACGACGATCAAGCGCTTCCGCCCTGATGGCCGCGACATCGAAGTGCTCGGCCGAGATACCACGGGGTCTAAGCCCTTCATTCAGATCGCGCCGCAAAACAGCGAAGGACATTCGAACGCTGTGGTCATCATGCCGAACAACGACAAGCGCACCTCCTATCGCGTCTGGACCGGCGTCCCCAGCCTTTAGCCCTTCGAATCGAAGGGCGCAGTGCCTTACTGATCCGCACCTTGCCCTCCATGATCGTCACGGCCTACTGTCCCCGTCTTCGGAAACCAGAATAACCTCGGGAGATGGAACGAAATCGCGAGAGGACGCGCGCCCCCCGCGCGTTTGCAGCAGTGATCGCGTTGGCTGTCGGCGCGATCGCTTCGTGCGACGGCGGCAGTAGCAACACCGGCGATGCAGGTGCCGAAAGCGGTACGCCTGGCGATCTCACGACCGCGTGGGAAAAAATTGTCGCAGCGACTCCGAAGGACGGAGTGTGGACGCTCGAGCAGACGAAGCAGGCCTTCTCGTTGACCGTCGCGCAACTTCCCAACGTGACGGTACCCACCGGTGCCGACCCCGCGAAGGCCGAAGCCGCCGGGCACGACTCGGGCGCACTCGCGGCCTGTCACGCGATTCGACTCATGCACGCGTATTGGAACGAGCTCACTTTTGAAGAACAGGCGATCACCGCCCAAGCGCTGGCTGAGGACACTTCGACCAATGGGTCGCTGCAACCCAAGGACGCGCCCATCAAGTTCGGGTCCGGACTCGCGCCGCGCGACGAGCCGGCGAAACTCACGCCCGAACAACTCGAGGCTCGGCGAAAAGAAGTTCTGCAGAAATTTAACGAAGAGGTCGCGCTCATCTCCGCAAAGCTGGGGATCGCGCTGAGTCCGACGATCGCGCTAACGGTTGCCGAGTTTGTAGGCAAGCCCGGCGTGCGCGCGCACACGATTCCTCTCACCGCGAACGAAGCCAAGATGGCCAAGCCCCTGATCGAAGCGGATCCAGGACCGGTCGCCACCTGTCGCGTGAAAATCGCACCACGGATTATTGCGAGCGACGGCGGCCTGCGCCACACCCTTGCTCACGAAGCGTTCCACTGCTTCCAAGCGCAGGTCATGGGACTCAAGGCCTGGCGCAACAAAGCATTTTTGGCTTGGTCGGCGGAGGGCACCGCCAATTGGGTGGCCTACGAGGTGGTGGGGCGCGTACCGGATCTCGACGTGTATTGGATAGGATGGTTCACGGAGCCCAACCACGATCTCTTCGCGCGGGCCTACACGGCGCAAGGTTTTTTCTCGGAGGTGAATTACCTCGGAAATCCCGTATGGCCGCTCATGTCCACCTTCCTCACGGCGAAGACGAACTCGGATTCGTTCAAGATCATGATCGATCCGGTCAACGCCGTTCTCAAGCGCAGCTGGGCAGCATCCATGACCCGAGAGAAAGCGCGCGGAAGTGAATGGACCACGGCAGGATCAGGCGTACCCGACGAGATCGAAGCCTTGAAGGTGACCAGGACAATCGATGAAGGCGGCAGCGCAGTCTTCGTGATCGATCCCCGCGGCGCCGACGTTTTCGAGATCGCAGGCTCGGCCGAGATCCTCGCGCTCAATCTCGAAGGCGGTGGAATCCGGCTTGCCGATTCTGCGGGGCTCGACACGTATGCTCCAGAAATCGGCGCTGCCGTGCTTTGCGCTGTCGATGACTGCAGGTGCCCTGACGGAACTCCGCTTCCCATCGACGTCGTGAAAGTGAAACCAGTCCTCACGCTCGCGTTCACAGGTTGGGACACCGGATCGGGCGGCGAGATCAAGGGCTACTCGCGCAAGACGTTTTGTTCCAACTACGATCCGACGAAGAACTTTTGCAAAGTCGTCGCGCCCATGGCCCAAACGTCGGCCGATCTGATCACGTACGCGAAGGGACATCCGACAGAGTTCCAAGCCACGTGGACAAAGCACGTCAAGCTCGTCAAAGACGGCAACAAGGTCGCACCGAAAGAGATCGCCACATCGTGGGGCCGAATCGTGCAGCTCTACGACACGTACACAACGCCCTTCTACGCGGCGATGGCTTGGGACGCGTCCAATCAGCTCGATCCGTTGAATCGCCCCGTGGTTGAACAGTACACAAGCGATTCGAAACCCTACCGAGGTGACCTTCAGGCCGGCGGCGCATACCTGCAATCGAAGTGCGGAATTGCGATGACCCCGTAAGAATTGCCGGCCGACATCAGCAAACTTCCTTGACCAGTTGGTCAAGAACATTTCTTACTTCAGCACGTCAACGTTCGGATCACTCACGCAACGCACCCATGACAGCACCGATGCGGGCGCTCGGTCCGGTGCCTGTTTGCTCGGTCCAACGCGTGCCGTCCCATGTCCACATATCGGAAAGAAGCTTGCTGTTTGCTCCCCCACCGAACAGGACGCCCATCGCGGCGTGTGACGCAACGGCGGCACCTGCGCGCGCTGACGGACTTGGCGACGGATGCAGCTCGGTCCAATCGCTGCCGTTCCAAGTCCACATGTCGCCAATCGGTCCGTTGATCGTCTGCCCGCCGAACAGATAGACAACGCCGTTGCACGTGAACATCGACGCGTGATTGCGAGGTGTCGGTGCATGCAAGGGCGCGACACGCCGCCACGTCGTCTCGTGGACCCACGTCTCGTTCGTGATCGCAAACGCATTGTTCACGCCACCAAAGCGAAACACCGTGCCGTTCAACGGCACAGCGCTCGCCCCGTACCAAGCGGTCGGGTACGTCGAAGGCAACGGCACGTTGGTCCATTGTACGCCGTTCCACGTCCACGTTGATTCGACGAGCGACGGATTCGGATTGCCCCATCCGCCGTACAACATTGCGCCCGTCGCGATCGGTACGAGCGTTGCGCCGGTTCGCGATTGCGGCTGTTGCGTCGGATTCAGTTGCGTCCAGTTTGCAGCGTTCCACAACCACGTTGTGCCACGACTTCCGTCAGCGGCGCCCGTGAAGAGCAGGAAGCCGTCACTCAGCGAAGTGCCAACAATCCCAATGTTTGCAGGCGGCGCGTTCAGAGGATGTTCGAGCGTCCATCGTCCGCCTGCGTGCCAAGTCCACGTATCACGCAGTGGCGTCGCCGAATCGCCAACCCCACCAAAGAGGACGATCGACAGCCCCGCGAGAGGATCGCCGCCATCGCTGAGCGCTGGGCTCGAACCGTCCGTATTGCCGAGACCGAGTGACGTGCGCGCACCACACGCGCTGAAAACAACGCACGCACTCGCCACCACGAAGGCACGCACTCTGAGACGCCGCGCAATCAAACACTCGTCTGCACTCTTGGACATCATGAACCACCTATAGGGTCACCTCGAAGTACTACAAAGGTGCGCCGAGCGACACGAAGGCGAAGGACGCGAAGGACAAGGGCTGGGTGCATAGCGGCACCTGGGTAGGCAACAACATGTCGACATGATGGGCGCGAGGACGATCTCAGAGAGCGGCTAAATCCGCGCTGCCATGTCAACTTCGACCGCGTATCGCGGCAGTGGTAATCGAAGGGCATGCCGCCTGACGCTTGCTCGATCAGAAAGGCGCTACCAGCAGACGCGGAGAAACTCGCCGACGCTGAGCGCGCAATCGCAAAGCTCCCTGGGAGACTCGCCTCAAGACCGCACGAGCTGAGAGACGAGGCCTTCCGAGAGAAGATTCTGAAACTCAGTAAGAGCAATTCGGGCATCTATCTGGTCGTTGAAGACAAAGGCGGCATCGTCGGTCATGCCCTGCTGGATCCGCTCGATCTGGAGGTGACTGCCCACGTGGTGCGCCTCACGATTGCCATTCATGAAGGCTTTGAAGGCATGGGGTACGGCAAGACGCTCATGACCGAATTGATCGCGTGGTCCGTATCGAATGCGGCGCTCGAAAAGATCGAACTGCAAGTGCGATCTTCGAACGAGAGGGCCATAGCGCTTTACAAGCGCTTTGGATTTGTGGAAGAGGGACGAAAGATCAAGCGACTGAAGTTGGGGCCCGATCGCTATTTGGACGACGTCTACATGGCGCTGTGGGTTGGACCATGAGACATGATGGGCTCTTCGAGCTGCTCGAAAGAACTTCGTAAGCACGCCACGCACCCACTGAACGAGGCACCATGACGAAGGAAACATCGCGCTCACGCAAGCCGCGCAAGTCGGCCTCCACACCCAAGTCCACACCGAAGGCAGCGGCCACTAAATCCAAGCCGGGTGCGCGTGAGGCCAAGTCACCAAAACTCCTCACAGGTGGCAATCCGCAAATTGCGAAGGCCGACGGGAACGCCCCGGTGCAGGCGTACATCGCCGCGGTGCCGGGTTGGAAGCGCGACGCCTGCCGCTGGCTCGACGCGCTCATTGTGCGCAGCGTGCCCAACGTTCACAAGGCCGTGAAGTGGAACTCGCCGTTCTACGGCATCGACGGCAAGGGCTGGTTTCTCGGCGTCCACTGCTTCACGCATTACGTCAAGGTGACTTTCTTCCGCGGCACGTCACTGCGACCCATCCCGCCGGGGCCGAGCAAGAGCAAAGACGTGCGCTACCTCGACATCCGCGAAAGCGACACGCGCGACGACACACAGATGACAAAGTGGGTGCAGCAAGCGGCTGCGTTGCCCGGGTGGGTTCCGTAAGCCGCTGCACGCCTCACAACGTCGAACGCACGTCTGGAACCGCCGACAGCCAATGCTCCTCGTTCCGTTTTGCAGTGGGCTCATCGAAAGCCGTGCGATCGCGGCGCACGAAGATCACGCAAAGATTGCCGCCCCAGGTCCCGACCCGCGACTGTTCGCGATAGCGCTCTGAGAAACGCGGATCAGAAAAGAACGCCATCTGCCCGAGCGTGACCGGATGTTCGTCACTTTTCTTCACCACCAACACTGCGGCCGATGGGCTCGTCTGAAAGAACACGTCGGCCACACGCTTCCTCTTGGCGTCGGTCGGCGAGTAGGTGAACTTGGCAACATCGCGATCGACGAGACCGAAACCGTCAAGAAACTTAACGTCGTGCATCACGTACGGAAGTTGTCCCATGTCGACATGTGCAACCGTTTCGCCGGGCATCACGTAATACGAGAGGTTACGAAGGATGTGGCTCGGCATCCAATCGAGAGGTTCGGGCTTCACAATTGCGTCAGGCACCAGTGTCACAAGTGCATCGGCAACCGCCTCGTCGCCACGCCACGCTTGATCGAGTCGTCGCCTCGTCGAAGCGAAGGTCTCAGCGCACAGAACAACAAGCGCGATCGGGACCCATTTTTGAAGCGTCGCTGCCGCGACAAGAAGGCACGCGAGCGTCGGCACGAGAAATCGATGGTTGGCCATCCAATCGCCGTGGGCCGACCACGCGAAGACAAATGTAGCGATTGTAGTAACAATTGCCACGCGTGCGGCGAGCGAGCTGCGAAGACCTTGTGTCATCGCAAACGCACCGAGCAACGTGAGTGCGGGCCGTCGCGTGATGAACGTCCACACGTACGTGAAACCCGAATACACGCGCTCTCCACTCGTTGTCATCTTTGCGTAAAACGTGTTGGGCAAGAGATCGCGAAAGATGGAAAGCCGAAGCGCGACAAGCAACGCAACGGGAACAATCGCAAGCCATGCGGCGCGCCTCGTCTGTGAATGCGCGAGCAGCAAGACGCCCAATACGCCTCCGACGAAGAGCCCCTCAGGACGCAGCCACGGAAGTACGCCAATCGTCACGGCGAGCAAACGAACCTTTTCCAACGCTGCAGCGAGCAGCACGCACGAAAAGCCGAGCGCCAAGAGCGGCGTATCCATGCCCGACACCGCCCAACGCGCCAAGTCACAGTCGAGCGACATCACCGCAAGAATCCAAAGCGACGCCCATTGCACCTTCAGTGCGCGAAGCGTCTTAAATGAAACAACTATTGTTGCCATTGAGCACAGGACCGAGAGCACGCGCGCAGGGGTTAGCCCCACCGCTCCAAACTTCCACAGTGCACCCAGCATGAGCATCCATATGGGGCTTGAGAATCCCTCTACTGGGTCGCCAAGATTGAATGCGAGCTGACCGTGCTCGGCGAAGTTTCGCGCGTAGCGGACGTAGATGTAGACGTCGTCGACAGAGTCGTTCCACGAAAGCCGCACGCGATAGGCAAAGAGCGCCACGCTGAGCACGAAGGCGATCCATTCGATTGCCGTTTGCCGACTTCTTGCGCGCATCAAGTCGTGTGCCCATTAGCCCAGGCGCAGCGATTTGGCTTCTCGAATGGTTCGGGCATGGTTGCGATGGCGTTTCTCGTGTTCTTTCACGACAACAGGAGCGAAGAGCTCGACGAAGCATCGCTCTCGGTTCGCTTGCGCTATGGAGGGTCGTCGGTCACTACACCCCACGCACGCGCACGACCGGGGAAGATACACGCGAGCGCTGGCGTCTTTACTTAGGAGGTTCCCATGCGCGCGGTCTTATCTTCGAAATACTTCGAACTTTGTTCCATTCTCGCGGTGCCGATGGCACTTGCCTGTTGCAACGAGCCCGGCAAGCGCGCGGTCCCTCTTGAGGCGACAGTTTCAAATGCGCCTCAAGTCAAGAGCGCGACGCCTGCCGCAGCAGCGCGGCCGTTACCGCCTTTACTCTCGACGGCCTCGCGATCGCGCGCCGATCGCGCACGGTGGAAGGCTGAGCTCAAGTGGTCTGACTCATGCGAAGAGGCCTTCGCAAAAACGCGCGCCAACACGAGCGATGCTCAACTCGAATTTTTCGAGGTCGCGCCGCACACATTTGTCGTCTCGATCGGTTGCGCGGCGGGCGCCTATCAGCCGTCGCAACTCCTTGCGCTATGGGACGAATCGACCACGCCACCCAAGGGAAGACTCGTACACTTGCCGTTGCCACCCAAGTACGACGAGCCGGAAACGTTTGGCCTCGTTTCAAAGGGAACCAATGGGGGCGACCTTGAGGTGGCGCACAAATCGCGCGGGCTCGGTGACTGCGGATTTCTGGCAACGTATCGGTTCGTAAGCGATGGCCTGTCGCTCCTCGAGCTTCGTGCGCGAGACGTGTGCAATGACAGCACGGGGAATCACAACGACCCACGCAAGTGGCCCGTCGTACCACTCAAAGCCGCACTCGAGTGCGGGAACGCGACGTGCGACGCCAACACCGAAGCTTGTTGCGCAGCGCCGGACAACACCAACAAGCGGTGCGTGGCAAGGACGCCTTCCCTCAAGACGATCGAGGTCTCAACGTCCGATGGCAAAAGCAAACTCCTCGATGCCGCAGACGCGTTGTGCGGCGGCGCGAACGCACATCTTGCGCTTTGCAACGACTCATCCACGTGCGCGGCCGGTGCGATTTGCTGCGGAATCGATCACCCGTCGCTGGGTGCGAGCGCAAGCAACGGCGAGGTTCTTCGCTGTTCAGCACGCCCTGAAAAGGAATGTCAAAGCATCGAGCGCTGCACCACAACATGCCGCACGCCGGGCACGACGTGCAGCCGCGGCGGCTATTGTCTCAAGGCGTCAACCAATGGCATTTGCAAGCGCTCGAAGGATTGTTCGCGTGGAGAGATCTGTTTGAGCGACGGCACGGGCGCCCAAGGTGGCTGCGTCTTCAACAATGACAGCCGCGCCAACTGTGGCGTGGTGTGCGTTGACGATTCTGACTGCAAAGATCCTCGTGCCGACACGCCATGGGCCACCCACGAGGATAAAAAGCGCCCCATGGTGTGCGACCGCTCGCAGACTGCGGGCGGGTCGCTCCCGCAATGCCGACGAAAGCCGTGAAGCTTCTTTGGCTTCGCTGCGACCATTTTCCGGACTTTTGCTCATGAGACCCCATAAATAATGGCAGTCCGCGCTATTTCCGGCGCCGAAAACAACGCGGAAATTGACCTGCATGAGGCATGCAGACCATCGACCGAAGTCGAGTTCAGCGTCGCGACAAGCAAAGTTATCGTATCCGATTTCTTGCACGAGCGTCGGTCGCAACCGTCGCTGCGTGGAGCGGCGGCCGCGTCGGTCCAGAGCAGTGCCCGCTTCCGACGCGACGAACTCTGAAGTCCCCCGCGAACGAAGGGGAGTCTAACTGGGCCAACGTGCCTCTCACCGTACCCACGATATGCGAGCCTACGGGACCGAAGCGTGTGATCGTGGCTTTGCACGTCCCTGCGATTCCTTGATAAGCGTGGGCACTCGACTTGAAATCGTAGAAGGCGCAACCATAGGTGCCGGGCTTCGTGGCCTTCTGGACGACGATGACGAGCATGCGGTCCTTGCTTTCCACGGTGGTATATCCGTTGCAGTCCGCGCCGGCTTCGATCGTTTGGGCGGTGGCTTCGGTCTTGGATCGTTTGGCGCCGTCAACGTTTGCGCGAATGAACTCCTGGGAGCCCGCATGGGCGGCTTTCGGCAAAGCCGCGATGCTAACCGCAATAAGCATGACGAATCGAAATCGGAACATGCTCCTTCTAACGCTCCAAAACGAAGCGAGATCTAGAAATTCTGATCGACGGTCCTTGGACCCTGATGGGTTCATGGGGATGCACACCGTTGACCTGTCGCGCCCGCAGCGATGGCGCTCACCGCGCAATGCAAGCACGTGGAATTTTTCGAATTCTACGTCTCAACCCACAATGAATCGCTGGAGTCGGGTAAGCGTCTAAGCCTTGCTTACCTGAGGAGGCTCATCGCGATGTCGAAGGAAAACCGCTCCGTCCTTGCTTGGCTATGGCCAACTTTTGCTGGTGTACTCTTGGTCACCGAGGCGACGACCGTGCTCTCTTGCCTCGTGCATGGTGTCGGCGTTGTCGGTCGCGTTCTATCGCTGCTCCTCGGCATTGTGGCAGCGTTCTTTTTCAGCATGTTGTTTGCCTCGCTCACGGCGGTCGTCGACGTTGGACTACGCGTGACCAAGATGCGAAAAGTTCCTGTTCGCGCGCGCGCGTTCTGGACAGGCGCGCTCGGGTCGTTTGTTGGAGGACTCTTCATGCGAGCAGCCTTCGTCGCGTTCATTGGCCACACGTGGGAAAGCGCCTTCGACTTAGGTGTTGACTGCGATCGCACGCTTCTCGCGCGGTGGGGCACGGGTCTCATTGTCTCTCTCCTCGTCGCGAAGGTGAGCGGCATTGCACTTGTGCGGTTTGTTTTTGGTGAACGGCGCGTGTGAGGTTCTCCCGGTCTCAGATAGACTGCCTTCGATGAAGTCGCTTAGCGGCAAGACGGTGGCGGCCCCAATGGCACGCTTGGTCGTCACGGGGGCGGGTGCACTGGGCATCCCAATGCAGCAGCTGCTCGAAGGTATTGCCCTAACGCAGGAGACGCTGAACGATCGCGATGCACGAGTTCCCGTCGAAACGATGATCGATCTTTGGGGCGCCGCCACGAGGCTCACCGGCGATGAGAATTTTGGCCTTCGTCTCTCCGCCGCCGTAAGCCCCTACCAAGAGGTAGTCGTTGGTTACATCGTGCGCGCCAGCGCGAACGTTGGGGAGGCAATACCGCGCGCGTTGCGTTACGAACGGCTCGTGCAGGACGACGCACGGACCGTCATCGTCAAGAATGAAGACCGTGTGACGCTGCTCCATCCACCGCGCGAATCGGGGCTTCCCATGCCGCGGCCCACGATTGAATTCATGTTCGCGAACATCACGCGCCTCGTCCGAGAATCAACAGGGCAACCATTTGTGCCTCAAGCTGCATCATTTGCGCACGCACCACCAGACGATCCGTCGCTTCACCATCAGATCTTTGGTCCCAATGTCACGTTCAACGCAGCCGATCACACGCTCACATTCGACGCAGCGGTACTGCTTGCCCCCATGCTCGCGGCAGACCCAACGCTCCTCGCGATCGTCGAAGAGAAAGCGGATGCCGCCCTTACTTCGTTTCGCACCGAGGAGCCGTTTCTCGCAAGCGTGCGAATGCAGATTCTGCATTGCTTCGACGACACAAACCTGGGCATGGTTGCGAAGAAGCTCGCGATGTCATCGCGCTCCTTGCAGCGGAAGTTGCAAAGTCTAGGAACGACGTTTGCCGCCGTCGCCGACGAAGTGCGTCGCGAACAAGCAAGGATCTATCTGGCCGATCCGATGCTGAGTCTGGGACAAGCCGCCTACCTGCTTGGCTTCTCGGATCAGAGCGCATTCAATCGTGCGTTCTTACGCTGGCATGGCGAAACGCCCAGACGCTACCGCGTGACCATGGGTGCGAAGCGTTCGTAGCCGGCGCGTTGCGTGAACAACACTCACGTCCTCGCAGCGTTCTTTTCGGATTCGCTTTCTTATCGTCGATGCGGCGACTGACACCACAGACCATCCTGGAGCGCGTGACCTGTGTCGGTTTGCTACCAATTTTTCGCGGTCGGATTGACCTGCGAGAAATTGTGGTTGTTCGAAAACGACGGGTCCACCGAGAGAGGTCCCTTTAGGATCGAGAACCCGGTGCCATCGGTCTTGATGGTGCAAAGAACGACGCCATAGGTGCCATTCTTTGAGACCGCGCCGTCGAAAATGATCTCCTTGTCGCCGCTCGCGAAAGTTCCATCGAGCGGAAATGTGCCGCCGTTGCCTTGACCCGAAAATCGCGTGTCGGGCGCATAGCCTGCCGCGGTCAGTTCATTGAGAACCTGTGTACGGATGTCGCTCAAGAGAGCACCTGTATCGGCGTCGAAAGTTTGCATTTGACCGACGCTCAAGAGCTTCTTCGAGTCGGAGCTCACCGTCATGTGAAAGCGAGGACCTGTCTGCGCGGACGACTGAAAGCATCCGGTTGTGCCGCCACTGTTGATCGTCAGCAACGTCTGCAGAGGACTGAGGTTGATGACGCGAAGAATGTTGCAGTCGCTTTCAATTCCCTGAAACGAAACGCGCTTACCGTCCGAAAACCATTCGGGCAGTTCATTGCCTGAGAGCTTCGTGGTCGTCGCAGGCGCAAGCTTGGTCCAGTCGCCGGTGGTTGTGTTCACTTTGTAGATCGTCAGGTACTCGGGAGGATTGGGTGGGTTGACGGCCGTCTCGGTAGCCTGCACGGCGACAAACTTCCCGTCGGGCGAAAACGCGGGACGCACCATCGCGTAGAGACCCTTGACGGTAAGCGTCGTCGTAACACCGAGCGCACTTGTAAGTCGAAGCGTGCTCGCATTGTCGGTCGACACGATGAACTCGGGGTTCACGTCAAAGCCGATGCCCGTGATCGTGGGCGCGAGGGTGAGCTTGCCACTGAGCTCTCGAATGGTTCCTCCGCGTTGGGTGCCGAACGGTTCGAGGTAGTAGGTCCCCGAGAGAAACGTCGGCGTCGCAGCGTCGACGATAACGTCTGCCTTTGCGTCGGCAGGAGCCTGCGCGTCCACATCCGCCTTTGCGTCGGCAGGAGCCTGCGCGTCGACATCTGCTTGTGCGTCGGCGCTTGTATCCGCACCGGCATCGCTTATGGCATCGAGTGAATAGGCGTCTGCGAGTGATCCGTCGCTTACAACACTCGCATCAACCGCGGCCGGGGAATTCGAACATGCCACGAAGAGTGGGAAGAGAGCACAGAGCGTTCG